>NZ_JBITDI010000006.1:207463-525213 GCF_044454005.1 Nocardia sp. NPDC051570 | reverse complement strand
GGTGCTACGCGTCCACTGTGCGGTGTCTGAAACAATACACAGACACTCTCTCCTCACTCTGCGAAGGCAGGGTGGGTGCTATCGGGATTCTCGACCGGATGGTCGGGATCTCGGTAGGTGATGAGGGTGTGTGGATAGTTTCATAGAGTTACGGCGGTTATAGCGGTGGGGAAACGCCCGGTCCCATTCCGAACCCGGAAGCTAAGCCTGCCAGCGCCGATGGTACTGCACTCGCCAGGGTGTGGGAGAGTAGGACACCGCCGGAACATACATTCCCGAGAGGGCCCTGACACCAGTCAGGGCCCTCTCGTTGTTTACCCCCCGTATGTCGGGGAATTGCTCGGGACACCATGGGCCGCTCAGGTTCACAGCCAAGTCTCGAGGAACAGGGAGCGCCCCCGAAGCGCTGATAAGGATCATGATGAGACAGGCCCGGCGGATCGGCTGCCGGTAGAAGTTCGGAAGGGGCTGCGATGGTGGTGCTGTCCGCACCGGCGTCGAACGCATCGAACGGTTCGGCCGTCGCCGACCGGCCCCGATGGCGCCGGTTCCTCCTCCCGGTGACCTACGCCTACGTGGCCCTGCTCGTCGGCGTGACCGTGTGGTTGTCGGAGATGAACGACAGCGCGCAGTCGAAGTTCATGCTGCATGCCAGCACCAATCTGCACAATCTGCTGCGCGGCCACTTCGGCACCCTGTTCTCCAGCGCCTTCGTGATCGGCGACACCAGCACCTCGCTGTTGATCATCCCGCTGCTGCTGTCCCTGCTGGCCCTCGCCGAGCTGAGATTCGGTGCGTGGCAATTGATTCGGATCTTCCTGGCCGGACATATCGGCGCCACGCTGCTGGTGGCGGTGGGCCTCTGGGTGGCCGTCGAGTCCGACTGGCTTCCGATCGACATCACGCGCGCCGAGGACGTCGGCATCAGCTACGGCGCCATGGCCCTGATCGGCGCCTTCTACGCCCTGATTCCCGTCCGCTGGCGGCCCACCTGGGCGATCACCTGGATCGCCGTCGCCGTCGCGGGTGTCGTGATGGGGCGGACCTTCACCAACGTCGGCCATCTGCTGTCCGTCGTGATCGGCCTGCTGGCGGGCTTCTGGGTGCTGCGCACCGGTCGGCCCGCCTTGCCGCGGCTGAGCTGGTTCGAGATCGCTCTGCTGGTCACCGCGTCCGGACTCGGCTACTTGATGCTCGTAGGCTGAATTCGGTGTGGGCGCGGCACTGGCCTAAAGTGCCTGGGGTGCGCCTCGTGATTGCTCGCTGTCAGGTCGACTACGTGGGTCGGCTCACCGCTCATCTCCCGATGGCTCGTCGGCTGCTGATGATGAAGGCGGACGGCTCGGTTCTGGTCCACTCCGACGGCGGTTCCTATAAGCCGTTGAACTGGATGAGCCCACCCTGCTGGCTGGAGGAGCGCGAAACCGATTCGGAGACAGGCAAACTCTGGGTGGTGACCAATAAGGCCGGTGAGGAGCTGCGGATCACCGTCGAGGACATCGAACACGACTCCTCCCATGATCTGGGCATCGATCCCGGCCTGGTGAAGGACGGCGTGGAGGCCCATCTCCAGGCATTGCTGGCCGAACACATCCAGACCCTCGGCGAGGGCTACAGCCTCATTCGCCGCGAGTACATGACCGCCATCGGTCCGGTGGACATCCTGTGCCGCGATGCGGTGGGTGCGACGGTAGCCGTGGAGATCAAGCGCCGCGGCGAGATCGATGGCGTCGAACAGCTCACCCGCTATCTGGAACTGCTGAACCGGGATCCGTTGCTGTCCCCGGTGACCGGGGTCTTCGCGGCCCAGCAGATCAAGCCGCAGGCCCGTACGCTCGCCACCGATCGCGGAATCCGTTGTCTGACGCTCGATTACAACGCCCTACGGGGCACGGAGAGCGACGAATTCCGGTTGTTCTAACCTCGGATATATGCCCCGCCGGAAGCCGCGCCCCAAGCAACCGGCGCGATTCCCGCCGGAATCGCGCCCGCTCGGCGATGTCTTCGGCCGGACCGAGGACGGGCCGGGCGGCGACGAGACCTATAACGTGCGCACGATTCCGGGCAGTCGCGCCACCAAGACCTATCGCTGTCCGGGCTGTGATCACGAGATCCCGCCCGGCGTCGCCCATATCGTCGCCTGGCCCGCCTACGGCGGTGAGGACGACCGCCGTCATTGGCATACGGATTGCTGGAAGGGCCGCCACACTCGCGGCATTACGCGCCGCTGGTCCTGAGCCACAGCTGTAGCCCCAGACATAAGGAGGCCGCCCCCGACGAGTCGGGGGCGGCCTTGGAGCGGGTGGTGGGTGTCGCCCGATGGGGTCGGTGCTAGCTGGAGACTTCGGCGTTCTCGCGATCGGCCGCTTCGGCCTCGTCGTCCTCGGCCTCGCCCTTCGCGTCCTGGATCGCCTTCTGGCGGCCCGCGCCGGACTGCTTACCGGACAGCGAACGCTGCTCCGGGGCGCCGTCGAGCAGTTCGCTCTCGCGGTTGACCGCGGCGAGCATGGCCGGAACCGAATCCAGCTGACCGCGAATTCCCAAGAGCTGGGCCAGGACTCGACCGCGCAGCACGCGCATCTCCTCGGCCAGTTCCTTGGCGTGCGCGATCTTGCGATCGGCCTGCTGGGTGGCGGAGGTGACCAGACGGTTGGACTCGTCGGTCGCATCCTTGATGCGCTGGGCGGCCTCGGTGCGGCTGGTGGCCTCGAGCTCCTCCATGGCGCGGGTGAGCTTGGTGCGACGCTCCGCCATGGTGACCTCGAAGTCCTGCTGGGCGGCCTTGCGCTTGGCCTCCGCTTCCTTCGTGATGCGGTCGGCCTCGGCCGAGGCGGCCTCGACGATCTTGGTGGCCTCGGCGCGGGCGTTGGCGAGGGTCTGCTCGAACTCGACCTCGAGCGCCTCGCGCTTCTCCTTGGTCTCGGCGAGCAGCGACTCGTACTTGCCACGCATCTCGGTGGCCTGCTGCTCCGCGATCGAGATCATCTCCGCGGCCTCGGCCTGCGCCTGCGCGCGGACCTCGGAGGCCTCGTCGGAGGCCAGGCGCAGCATCCGCGAAATGCGGTCGCTCATGCCCTCCGCGGTGGTCGGCGGCACCGACAGACGATCGACTTCCTTACGCAGCTCATCGATCTCGTCCCGCGCGTCTTCCAGCTGGGCGGCCAGGTTTCGGGCCTGAGCCGCGGCGGCATCGCGGTCGGTGGCGGTGACCCGCAGTTCGGCGTCGAATCGGTCGAAGTAATTGCGTACTTCGTCACGGTCGTAACCCTTCCGGACCACCGTAAAGGGCAACGCGACGAAGCGATTGCGATCGGGCTCAGTGGACGACATGCCCCACAAACTACAGCCTACCGGCCCACCATGGTGACCCGACCGCGAATGTAGTTACGACAAGTTTCCACCGCCGGATTGCGGTACTAGTGAGTAGGATTCGCCGCCGGTTGGACGAGCTCGATGAGCACACCGCCAGCATCCTTCGGGTGTACGAAGTTGATGCGTGAACCCGCGGTTCCGGCCCGGGGGGCCTCGTACAGCAAACGCAGGCCGCGGCCACGCAGATAGGTTGCCACCGCGTCGATATCGGTGACGCGATAGGCGAGTTGCTGCAGTCCGGGTCCGTTGCGATCGATGAACTTGGCGATGGTCGAATCCGCGTTGGCGGGAGCCAGCAACTGCAGAGCAGTCGAATCGTCGCCGGCGCCCGGCAGCGACAGCATCGCCTCGTGCACGCCCTGCGCCTCGTTCACCTCGCGGTGGGTCTCGATCATGCCGAGATGTTCGGAGTACCAGGTGACGGCGATGTCCAGGTCGGGAACCGCGACGCCGACGTGGTCGATGGCTATCACATAGTCGGCGGGGATGAATATGGACGTATCGGGGGTGCTCACCCCTCGAACGGTAGCGCGCACCTCCATGGTCATGCGGGGACCACACCGGTTACCGTGGAGTACGAGGCGGTCCTGTTCCGTCGACGGCGATCTGTGAAATCGAGAAACGAGGTTCATCGTGACCACCACCTCCGTCATCGTCTCCGGTGCGCGCACCCCGGTCGGTCGGCTCCTGGGTGGGTTGAAGGACTTCAGTGGCTCGGATCTGGGCGGGTTCGCCATCAAGGCGGCGCTGGAGAAGGCCGGGGTCGCGCCCGATCAGGTCGACTACGTGATCATGGGTCAGGTGCTGACCGCCGGCGCGGGCCAGATCCCGGCGCGGCAGGCCGCGAACGCCGCGGGCATTCCGATGGATGTTCCGGCGCTCACCGTGAACAAGGTCTGCCTGTCCGGTATCAACGCAATCGCCCTGGCGGATCAGCTGATTCGCGCGGGCGAGTACGAGATCGTGGTGGCCGGCGGCCAGGAGTCGATGACGCGGGCCCCGCATCTGCTGGAGAAGAGCCGCGAGGGCTTCAAGTACGGCGATGTGACCCTGCGCGACCATATGGCCTTCGACGGGCTGCACGACATCTTCACCGATCAGCCGATGGGCGCGCTGACCGAGACCCGCAACGACGTCGACAAGATCAGCCGCGAGGATCAGGACGCCTTCTCCGCCGCCTCGCATCAGCGGGCCGCGGCCGCCTGGAAGAACGGCATCTTCGACGACGAGGTCGTCCCGGTGTCGGTGCCGCAGCGCAAGGGCGATCCGATCGTGGTGAGTCAGGACGAGGGCATCCGCCCGGACACCACCGTCGAGACGCTGAGCAAGCTGCGCCCGGCATTCCGTAAGGACGGCACCGTCACCGCCGGTTCGGCCTCGCAGATCTCCGACGGCGCGGCCGCGGTCGTGGTGATGAGCAAGGCCAAGGCGCAGGAGCTGGGGCTGAGCTGGATCGCCGAGATCGGCGCGGCGGCGGTGGTGGCCGGTCCGGACTCCAGCCTGCAGGATCAGCCCGCCAACGCGATCGCCAAAGCCTGTGCCCGCGAGGGTATTTCGCCCGCGGATCTGGATGTCGTCGAAATCAACGAGGCCTTCGCCGCGGTCGGCATCGCCTCCACCCGCAAGCTCGGTCTCGACCCCGAGCGGGTCAACGTCAACGGTGGCGCCCTCGCGATCGGTCATCCGCTCGGTATGTCCGGCGCGCGTCTCGTGCTGCATCTGGCTCTGGAGCTGCGGCGCCGGGGCGGTGGCATCGGCGCGGCGGCCCTCTGCGGTGGCGGTGGTCAGGGCGACGCCCTGATCCTCAAGGTCTAGTCACCCGGTCGGGATGTGGTGTAGGACACAGAACTACGAGCTGTCGTAGGGCTGCGGCACAATGGCAGGCATGGGTGAATTCTTCGACCTGAGCACGGTTGCCAAGCGGGTGCGCTTGTTCGGGCTGTTGGAGGCGCCGTCGTGGGCGCTGCTGCTGACCGGATCGGTGCTCAAGCGGCTGCCGGATCCGATCACCTGGCCGGTGATGGTGTTCGGGCTGCTGCACGGATTCGTCTTCCTCATGTTCGCGCTGAACCTGTTGCTGGCGTTCCGCGAGTACCAGTGGCCGGCCAAGACGCTGGTGCTCGGGCTCGTCTCGGCGGTGGTGCCGTTCACCTCGGTCGTATTCGAGCGCTGGGCCATCCGCAGCGGGCAGTTGGGCGAGCTGAGCCAAGCCCCGGCGCCCGCTCCCGCCGGTTCGTGACAAACTGGAAGTCGTGACTCGACCTGCTGCACGTCGTCCTTCTCCCGCCGTGGCCGCCGCCATGTCCGGCGCGGTGGATCTGTCCGCATTGAAACAGCCCGCCGCGGCCGCCGGGGACGTTCCGAGCGGTCATGCGGTCACCGAGGCCGATTTCGAGACCAAGGTGCTGCGCCGTTCGCTCGAGGTTCCGGTGGTCGTCGCGCTGTATTCGCAGCGCAGCCCGGGCAGTGTGGAATTGGTGAAACTGCTCGAGACGCTGCTCGAAGAGAGCGACGGCAGCTGGGATCTGGCCACGGTCGAGGCCGAGCCGAATATGCGCATCGCACAGGCCTTCGGGGTGCAGGGCATTCCGACGGTGGTCGCGGTGGCGGCCGGTCAGCCGCTCGCCGATTTCCAGGGCGCGCAGCCCGAACCGCAGGTGCGCCAGTGGCTCGCCGCCGTGGTCGATGCCGTTCGCGGTCGCCTGCCCGGCGTCGGTGAGGACGCCGAGGCCCCTGAGGCTCCCGAGGTCCCCGACGATCCGCGTTTCGTGGCCGCCGAGGAGGCCATCGAGCGCGGTGACATCGCCGGCGCCGAGGCGGCCTATGAGCGGATCCTCGCCGAGGAACCCGCCAACCAGGAGGCCCGGGCCGCGCTGCGTCAGCTGCGCTTCTACACCCGCGCCCAGGACCTCCCCGCCGACGCGATCGCCCGCTCCGACGCCGACCCGGCCGATATCGACGCCGCCTTCGCCGCGGCGGACATGGAACTGTTCAACCAGGAGCCCGAGGCCGCCTTCACCCGCCTGATCAACCTGATCAAGCGCACCGCGGGCGACGACCGCAACAATGTCCGCACCCGCCTGGTGGAACTGTTCGAACTGTTCGACACCGCCGACCCGATCGTTGTCGCCGCCCGCCGCAAGCTCGCGACCGCGCTGTACTGACGGCTTGCCCCGCCGTCCGGCCTGGCGGCCGAACGGCGGGGACATGGGTGGTCTCGCGGCCTGTGGGGGATGGTTGTCGTTGGGGGAAGGACGATCTCGCGGCTCGTGGGGTGGCTGTGTCGCCGCGGTCTCCGGGTGGCTGTCGCTGGGGGTGGTTTCGCGGTCTGCGGGTTGTCGCTGGATGGAACCGGCG
The DNA here is from genome assembly GCF_044454005.1 of Nocardia sp. NPDC051570. Lineage (NCBI taxonomy): Bacteria > Bacillati > Actinomycetota > Actinomycetes > Mycobacteriales > Nocardiaceae > Nocardia > Nocardia sp. NPDC051570. Next base: position 518,484 of record NZ_JBITDI010000006.1, on the reverse strand, counting down.
AAACCGGGTCGGCCACAGAGGATTACGATGGGGGCGGAAAGGGGGAACGATGCGATTGCCCGGATCTGCCGCACATCTCGGGGCGGTGGCTGTTGTCGCTGCCGGAGTGCTCGCCTCGGCCGGTGGCGCCGTGGCGCAGCGGCCGGATACCCAGCTCACCTTCACGCGGACCGAGCCGGATCGGCCGGACCGTTCGGTTACGCTGAGCTGCGATCCGGATGGGGGTTCGCATCCGGATGTGGTCGCCGCGTGCGGATATCTCGCGGGTGGGGGTGGGCTCGCGCTTCCCGCGGAGAACACCGAGGTCCGGTGCTTCCGGTACTACCCTGTACTGCTGCGGGTCGAGGGGACGCTGCGCGGAGAGCCGATTTCGATCGAGAACACCTACGGCTGTCTGGTGCCGTCGTTGACGGCGCCCTGGATGTTCTGAAACCTATTCCGGCGCAAGCCAGATCGCGCTGTTGGGCGCCAGCGTCACCGCCGCCGACCAGGGGCGGCCGTGCCACGGCCGATCGATGGCGTCGACGCCGCCCAGATTGCCGATTCCGCTGCCGCCGTAGCTCTCCGCGTCGGTGTTGAGGATCTCCTGCCAGCGTCCGGAACTCGGCAGGCCCACTCGATAGTCGCGGTGTTCGGTGCCGGAGAAGTTGAACACGCAGGCGACCGTCGAACCGTCCGAGCCGTGGCGGAGGAAGGCGATGACGTTGTCGGCGCGGTCGTCGGCCTCGATCCAGGCGTAGCCGCCGGGGGAGGTGTCCTGACTCCACAGCGCGGCGCGGGCCCGGTAGATCGCGTTCAAATCGCGCACGGCCGCGCGAATGCCGTCGTGCAGCGGATTCTCCAGTTCGCCCCAGTCGAGGCCGCGATCGTGCGACCACTCCCGGAACTGGCCGAAATCCTGGCCCATGAACAACAGCTGCTTACCGGGATGCGCCCACATATAGGCCAGAAGTGCCCGCACGCCACAGGCTTTCGCCCAATCGTCGCCGGGCATGCGGGTCCACAGCGTGCCCTTACCGTGCACGACCTCGTCATGGCTGATCGGCAGCACGAAGTTCTCGCTCCACGCGTACACCATCGAGAAGGTGATCTCGTTGTGGTGCCAGCTGCGATGGATCTGATCGCGGCCGAGATAGCCGAGCGTGTCGTGCATCCAGCCCATATTCCACTTCATCGTGAAACCCAGGCCGCCGATATCGGTCGCGCGGGTGACCCCGGGCCAGCTGGTGGATTCCTCGGCGACGGTGACGACACCCGGATGATGTTTGTGCACGGTCGCATTCATTTCCTGAAGGAATGCGACGGCTTCCAGATTCTCCCGGCCGCCGTGGATATTGGGTTCCCAGCCGCCCTCGGGGCGCGAGTAGTCCAGATACAGCATCGAGGCCACCGCGTCGACGCGCAGCCCGTCGATGTGGAACTCCTCGATCCAATACAGCGCGTTGGCCACCAGGAAGTTGCGCACCTCGTAGCGGCCGAAGTCGAAAACGTAGGTGCCCCAATCCAATTGCTCGCCCCGGCGCGGATCGGCATGTTCGTAGAGCGCGGTGCCGTCGAAGCGGGCCAGGGCCCATTCGTCGCGTGGGAAATGCGCGGGAACCCAATCGAGCAGCACCCCGATACCGGCGCGGTGCAGGCGATCGACGAAGGCGCGGAAATCGTCGGGTGTGCCGAACCGGGCGGTCGGGGCGTAGTACGAGGTGACCTGATAGCCCCAGGAGCCGCCGAAGGGATGTTCGGCGATCGGCAGCAGCTCGACGTGCGTATACCCCTGTGCGCGAACGTATTCGGCAAGTTGATCGGCGGCCTCCCGATAGCCGAGCCCTGGCCGCCACGAACCCAGATGCACCTCGTAGATGCTCATCGGCGCGCGCGTCCAATCGGTGCGCTCGCGGGCGTCGAGCCAATCGGAGTCCCGCCAGTGATAATCGCTGTCGGTGACGACCGAGGCCGACGCCGGGGGTAGCTCGGTGGCGAAGGCCAGCGGATCGGCATGATCGACCGTGCGGCCGTCCGCGCCGTGCACCCGGAACTTGTATCTGGCGCCCGGCCCGATCCCCGGAACGAACAGCTCCCATACCCCGGACCCGCCCAATGTCCGCATGGGCGCGCTGTTTCCGCTCCATCCGTCGAAATCGCCGATCACGCTCACCCCGCGCGCATTGGGTGCCCACACCGCGAACGAGGTGCCCGAGACCTCGCCATCGAGTGTGGTGTAGTCGCGCGGATGCGCGCCGAGCACATCCCACAGCCGCTCATGGCGGCCCTCGCCGATCAGATGCAGATCCAATTCGCCGATCGTGGGCAGGAACCGGTACCCGTCGGCGTCGAGCACGGTCTGCCCGCCCGGATAGGAGACCATCAGCCGGTAGTCCCACAGCTCCGGGAACGGGACGACGCCCTCGAACAGGCCGTGTGCCACATGATCCAGCGGGAAGTCCTTCTCGCCGATCCGCGCGAACACCGAATCCGCGTGGGGGCGAAGCGCTCTGATGACCGTGCCGTCGGGATGTGGATGCGCGCCGAGCACCGTATGCGGATCGGCATGCGTTCCAGCGGCCAGCAGCATGAGGTCGCGGCGGTTCACGAGAACGTCCTGCGATAGGACAATTCCGTGCGCGCGGCCGCGGACACCGGCGGCAGCGCCAGGATGTGCGCGACCGCCTTGACCGGATCGAGGCGGACGTAATTCGTTTGGCCCCAGTGATATTCCTCGCCGGTGACCTCGTCGTACACCACCGGATGGTCATGCCATTCGCGGCCGATCGCGGGCATATCGAGCGACACCATGCCCTGTTCGGGCCCGAAGGGGTTGAGGTTCACCACGATCAGCACCGCGTCGCCGGTGACCGGATCCACCTTCGAGTACGCCAGCAGCGCGTCGTTGTCGACGTGATGGAAGGCGATGCAGCGCAACTGCTGCAGCGCCGGATGGGCGCGGCGGATCTCGTTGAGCCGAGTCAGCCACGGTTCCAACGATTCTCCGCGCGCGGCTGCCTCGGTGAACGGGCGCGGGCGCAGCTCGTACTTCTCCGAATCGAGGTACTCCTCGCTGCCCGGCCGTACGGCCTGATGTTCGAACAGCTCGAATCCGGAATACACCCCCCACGCCGGTGCGAGCGTCGCCGCCAGCGCCGCGCGCACGGCGAACATGCCGGGCCCGCCGTGTTGCAGGCTCTCGTGCAGGATGTCCGGGGTGTTGACGAACAGGTTGGGCCGGGCCTGATCCGCCTTGGCGGCCAGTTCCAGGCCGAATTCGGCGAGCTCCTGTCTGCCCGTGCGCCAGGTGAAATACGTATAGGACTGGGCGAATCCGCGCCGCGCGAGCCCGTAGAGCCGGGCCGGGCGGGTGAACGCCTCGGACAGGAAGAATACGTCCGGATCGGTGCGGTGCATCCGGTCGATGAGCCACTCCCAGAAGTCGACCGGTTTGGTGTGCGGGTTGTCGACCCGGAAGATGGTGACGCCCAACGAGATCCAGTGCCGGATCACCCGCAGCACCTCGGCGTAGAGCCCGTCGGGGTCGTTGTCGAAGTTGAGCGGGTAGATGTCCTGGTACTTCTTGGGCGGATTCTCCGCGAAGGCGATCGTGCCGTCCGGCAGGGTGGTGAACCATTCCGGATGTTCGCGCACCCACGGATGGTCCGGGGCGCACTGCAGTGCCAGATCCAGCGCCACCTCCAGACCGAGTTCGCGTGCGGTGGAGACGAATTCGGCGAAATCCTCTTCGGTGCCGAGCTGTGGATGGATGGCGTCGTGGCCGCCCTCGTCCGATCCGATGGCCCACGGCGAGCCCACATCGCCGGGCTCGGCGGTCAGGGAGTTGTTGCGCCCCTTGCGATTCACCCTGCCGATCGGATGGATCGGCGGTAGATAGACCACATCGAAACCCATGGCGGCGATGCGGTGCAGATCCTTGGCGGCGGTGGCGAAGGTGCCGTGCACGGCCCGGCCCTCGGCGTCGCGGCCGCCGGTCGAGCGCGGGAAGAACTCGTACCACGATCCGTACAGCGTCCGAGGCCGCTCCACCAGCACCGAACCCTGCGGGCCGCGGGTCACCAGCTCACGCAGCGGCGTCTCGCGCAGAATCTCGGTGACCTCGGAGCCGAAGGCCGGCGCCACCCGGGCCGGGAGCTGGGCGTCGCTGCGCAATGCGGCGGCCGCGGCGCGCAGGCGCTCCCACTGCCGCTTCGGTACCTGCTGCGCGGCCCGATCCAGCAGCCGCGCGCCGATCTCGAGGTCGTTGGCCAGGTCCGCGGCGGTCTGCCCCACGGCCAGTTTCGCCTCCACCGCGGCCCGCCAGGTAGTCAGGGGATCGCTCCAGCCCTCGACGCGATAGGTCCACAGGCCCGGTTCGGTGGCGATGAAGGTCGCGTTGAACACGTCGGGTTCGATATCCGGGGTCATCCGGATCCGCTGCAGCCGGGCACTACCCGGCGCCCGCACCGAGAGGGTGGCGGCCACCGCGTCGTGTCCCTCGCGCCAGACCACGGCCCGAACCGGGAACACCTCGCCCACCACCGCCTTCGCCGGGAAGCCGCCGGGGACGGACGGGGCCGTGTCATCGATGGCGATCCGACCGGTCACGGGTTCAACCGTACCGGCAGTATGGCCGCGATCACGAACGCGACGACGCCGTGGCCGGACCCGCCGAGACCACGGGCGAGATTTGCTTCGACATGGAACCCTGGTGGATGGCACCGGAACTGGAGGCCATACCTCCGCTCGGTGCGGACCGACGACGTTGATGCATGAGGAGATATCAATCATGACTGTTGTGCAGGGTCTTTCGGTGGATGTGCCTACCCCTGACGGGATTGCCGACGCGTATGTGGCGTATCCGGACGACGGTGCGGCACACCCGGGAGTGCTGCTCTATATGGATGCGATCGGCCTGCGACCCGCGCTGTACGCGATCGTCGACCGCATCGCCGAACACGGCTATACGGTGCTGGCCCCGAACCTGCTCTATCGCCACGGCCGCGCGCCCGTGATCGAGCTGCCGGAGTTCATCGACTTCGCCAATCGCTCGGACGTGTTCGGGAAGATCATGCCGATGATTCATGACCTGACCCCCGAGCGCACCGTGAGCGATGCGGGCGCGTACCTGGACTGGCTGGCCGCATTCGACCGGACGGCCGCGGGCCCGGTCGGCACCGTCGGCTACTGCATGGGTGGCCGTCAGGCGGTGCGCACGGCCGCGGCCTATCCCGATCGCGTGGCCGCCGCCGCGGGCTTCCACACCGGCGGTCTGGTCACCGAGGGCACCGACAGCCCGCATCTGGCGGTCGGAACCATCACGGCGGAACTGTATTTCGGCCACGCCGACCAGGATCAGTCGATGGGGCCGGAGCAGATCGAGACCTTCGACAAGGCCCTCGAGGCGGCCGGGGTCCGCCACCGCAGCGAGGTGTACGAGGGCGCCCACCACGGCTACACCCAGTCCGACACCTCCGTCTACAACGCGGAGGCGGCCGAGCGGCACTTCCGTGAAGTGCTGGCCCTGTTCGATCGCACCGTGCGCTCCGCCGGATAGCGGGACCGGCATGCGAGTGCCCCGCGGCGGGCACTCGCATGCGTTCCGTTCCAGGTAGGGTCTGATCGGTGAAGGCATTGCGTCGATTCACCGTCCGTGCCCATTTGCCCGCATCGTTGGGCGCGTTGACCGAGTTGGCCACCAATCTGCGGTGGTCGTGGCATACCCCCACCCAGGATCTGTTCGCCGAGCTGGATCGGGAGCTGTGGGCCGAGGTCGGACATGATCCGGTGCGGATGCTGGGGGAGGTGCCCGCGGCGCGGTTGGACGAGCTGGCCGCGGACGAGGGGTATGTGCGGGCCGTCGAGCATGCGGCCGAGGATCTGCGGGATTATCTGAGCCGGCCGCGGTGGTTCAACCGCCGCGACGGCGGGCCGCAGTGCATCGCCTACTTCTCGATGGAGTTCGGTGTCACCGAGGTGCTGCCGAATTACTCTGGGGGACTGGGTATTCTGGCCGGTGATCATCTGAAGGCGGCCTCGGATCTGGGATTGCCGCTCATCGGGGTCGGGCTGCTGTATCGATCGGGATACTTCCGGCAGTCGCTGACCGCCGACGGCTGGCAGGCCGAGCATTATCCCGATCTCGATCCGCAAGGCCTGCCGCTGCGCCTGCTCGATCAGGATGGTGCGCCGGTCCTGATCCATGTGCCGATGCCCGAGGGGCGGGTGCTGCGGGCACGGGTGTGGATCGCGCAGGTGGGGCGAATTCCGTTGCTGCTGTTGGATTCCGATATCGCCGATAATGATCCGGAGCTGCGGGCGGTGACCGATCGGCTGTACGGCGGCGATCAGGATCACCGGATCAAACAGGAGATTCTCGCGGGTATCGGTGGGGTGCGGGCGGTGCGCGCGTTCACCCATGCCGACGGGTTGCCCGATCCGGATGTGTTCCATATGAACGAGGGGCACGCGGGATTCCTCGGTGTCGAGCGCATCCGCGAATACATGGCCGCGGGACTGGATTTCGATTCCGCGCTGACCGCGGTGCGCGCCGCGACCGTATTCACCACCCATACCCCGGTGCCCGCCGGAATCGATCGGTTCGCGGGGGCGCTGGTGCGCCGCTACTTCGGCGGTGCGCACGGGGAGCGGGAATCGCCTCTGCTGCCGGGGGTTTCGGTCGATCGGATTCTGGCGCTCGGCCGCGAGGCCGATTCGTCGGTATTCAATATGGCCCATCTCGGGCTGCGGCTGGCCCAGCGCGCCAACGGCGTGTCACGGCTGCACGGCGAGGTGAGCCGTGCGATGTTCGCGCCGTTGTGGCCGGGTTTCGACGTCGCGGAGGTGCCGATCGGCTCGATCACCAACGGCGTACACGCGCCGACCTGGGCCGCCCGCGAATGGATCGACAAGGCAAGGGAGTTCGTGGGGCCGGAGTTGGTCGAGGAGGCGCGCGGATGGGAGCGGCTGCGCGATGTCGACCTGGGCGAGCTGTGGTCGACGCGGAACGCGTTGCGCGCCCTGCTGGTTGCCGACGTGCGTCGACGGCTGCGCGCGTCCTGGCTCGAGCGCGGTGCGGCACCGGCCGAATTGGGTTGGGTGGACGAGGTTTTCGATCCGCGCGTGTTGACCATCGGCTTCGCCCGCCGCGTGCCGACCTATAAGCGGCTCACGCTGATGCTGCGCGATCCGGACCGGCTGCGCTCGCTGCTGCTGGACCCCGAGCGGCCGCTGCAGTTGGTGGTGGCGGGTAAGAGCCATCCGGCCGACGACGGAGGCAAGGGGCTGATCCAGCAGGTGGTGCGCTTCGCCGATGATCCCGCGGTGCGCCACCGGATCGTCTTCCTGCCCGACTACGACATGTCCATGGCCCGCTACCTGTACTGGGGATGCGATGTGTGGCTGAACAATCCGCTGCGGCCGCTGGAGGCGTGCGGCACCTCGGGCATGAAGGCCGCGCTGAACGGATCGCTGAACCTGTCGATCCGCGACGGCTGGTGGGACGAGATGTACGACGGCGAGAACGGATGGGCCATTCCGACCGCCGACGGCGTGCGCGACGAGCATCGCCGCGACGATCTCGAGGCGGCCGCGCTCTACGAGATGCTGGATCGCTCGGTGCTGCCGCGCTTCTACGAACGCGACCGCGACGGTCTGCCGGTGCGCTGGATGGAGATGGTGCGCCATACGCTGCAGACGCTCGGGCCGAAGGTGCTGGCCTCGCGGATGGTCCGTGACTATGCCGTGGAGTACTACGCACCGGCTTCGGCCGCGTATTCCGCTGTGGCGCAGGAGGATTTCGCCGGGGCGCGCGAGTTGGCGGACTATCGTCGCCGCGTCGAATCGGCCTGGCCGCACGTGAAGGTGATGCAGGTGGACAGCTCCGGGCTGGCCGGGGCTCCGGTGATCGGCGCGAGGCTGTCGCTGCGAGCCCGCATCGACCTCGGCGGGCTCGCGCCGGGTGATGTTGTCGTGCAGGCGGCGCTCGGTCGAGTCTCCCTGGACGACGACCTGTCCGATGTGACCACGGTGCCGATGGAGTATGCCGGAAGTGATTCCGGCGCAGAGGTTTTCACGGTGGAGACGCCGGTGCCGCTGTCGGGTGCGGTCGGCTATACCGTGCGGGTGCTGCCGCATCATCGGCTGCTGGCCACCGACGCCGAGCTCGGGCTGATCGCCAGCCCGAGCCCTTGAGTGCTGCGCGGGCCCCTCACGCCCGCGAGGCCGGTGCGCACCGGCCTCGCGGGCGGCTCAGGGTTTCAGAAGCCCAACGGACTCAGTCCGTCTGCGGCTCCTCGATTCCCTGGCGTTTCTGCTCGGCCTTCAGCACCTTGTCCATCTTTGCCATCTTCTTGTTGTAGACATCCATGATGTCCGATTCCTCGCTGCTCTTCAGTTTCCCGTCGAGCCCTTCCTGCACGCGCTTGAGGGTTGCCGCCCACTCCCTTTTGAACGGCTCTTCGCTGCACAGCAGGTACCGCCAGAGCCGCAGGTCGTCCGCGTCCGTGTGAACGCTTTTCTCGGGAAAAGCCCAGTGCTTTTGTTCGGTCATCACTATCGGCCTGGTCACCACAACCGGATCTTCCTTGTAGACCATCGGGGTTATGCGATATGCGTCGTAGTAGCCATTGATGGCCGTGTCGCTGAACTGCTTCTCAGCGGCGGCCCTGTTCTTTCGCGGATCGAGCGCATTGCCGTTTCCGAGATCGCAGAAGGTGTCCGCGATCCGGGTCCACGTTTTCATGTTGGCCTTGTACTGCGCGCCCGCCTCCTTGGTCTCGCTCCCACCGGTGGCGGCCGGAGGGGCATCGTCCGCGTGGGCTGGCGTGGCGCTACCGATGAGCAGGGCTGAGATCCCGGCGACAAGCAGTGCGGATATACGTGAAGCCATCAACGCTCCTGGGTCGGGCCGATTAGGGGTCGGCAGGAGTAAACCCCTGCCGAGGCGTATTCGTAGCCTCAGGAGATACGGATTGGAAGTTTTCCGAATGTGAACTATCCGGGCTGAATCAGCGTGCGCTTCAGGATCTTCCCCGTGGCATTGCGCGGCAGCGCGTCGAGAAAGGTCACGTCGCGCGGCACCGAGAAGCGGCCCAGGCGATGACGGATGTAATTGCGAATCATATCCGGATCCAAGCCGAAGCCGTCGCGCTTGACCACGAAAGCCGCGAGCCGCTGCCCGAATTCGCGGTCGGGCACGCCGACCACCGCGACCTCGCTGATCTGCGGCAGATGCGACAGCGCCTCCTCGACCGGGCGCGGAAAGACGTTCTCGCCGCCGGAGATGATCATCTCGTCGTCGCGCCCGGCCACGAAGAGCCGGCCGGTGGCATCGAGATAGCCGACATCGCCGGTGTCGAGCATGCCGTCGACCTCGCCGGGCGGCGCGGCGTCGGTGTAGCCGTCGAAGAGCATGTGGTTGGCGACGAAGATCCGCCCGGTCATGCCGATCGGCACCGGGCGCGAATCGGGGCCCAGCACAGCGACTTTCGTGCCCAGCGGTGGTCGGCCCGCGGTCGTGGGGGAGATGCGCAGATCGCTGGGATCCGCGATCGTCGCCCAGGACACTTCCGTGGAACCATAGACGTTGTAGAGGATGTCGCCATAGGTGTCCATGAACCGCAGCACCGCCGCCCCGGTGAGCGGCGCGCCGCAGCTGGCGACCACCCGCAGGCTGGAGGTGTCGTAGCGGGCCCGGACCGCGGTGGGCAGGTCCAGGATTCGATTGACCATGACCGGGACGACGATCATCGTCGTGATCCGGTGCTCGGCGACCAGCCGCAGGCAGTCCTCGGCGTCGAAGCGCTCCGACAGGACGACCGTCGCCCGGATCGGCGTGCTGATCTGTAGCGCGCCGAGCCCCCAGGTGTGGAACAGCGGCGCGGGGATCAGCATGGTCTCGTTCATCTGCATGGGGATTCGCGACAGCAGCGCGGCGACCGTGCCGAAACCCTTGGGGTGGGGACGGCGCGCACCTTTGGGAGCGCCGCTGGTGCCGGAGGTGAGCACGATCAGGCGGCCGGGGCGCGGCGGTTTACCGAAATCGGCTGTGCCCGTGGTGATCAGATCATCGACCGTCAGTCGGCGCGGATCCGGCGATTTGCCCACGGTGGTGAAACGCGGTAGCTCGGGAGGTAGATAACGGATCAAATCCTCGAGGTCGGGATCGGCGAAAATCGCTGTGAGTCGATGCTTTTCGACAATCTCCTCGATACGCCCCGCGGGAAGTCCGGTATTCAGCAACACTACGTCGGCGCCGAGTTTCCCTGCGGCGATCATGATTTCGACCATTTCGGCGTGATTGCGCGACAGCAGGCCGATGGAATCGCCGGTCCGGATGTCCCCGGCGGTGAGCGCACTCGCCAGCGCATGGCTGCGCGAATGTACCTCGGCGAAGCTGCGAACGCCGCGGTCGTCGATGATGGCCGTGCGCTGCGGCGCGTACGCGGCCGCGGCGGCGTAACCGCCGGCCAGGCTGAAGCCCCATTTGGCCAGGCGGCCCAGCTGTTTCAACCCGCGGTCGGGCCGGTAGCTGCGCACCACCCCGATCGCCACCATCTGCCGCATGACCTCGGTCTGTAGCCGCATCGGCGAATCCTCGCCGTTCACCACCATCGAGGTCGTGGCGCGGCCGGGGATGTCGGCGAGCCGCCGCAGCCCCGCGATGGTCCACTCGGCCACCGCGGCGTTGGACAGCTCGGCCAGTTTCGGATGCACCCGGCCTGGGGTGAAGTAGGTGACGGCGATGCGGGTCCCGTCCCCCTCGCCGCGCAGCCGGATCGAGGCGAAACTGCCCTGCACCAGACCTTGCAGTTCCAGGCTGTCGCCGGTGCGGCCGAGCACGAGCCGGACGTCGATGGTCCGGATTTCGGCGCCGGATCCCACCCGGAACCGCAGCGTGGGCGGGCCGCCCTCACAGTCGAGTTGTTCGCAGGCGCCGATGCCCGGGAACATCCGGGGATAGGTCTGAGGATCGATCAGCAGATCCCATATGGCTTTACGCGCGATCGGTAGTTCCGTGATCGCGTCGACGACATCGGTAACCAATGGCTTGCACTTCTGACTACGGCCGGTTCGAAAGCTCGGTTCGGCGGATTACGTATTTGTAACGGTGTTCATAGCTGTGGTCAAGAAGATACAAATTGAAGGTGAACAATTCTGTAATTTGCCCAATGGTTGCATGTAACAGTTTGTAACGGATACGTCACGCTGGCACCGATTGCCCCCGGTTCGCCGGGACCGGATGGGGGCTGGTGGGACGGGACAATATACGGTGCCCTGGGCATTACTGGTTCGGGCCGAGGGTGGAGACAGCACTGATGAGCATCGACGTCACGTCGCGACCGCGGGATCGCATCGACGCCTACTTCGGCGTCAGCGAGCTCGGGTCGACCTACCGGCGCGAGATCATGGCCGGGACCGTGACCTTCCTCGCGATGTCCTACGTGCTCGCGGTGAATCCGGCCGTGCTCGGTGATCACGGGACGCTCGGCGCGAAGGGCATTCCGACGCAGGCGGTATTCACCGCGACGGCGATCGCGGCGGTCTTCGGCACGCTGGTGATGGGCCTGTGGGCGCGCTATCCGGTGGCGCTGGCGCCGGGTATGGGGCTCAATGCGTTCTTCGCCTACACGGTCGTGCTCGAGATGGGCATTCCGTGGCAGGAGGCGTTGTCGGGGACGTTGCTGTCGGGCCTGATCTTCTTCGTACTGGCCATCACCAAGGTCCGCGAGAAGATCATCGACGCGATCCCGCTGCAGATGAAGCTCGCGGTCGGCGCGGGTATCGGCATGTTCGTGGCATTCATCGGACTTAAGAACGCGGGATTGGTGGTCGCCAGCGACGCCACCTTCGTACATCTGGGGCACTTCACCAAGGGCACAACGTTGCTGGCGCTGTTCGGGCTGGTGGTGACGGTGATCTTCCTGGTGCTCGGCCGGCACGGGGCGGTGCTCTACGGCATCGTCGCCACCACGATCGTGGGCATCGTCAGCGGGTTGGTGGAGCTGCCGCATGCGGTCGTCGCCCTGCCGCACGGGCTGGATCAGACCTTCGGGCAGGCGATCGTCAATCTGCCGCACGCGTTCACCGGGCAGATGTTGATCATCGTGCTGACCATGCTGTTCGTCGACTTCTTCGACGCCTCCGGCACATTGATCGGCATCGCCAACCAGGCCGGGCTGCTCGGGCCGGACGGCAAGCTGCCGCGCGCGGCCCAGGCGCTGGCCGCCGATTCGATCGGCACCACCGCGGGCGCGATCATCGGCACGTCCACCACCACCGCCTATGTGGAATCGACCGCCGGTGTGAGCGCCGGCGGACGCACCGGACTCTCGGCCGTATCGACGGCCGGATGGTTCCTGGTGGCCATGTTCTTCTTCCCGGTGTTCGCCGTCGTCGCCGACGCACCGTCGGTGACCGCGCCCGCGCTGATCGTGGTCGGCGTGCTGATGGCCCGCTCACTCGGCGATATCGAATGGGACAAGCTCGAATACGCGGTTCCCGCGTTCATCACCGTCGTGATGATGCCGCTGACCTACTCGATCGCCAACGGCATCGCCATGGGCCTGCTGTTCTATCCGATCGTGATGGTCGCCAAGCGCCGCGTCCGCGAGGTGCATCCGGTGATGTGGGCTCTGATGGCCGTATTCCTGGCGTACTTCGTGTTCCTGGCGGAGTGATCGCCCCGCCCCCTATAGGGGTGTGGGAACCGCGTCGATATCGGGAATCCGGAATCGGCCGATCTCCGCTGTCCAGGACGGTAATCTGCGAACGCACTTAGGTGAACCTTACGAGCTCGTGCACCGTGTCCTGACCTGAACGGAGGAGGACAACCATGACCGTCAATATCGCGGCCGAGAGCGACCGCCGGGAGTCCGGCGGCACCGAATCCCTCGCCTTGGATGTGGGCTTGCTGGTGTTGCGGGTCTGCTTCGGTGGCCTGTTGCTCGTGCACGGCAGCCAGAAGCTGTTCGGCTGGTTCAACGGCCAGGGCTGGTATCAGACCACCGAGGGTTTCCAACGCATGGGCTACCACCCCGGCAAGCTGTTCGGCACACTCGCGGGGCTATGCGAATTCACCGGCGGCACACTGCTTTTGCTCGGACTGCTGACTCCGCTGGGTGCGGCCATCGCGATCGGCACCATGATCAATGCGATGAATGTGACCTGGCATCACGGGCTCAGCGGGTACGAGGAGGCGCTGCTGTTCGCCGCCGCCGCCGCGACGCTGGGCTTCACCGGTCCGGGGCGATTCTCGCTCGATCACGGGCGGCCGTGGGCGCGACGCGGTCTCGCGTGGGGTATCGGGGCGGTGGTGCTGGCCGTGGTCGCCGCGGTGATCACGCTGGCGATCAAGTGGGCACTCTAGGCGAGAAGCCAAGGCCGCAAAGGGATTTATATGTCCCCGCGCCGCATGCAGGGTTTGGCGCGGGGACCTCGGTAACATCCGATATGGGAATTGGGGGGTTTATCGGAGTACCGATTCCCAACTTACTTCCGGATGGAAGTGGGCACCACACTTGTGAGCGCTTTCACATTGTCGACAAGCGTTTTCACTTAGCGGCCGGTGCGGCGGTAAGACGTTGCAATGCCTTGCGCACGATCTCCGGATCGGAGGTCTCCCAGTACGGCGGCAGCGATGCGCGCAGATAGGACCCGTAACGCGCCGTGACCAGGCGCGGATCCAGGATCGCCACGACGCCGCGATCGTCGGTGCTGCGCAGCAGTCGTCCGGTGCCCTGCGCCAGCAGTAGTGCCGCGTGATTGGCGGCCACTGTCATGAATCCGTTGCCGCCGCGCGACTCCACCGCCTTCTGCCGTGCGACCAGCAGCGGATCGTCCGGGCGCGGGAACGGGATGCGGTCGAGGATCACCAGGCTCAGCGAGGGTCCGGGTACGTCCACGCCCTGCCACAGCGACAGCGTGCCGAACAGCGAGGTCGCCGGATCCTCGGCGAACCGCTTGACCAGCGTGCCGGTCGCATCGTCGCCCTGACACAGCACCGGGGTGTTCAGCCGCTCGCGCAGCACCTCGGTGGCGGCCTTGGCCGCGCGCATCGAGGAGAACAGGCCCAGCGTGCGCCCGCCCGCGGCGTTGATCAGGCGTTCGATCTCGTCCAGATAGGCCGGGGCCAGGCCGTCGCGGCCGGGGGCGGGCAAATGCCTTGCGATATAGAGGATTCCGGATTTGGCATGATCGAACGGGGAGCCCACATCGAGCGAATTCCAGCGCAGCGCGGCGGAATCCGAGGGCGCCTCGCCGCCGTTGGCCAGCGCCGGATCGACACGGTTGGGCGACTGCGACGGCAGGCCCCAGGTGATCGCGAGCCCGTCGAACGAGCCGCCCACCTGCAGCGTGGCCGAGGTCAAAACGACCGTGGCCGTGCCGAACAGGCGACTGCGCAGCAGTCCGCCGACCGACAGCGGGGCCATATGCACCGAGCGGCGCGCGATGCCGCGCACATCCTCCGACGACAGCCAGATCACATCGCGGCGCGCGGCCGGATCGGACTCCTCGAAGGTCGTCAGCGCGCGCACGGCCGCGTCGTGCACGTCCTCCACCGCGGCCACGGCCATATTGCGGGCCGCGGCGGCCTCCGGATCGGCCTGCGGTGCGCTCGAACCCGGCGGGGCCAGCGCGGTGCGCACATTCCAGGCCGCGTCGCGGATCATCGCGAGCACCGGGGCGGCGCCGCCGGGCAATTCGTCCCAGCGGCCCGGCGTCAGCTCGTCGAGCAGTGCGTGCCAGGCCTCGGCCGCACCCTCGAGCCGGTCGACCTCCTGCTCGTCGACCAGTTTCGCGCAGCGTTTGGCGGCGGCGCTGATCGCGGCGGTGGACAGTTCCGCGGTGGCCACGCCGGTGACCCGGTCGACGAGTTCATGCGCCTCGTCGATGACGACCACATCGTGTTCGGGCAGCACCTGTACGCCGCTGATGGCGTCGATGGCCAGCAGTGCGTGATTGGTGACCACGACATCGGCCTGGCCGGATTCGGCGCGGGCGCGCTCGGCGAAGCAGTCGGTGCCGAACGGGCAGCGCGATTTGCCCAGACATTCCCGCGAGGACACGCTGACCTGACGCCACGCGCGATCGGTGACGCCGGGCACCAGCTCGTCGCGGTCGCCGGTATCGGTGTCGGAGGCCCATTCGTTGAGGCGCTGGACCTCGCGGCCGAGTCGGGAGATGGCGAAGGCGTCGAACAGTTCGGTCTCCGCGGGCTCGTCCGGGATCGCGCTGTTGATCTTGTTCAGGCATAGATAGTTGTTGCGGCCCTTGAGGATCGCGAATTGCGCCGTGCGGCCCAGCGGCTTCGCCAATGCGTCGGCCAGGCGCGGCAGATCGCGATCGACCAACTGCCGCTGCAGCGCGATGGTGGCGGTGGACACCACCACCGTGCGACCCGTCTGCACCGCATGCCGCAGGCTGGGCACGAGATAGGCCAGCGACTTGCCGGTGCCGGTCCCGGCCTGTACGGCCAGATGCTCCTTGGTGTCGATGGAGTGCGCGACCGCGGCGGCCATCGTCTGCTGGCCCTTGCGCGCCTTGCCGCCGAGGGCCTCGACAGCGGTCGCCAACAGGGTGGGGACGGGCGGGAGTTCGGGCACCCAGGCAGAGTAGCGCCCCGCACCGACAGCCCTGCCGATCGGTCGCGCGGTCTAGATTGATTCCGGCAGGAGCCTGGAATGGATGAGCAGGGGAAGGTGGGCACGATGCGGCCGTCGCGCACGGAATGGATCGCCGGGGGAACGCGGGTCGAGCTGGGTGGTCGTTCGCTGTTCTACCGGCAGGACGGGCCCGCGGACGGGCGGCCGGTAACGCTGCTGCACGGATATCCGACGTCGTCGCACGATTGGGCGTCGGTGCTGCCCGCGCTGGTCGAATCCGGTTGTCGCGTCACACTTCTCGATTTCCTCGGCTTCGGGGCGAGCGCCAAACCGCGCGGCCACGACTATCGGTTCACCGAACAGGCCGATCTGGTGCAGGCGCTGTGGAACCACCTGGGCATCGAGGCGACCGCGCTGGTGGCCCACGACTACGGGGTGAGCGTGGCCCAGGAGCTGCTGGCCCGTGATCCGGACCGGATCACCCGGATGGCCTGGCTGAACGGCGGACTGTACGCGGATCTGTACCGGCCCATGGCGATTCAGAAGCTGATGGCCTCCCCGCTGGGAAAGCTGCTGGGCCCGTTGATGTCCGAGACCTCCTATCGGATGTCGATCCACAGGACCCTGGGCCGCCCGCTGTCCGACGCCGAGGTGCATCAGATGTGGCTGGCCACCTCGAGCGACGGCGGCACCCGGATCCAATGGGATCTCAACCGCTACCACGCCGAGCGTCGCGCCAATGCCGACCGCTGGCGGAAATCGCTCGAAAGCTATTCCGGCCCAACGATGTTCGTCTGGGGTCCGGCCGATCCGATCAGCGGTGAACAGCTGTCGCGGCTGCGGGAGCGGCTACCGGCCGCGCGATTCGTCGTGCTGGACGAACCTCCGGTCGTCGGGCACTGGCCGCAGCTGGAGGATCCCGGTGTGGTCGGCCCGGCGCTCGCCGAGTTCCTGCGCGACGGCGCTCAGGACTCCAACTGACCGGCGAATTCGACGCCCGCATCGCGCATCTGCCCGAGGGCCTTCTCGACCGTCACGGGCGAGACCCCGGCGGTGAGCCCCAGCAGCACTCGCGTATCGAAACCCGCCGATCGCGCGTCCAGCGCGGTGGCGCGTACGCAATGGTCGGTGGCGATCCCGCAGATGTCGACGGTATCGATCCCCTTTGCGTGCAACCATTCCGCGAGGGATACGCCGTCGTCGGCGCTGCCCTCGAAGCCCGAATACGCCGCGGTGTAGGCGCCCTTGGAGAACACCTGCTCGATATTCGCGGTGTCGAGATTCGGATGGAAGTCCGCGCCCGGCGTGCCGACCCGGCAGTGCGGCGGCCAGGTGTCGACGTAATCCGGATGGTCGGAGAAGTGCGGCCCGGGATCGATGTGATAGTCGCGGGTCGCCGCGATGGCCGCGTAGTCGGCGACGCCGAGATACTCGCTGATGCGTTCGGCCACTCCCGCGCCGCCGCGCACGGCCAGCGAGCCGCCCTCGCAGAAATCGTTCTGTACGTCGACGATGATCAGTGCCCTGCCCATAACCCGTACCTCCGCGTTCGCACTCATTGTAGGAACGCGGTGGGTATCGCGGGCTCTCCGGCCGAGAGCTTGAGACCCTCCCACGGCAGGCTCACCAATCCCGCGGCCACCAGGGCGCGGCTGTCGGTCAGGGCGGGCAGCTCGTCGACGATCTCGCCCTTGCGGACCAGTGGCACCGGCAGGTCGCGGATCTCGTAGCCGTTGGCCGACGGGCGGTCCGCGGCGGCCGGATAGACGATCTCCTCCACGATGGTGCCGGTCGACCGGGCCAGGCGCACCGCGCGTTTGGTGCCGCCACGTGATTCCTTATGGCTGCTGCGCTTGGCGACCGGCACGCCGTCGACCTCCACCAGTTTGTAGACCATGCCCGCGGTCGGTGCGCCCGATCCGGTGACCAGGGCGGTGCCGACGCCGTAGACGTCGACCGGTTCGGCCCGCAGCGAGGCGATGGCGTATTCGTCCAGATCCCCCGACACCACGATCCGGGTGCGGGTGGCGCCGAGCGTGTCGAGCTGATCGCGCACCTGCCGGGCCAGTACACCCAGATCGCCGGAATCGATACGGACACCGCCCAATTCGGGTCCGGCCACCTCGATCGCGGTGGCCACACCCTGGGCGATGTCGAAGGTGTCGACCAGCAGCGTGGTGCCGATGCCGAGCGCCTCGATCTGGCTGCGGAAGGCCGCCGCCTCGTGCTGACCGTCCGAACCGCTGTGCAGCAGCGTGAACGCGTGCGCGCTGGTGCCCGCGCCGGGAATTCCGTAGCGGCGCACGGCCTCCAGGTTGGAGGTGGCGTCGAATCCGGCCAGATAGGCGGCGCGGGCGCTGGCCGGGGCGGCCAGTTCATGGGTGCGCCGCGAACCCATCTCGATCATGCGGCGGCCGTCCGCGGCGCTGACCATCCGGGCCGCGGCCGAGGCGATCGCGCTGTCGTGGTTGAGAATCGACAGGATCAGCGTCTCCAGTACCACGCATTCGGCGAAGCTGCCGCGCACCGAGAGGATGGGTGAGCCTGGGAAGTACAGTTCGCCCTCGCGGTAGCCGTCGATATCGCCGCCGAAGCGGTACTGCCGCAACCACTCCAGGGTGCGCGCGTCCAGGAACCGCGCGGCAACCTCGACTTCGGCCTCGCCGAACCGGAAGTCCGCCAACGCATCCAGCAGTCGGCCGGATCCGGCGACCACACCGTATCGACGTCCGTGTGGCAATCGCCGGGCGAATACCTCGAAGGTGCAATGCCGCTGGGCCGAGCCGTCGGCCAGCGCGGCCGCGAGCATGGTCAGTTCGTATTGATCGGTCAGCAGCGCGGTGCTGGCAACGGGGTCCGTTGTGGTCACGTCGCCACTGTAGACAGCGCGAGTCCGGCAAAACGACATCCGGCGGGTGTTGTGTATTCGGAGTCGAGTCGTACCCTGAAGGTTATGGGTCTGTGCATGGAAGACGCTGTCCGGGTCTCACTCGCCCCGGTCGGCGCCTCAATGACGCTGTCGGCTGCGCAGGCGACCCCCGAAACGATCGAGGTCAGCGAAATCCTCGAGGCCGAAGATCGACCGTGGGTGACCGTGGTCTGGGACGATCCGGTTAACCTGATGCACTACGTCACCTACATCTTCCAGAAGCTGTTCGGATACAGCAAAGGCAAGGCAACCGAGCTGATGTTGAAGGTGCACAACGAGGGCAAGGCGGTGGTGTCGTCCGGGTCGCGGGACAAGATGGAGCACGACGTCCAGCGACTACACGCGGCCGGGCTCTGGGCGACCATGCAGCGCGACCAATGACGCGGCGACTACCGTAGTGCCGGTGCGCAAGTGGAGCAGGAAGAACTCGCTGAGCGGGCTCAAGCTTCGGTCGGAGATGGACGCGCGGGAGGCCGAGGTCTTGCGCTCCCTGGTGGGCGCGGTGACCGGTCTACTCACCGACCGAGCCCGATCGGCGCCCGAGGACGATCTGGCGGCGTTGACCGGGCTACGCACCGGCAACAGCACCCCGCCCGATGACCCGAGGCTGGCCCGGCTGTTACCCGACTTCCATCGGGCCGAGCCCGGTTCGCCCGATGCCGAGCGCGCGGGTCTCAACAACGCCCTGCGCAGTCTGCACGAACCGGACATCATCGAATCGAAGGTGGCGGCCGGTTCGATCGTGCTGGATACCCTGCCCGCCGAGGGCGGCAAGATCGTGCTCACCCCCGAACAGGCCGATGCCTGGTTGATCGCGCTCAACGACGTCCGGCTGGCCCTGGGCACCGCCCTCGGCGTCGATGCCAGCACCCCCGACCACCTCGATCCGGGTGATCCCCGCGCGCCGCATCTGGACGTCTATCACTGGCTCACCTGGATGCAGGATTCGCTGCTGCAGGCGCTGGCTCCGTGACCGGGCAACCGGGACCACGCAATTCGATCACCGATGTGCGCGGCGTTCTCGTGGGGCAGCACCATGTCCTGGACGAGGACGTCACGCTCGGGACGGGTGCGGCGACCGGATGCACGGTGGTGCGCGTGCCCGGCGGGGCGACGGCCTCGGTGGATGTGCGCGGCGGCGGGCCGGGGACGCGCGAGACCGATCTGCTCGATCCGGCCAATACCGTGCGGCAGGTGAATGCGGTGCTGTTGACCGGCGGCAGCGCCTACGGGCTGGCCGCCGCCGATGGTGTGATGCGATGGCTCGAGGAGCATCGGGCCGGGATTCCGATGGATCCCGCCGATCCCGCGCGCGTGGTGCCGATCGTGCCCGGTGCGGTGATCTTCGATCTGCCCGTGGGCGCATGGGATATTCGGCCCACCGCCGAATTCGGTTATCGGGCCGCGCAAGCCGCGGCGGAGGAGTTCGAGCGGGGCACGGCCGGTGCCGGGGTCGGCGCGCGGGCCGGTTCCCTCAAGGGCGGAATCGGCACGGCCAGTGTGTGTTTCGCCGAGGGTCCGGCCGCGGGGGTCACCGTCGGCGCGCTCGTGGTCGCCAACCCGGTCGGCTCGGTCTTCGACCCCCGCACCGGCCTGCCGTGGGGTGTGGGCACCGACGGCCCCGAGTATCACGGCCTGCGCCCCGCCACGCCCGGCCAACTGGCCCGCGCCAACGCGCTCGCGGTCAAGGGCACCATGCTCAACACCACGATCGGCGTCGTCGCCACCGATGCGGCCCTCGACCCCAGCGGCTGCCGCCGCCTCGCCACCACCGCCCACGACGGGCTGGCCCGAGCCGTCCGGCCGGTGCATTCGCCGCTCGATGGTGACACCTTGTTCGCCTTGTCCACCGCCGCCATCCATCCTGACCCGAATCCCCTTCTTCCCCCGGCCTTTCCGCCGGACCTGCTGCTGCTCGACACCCTGTGTACCGCCGCCGCGGTCTGCGTGGAGCGTGCGGTCGTGGATGCGATTCTGTCGGCGCGGTCGATCGCCGGAATCCCTTCGTATACCGAGCTTTTCGGGCCGTTCTGAAGGTTGCCGCTGTTCCCCGCGGGGATCGCGCCTGTTTCCCCGGCGAACCAGGGAATTGCAGGCCCTGGCGGGAACAGCGGGGAATAGCCGCATATTCTGGGCGGTTGACGACAGTCGGGCGGTGACGGGAAGGATTCGACTGTGCTGGTGATCAAGGCCGGGCTCGTTGATGCGATGGTGGCGCATGCGCGGGCCGATCATCCGGACGAGGCCTGTGGGGTGATCGCGGGGCCGGAGGGGTCCGATCGACCCGAGCGTTTCGTGGCCATGATCAATGCCGAG
Organism: Nocardia sp. NPDC051570; assembly: GCF_044454005.1. Lineage (NCBI taxonomy): Bacteria > Bacillati > Actinomycetota > Actinomycetes > Mycobacteriales > Nocardiaceae > Nocardia > Nocardia sp. NPDC051570. The sequence goes on along the minus strand of NZ_JBITDI010000006.1, from coordinate 497,655 downwards.
CGGTCGCCGACCTTCTATCGCTTCGATTCGGGCGAGCAGTTGCGGGTGTGGCGCGAGATGGACGATCGGGACGAGGAGCCGGTGGTGATCTACCACTCGCACACCGCGACCGAGGCCTATCCGAGCCGCACCGACATCTCCTACGCCTCCGAGCCCCATGCCCATTACGTGCTGATCTCGACCCGCGATTCGGAGCAGCACGAGCTGCGCAGCTACCGCATCGTTGAGGGCGTGGTCACCGAGGAACCCGTCGAGATCGTTGATGAAAGCTAAGGAGCAGCAATGCCGGTAACCGTGTCCATCCCGACCATCATGCGGACCCTCACCGGAGGGGAGAAGCGGGTGCAGGCCAGCGGCGCCACGCTCGCCGCGGTGATCGATGACCTGGAGACCAACTACGGCGGTCTCAAGGAGCGCCTGCTGTCCGGCGGCAAGCTCAACCGCTACGTCAACATCTACGTCGACGATGAGGATGTGCGCTTCGCGGGCGGACTCGAGGCCGAGGTGCCCGAGGGCGGCACCGTGACGATCCTGCCGGCCGTGGCCGGGGGCGCGCGGTAATTCGGTGGCACGCTACGAATCGCTGATCGAGACCCTGGGCAATACGCCCCTGGTCGGCCTGCGCCGGCTGTCCCCGAAATGGGACGGCGAGGACCACGTGCGGTTGTGGGCCAAACTCGAGGATCGCAATCCGACCGGATCGATCAAGGACCGCCCGGCATTGCGCATGATCGAGCGGGCCGAGGCCGACGGCACGCTGCGTCCGGGCTGCACGATCCTGGAGCCGACCAGCGGTAACACCGGCATCTCGCTGGCCATGGCCGCCAAGCTCAAGGGCTATCGGCTGATCTGCGTGATGCCGGAGAACACCTCGGTCGAGCGTCGCCAGCTGCTGACCATGTTCGGCGCCGAGATCATCGATTCCCCGGCGGCGGGCGGCTCCAATCAGGCCGTGGCGCTGGCGAAGAAGATCGCGGTGGACAATCCGGACTGGGTGATGCTCTATCAATACGGCAATCCGGCCAACGCGCTGGCCCACTACGAGGGCACCGGGCCGGAGATCCTCGCCGATCTGCCGGAGATCACGCATTTCGTGGCGGGCCTGGGCACGACGGGCACGCTCATGGGCACCGGCCGTTATCTGCGCGAACAGCTGCCGGATATCAGTATCGTCGCCGCCGAGCCGCGCTACGGCGAACTGGTCTACGGGCTGCGCAATCTCGACGAGGGCTTCATCCCCGAGCTGTACGACGAATCGGTGCTCACCTCCCGTTTCTCGGTCGGTCCGTACGACGCCGTGCGCCGCACCCGGGAACTGGTCGGCGAGGAGGGCATCTTCGCGGGCATCTCGACCGGGGCGATCCTGCACGCCGCGCTCGGCGTGGGCGCCAAGGCGCTGAAGGCGGGCACGCGGGCCGATATCGCGTTCGTGGTCGCCGACGGCGGCTGGAAGTACCTGTCGACCGGGGCCTACGAGGGCACCCTGGACGAGGCCGAGGACAGGCTCGACGGTCAGCTCTGGGCCTGATCGGTACCCTCGAAGGAGGCGAGGTTCGTACTTCCTCGCGAGGAGGTGATGGCGGTGACCGCCGGGATGGGTTCTTCGTTCGATCCCGATCGGATCGCGGCCCTGCGGGGGAAGTCGGTGCTTCCGCGGCGTCCGGGCTCCTCACCCGCGCTGAAGTTGTTGTGGCAGCGGGCCATCGGGCTGACCTTCGTCTTCGTCGCGCTGCTCTACGGCGTGGAGGGTGTCGATGAGCTCACCGACTATCGGCTGAACAACGCGGGGGTGCATCCGCGCACGCTGGGCGGCCTGGAGGGCATCGCCTTCGCACCGTTGCTGCATGCCAACTGGGCGCATCTGATCGGCAACACCCTGCCGGTTCTGGTGCTGGGCGTATTGACCCTGTTGACGGGTATCGGCCGTGGCATCGCCGCGACCGCCATCATCTGGGTCCTGAGCGGATTAGGCCAATGGCTCACCGGTGACACCGGATCGGTGCATCTGGGCGCCTCGGTCCTGGTGTTCGGGTGGTTGACATATCTGATCTCGCGAGGCTGGTTCGCCCGTCGGCCGTGGCAAATACTGCTCGGTGTCGGCGTGGGGTTGCTGTACGGCTCGATTCTGTGGGGAGTGCTGCCCGGCCAGACCGGAATATCCTGGCAAGGACATCTTTTCGGGGCGGTGGGTGGAGTGATTGCCGGATGGGTACTCTCAGGCGATGAACGTCGTCATCGTCGCGGGGATAACGTCGGCCGCCTCGCATCGTCGGGGTGACCGTGGAACCCGGCCGGTGATGTGGGGCTCCCCGCTATGACCGAGAATGCAGCGTGGCAGCATGGGGGAATGCGGCTCACCGTCCTAGGGTGCTCGGGCAGTGTGTCCGGCCCGGATTCCCCTGCGTCGGGTTATCTGCTCACCGGTGCGGGCATGACTCCGACGGTCATAGATTTCGGTCCCGGGATATTGGGCGCATTGCAGCGTCATCTGGATCCGGGTGAGGTGGATATCTTCCTCACCCATCTGCATGCCGACCATTGCCTGGATCTGCCGGGCCTGCTGGTATGGCGGCGTTATCACCCCAATCCGCCGAGCGGACGGGCCATCGTGCAGGGTCCCTCGGACACCTCGGTGCGAATCGGCAACGCCTCGGCCGAGATCGGTGGTGAATGCGACGACTGGTCGGATGTGATCGATATGCGCGTCTGGGAGGAGGGCCGCGAAATCACCTTCGGCCCCGGCCATACCGTGACCGCGCGCCGCATGTTCCATCCGCCGGAGTCCTACGGCCTGCGCATCACCACCACCGCCGGTCGCACGCTGGTCTACACCGGCGATACCGCGCTGTGCGATGCGGTCTTCGAACTCGCCGAGGGTGCCGATGTGTTGCTGTCGGAGGCGTCGTGGACCCACGACCCCGCCAATCGGCCACCCGGAATTCACCTTTCGGGCACCGAGGCCGGAATGATCGCCGCCCGAGCCGGTGTCGGCGAACTCCTGCTCACCCACATCCCACCCTGGACCGCCCGCGAGGATGTGATCGCCGAGGCCAAGGCCGAATTCAGCGGCCCGGTCCACGCCGTCTCCCCGGGCGAGGTCATCGACATCTAGCGGCCCGAGATTCTCCCGTCGGCGCTCCCCATTAGGCTGCATGCCGTGTCTAGACGAGCCGATGGCAGGGCGGACGACGAGCTCCGCGAGGTAACGATCACCCGGGGATTCACCACGCATCCGGCAGGGTCCGTGCTGGTGGAGTTCGGGCAGACGCGGGTGATGTGCACCGCGAGCGTGACCGAGGGTGTGCCGCCGTGGCGGCGCGACTCCGGATTGGGCTGGCTGACAGCCGAATACGCGATGCTGCCCGCCGCCACACATACCCGCAGCGGTCGCGAGTCGGTCAAGGGTAAGGTCGGTGGCCGTACGCAGGAGATCAGCCGCCTGATCGGCCGGTCGCTGCGGGCCTGTATCGATCTGGCCGCGGTCGGCGAGAACACCATCGCGATCGACTGCGATGTGCTGCAGGCCGACGGCGGGACCCGCACCGCGGCCATCACCGGCGCGTATGTGGCGCTGTCGGATGCGATCACCTACCTCGGCGCGGCCGGACAGCTCAACGATCCGCAGCCCATCTCGTGCATGATCGCCGCGGTGAGCGTCGGCGTGGTCGACGGCCGGGTGCGCCTGGATCTGCCCTATGAGGAGGATTCGCGCGCCGAGGTCGATATGAACGTCGTCGCCACCGATACCGGCACGCTCGTGGAGATCCAGGGCACCGGCGAGGGCGCGACCTTCCCGCGCTCCACGCTGGACAAGCTGCTCGACTCCGCGCTGACCGGCTGCGAACAGCTGTTCGCGGTGCAGAAGGAGGCGCTCGCGCTGCCCTATCCCGGCGTGCTGCCCGGGCCCGAGAAGAAGAAGTAATGTCGCGTCGCGTCCTGGTGGCCAGCCGTAATGCCAAGAAGCTGAACGAATTACGGCGCATCCTGGCCGAGGCGGGCGTCGCGGGCCTGGAGATCGTGGGCCTGGACGAGGTGCCGCCCTACGATGAGGCGCCCGAGACGGCGGCGACCTTCGAGGGCAATGCCCTCGCCAAGGCCCGTGACGGTGCGGCCGCGACCGGATTACCCTGTGTCGCAGACGATTCCGGCCTCGCGGTGGATGCGCTCAACGGTATGCCGGGCGTGCTCTCGGCGCGCTGGTCCGGCCGCCACGGCGACGACGCCGCCAACAACGCACTGCTGCTGGGCCAGCTCACCGACGTCCCCGATGAGCGCCGCGGCGCCCGCTTCGTCTCCGCCTGCGCCCTGGTGGCCGACGGCCGCGAGGTGATCGCCCTGGGCGAGTGGCCCGGTCACATCATCGGTAAACCGGTGGGCGACAACGGTTTCGGCTACGACCCACTCTTCGTCCCCGACGGCGAAACCCGCACCTCCGCCCAACTCACCCCCGCGGAAAAGGACGCCGCCTCCCACCGAGGCCGCGCCCTCCGCGCCCTCCTCCCAGCCCTCGCCGCCCTGGCGGAGGCCTGACCCTCGCACCCCTTCCAGCACTTCGCACCCGTTGTAGGCAGTCACAACGGGTGCGAAGTGCGAGAAAGGGTGCGGGGGTTAGAGCGCGTAGTCGGCTCGGACTTGGCGGGTGCGGTAGTGCTCGCAGACGAAGGAGAGGAACGGGATCGTTCCGGCCAGGGCCGTGATGACCGTGGTGGCGGGCTTCCAGCGGGTCTTGATCGCCAGGTCGATGGTGAAGACCAGGTAGATCATGTAGAAGATGCCGTGGATCTGGCCGACGTAGAACAGCCAGTGCGGGGCCTTGCTGCTGTCGTCGAGCAGCAGGTACTTGTAGACCATCTCGGCGCACAGCAGCAACAGCCAGACACCGGTCACATACGCCAGCACCCGATAGCGGGTCAGCGCGGAGCGGATACGGGCGGTACTGCGCGTGCCGCTCGCGGCGGATGCCGGTGCGGTGGCGGCGGTCGGGTTGTCGGCGCTCAACCGGCGCTCCTCTCGGTGTCGCGCTCGCGCGCATTCAATTCGGCCAGGTACCTGTTGTATTCGGCGAGCACCGGATCATCGTCGCGCACCGCGGTCGGCCGCTCGGGCAGGAACCCGGCCGGAATCTCCCGTGGTTTGGTGACCTTGGCCGCCTTATGCGGCGTCTCGGTCGCCTCGTTCTCGGATTCGACGGTCTCCCGCTCCAACCGCACGAAGCGGACATAGGCGAACACCACGAAACCCGCGAACAGCGGCCACTGCAGCGCATAACCGAGGTTCTGCGCACTTCCGCCCGTCGATTCGTACCGACCCCACTGCCACCATCCGAGCGCCAGGCAGGCGAACGCGGCCACGATCACCAACAGGATCAGAGCCGGGCGGCGGTGTGGGGCGGACACGCCCTCTACGGTACTCGTCTACTACAGCTCCCGTAGAGGGTAGGTCCCACCTAGAACTTGTAGGCGACGCCGGTCAGGCGCTCGGACTCCTCCCACAGCCGCCGCCACAGCTCGCGGTCCTTGGACAGCTTGCTCGACGACGAGGGCTTGACCGGTCCCTGCGCGCCGAACAACCGGGTCGGACCCCAGTAGATGGTCGGATCGGCATCGGGCGTGGTCGCGGCGAACAGGCTGGATTCAGCGGCCTTGGCAGGGGAGTGACCGACCAGCGCGACGAACGGCTTGGCGATGCGATCGATCGGGGTCTCGGTGCGGGTGAACAGATCCGTCGCCGAGACGCCGGGGTGCACGGCATAGGAGCGCTTGGTCGAACCCGCCTCGGCGAGCCGGCGCTGCAGCTCCCGCGCGAACATCAGATTCGACAGCTTGGCCTGCGCGTAGGCCAGGTTGCGCTGATAGCTGCGGTTCTCGTAGTTCAGATCGTCGACCCACAGCTTGGGGGTCTGCCGGTGCGCGATGCTGGCCAGCGTCACCACCCGATCGCCGATCCGGTCCAGCAGCAGGCCGGTCAGCGCGAAATGCGCGAGATGATCCACGCCCCACTGGGTTTCGAAGCCGTCCTTGGTCCGCGAGAACGGGACGTTCATGAGCCCGGCGTTGTTGATCAGCACATCGAATTCGCCGGTCCGCTCGGCGAATGCCCGGACCGAGGCGAGATCGGCCAGATCCAGTGCCGACACCCGCACATCGCCCTCGATGCGGTCGGCCACCGCCTGGGCCGAGGTGGTGTTACGGCAGGCCATGATCACCGTGGCGCCCTTGGCGGCCAACTGCTTGGTGGTCTGCTTGCCGATGCCGCCATTGGCGCCCGTGATCACGAACGTGCGGCCCGTCTGATCGGGGATTTGGCTGGGTTTCCACGCCATGGTCGAGACCTCACTACCGTTGTGATCTAGCCTGCAACTGTCTTTGTTAGACCCTACTTCAGGGTAAGTTTTCGGCGGTAGTCGGTCGGCGAATCTAAATGCTGGCATTAGCTTCAGCTAATCATCTTTGCACCCTGTGAAATGCCGAGTAAAGCTCTCTCCCGGCGAATTGGAGACCTTCGGCACATACTTGGTTAATGACCGGTGCCTTGGAAGTCGCCGATTCACCCGCGCCCGTGAGCCATACCCGGGCCAATGTGGTCTTCTTCACCGTCGTGCTCGGCATGCTGATGGCCGCGCTCGACCAGACCATCGTCTCCACCGCCCTGCCCACGATCGTCGCCGACCTGGGCGGATCCGGCCATCTGGCCTGGGTGGTGACCTCCTATCTGCTGGCCGAGGCGGTCGCCACCGCGCTGGCGGGCAAGTTCGGCGATCTGTTCGGCCGCAAGCTGGTGTTCCAGGTCAGCGGCCTGATCTTCATCGTGGGCTCGATGATCGCGGGCCTGGCGGGCGGCATGTCCCTGCTCGTCGCCGCGCGCGCCATCCAGGGTCTGGGTGCGGGCGGGCTCATGGTGACCGCGATGGCGCTGATCGCCGACGTCATCCCGCTGCGGGAGCGCGGCAAGTATCAGGGCGCGCTCGGCGCGGTCTTCGGCGTCACCACGGTCATCGGGCCGACGCTGGGCGGGCTGTTCACCGACCATGCCAGCTGGCGGTGGTGTTTCTACGTGAACGTGCCGCTGGCGATTCTCATGATCGCCGTTGCGGCGCGGGCCATTCCGAGTATTCGCAGCGCCATTCGCCCGGTGATCGACTATGCCGGAATCGCTTTGGTGGCGGTCGGGGTGAGTTGCCTTGTCCTGGCACTGGAATGGGGCGGACAGGAGTACGCCTGGGGTTCGTCGATGATCATCGGGTTGTTCGTGGCGGCGGCAGTTCTGTTGACGGCCTTCGTCTTCGCCGAATTCCGGGCGGCCGAGCCGATGCTGCCGATGCACCTGTTCCGTAGCAACGCCTACACCGTCTGCTCGGTGCTCAGCTTCATCGTCGGTTTCGCGATGATGGGCGCGATGACCTATCTGCCGGCATATATGCAATACGTGAACGGCCTCACGGCGACGGCGTCGGGTTTCCGGACGCTGCCCATGGTGGTCGGCCTGTTCATCACCTCGATCATTTCCGGGCAGGTGGTCGGCCAGACCGGGCACTACAAGTTCTTTCCGATCGCCGGAACCGCCGTGACCGCGCTCGGCCTGTATCTGATGTCGACGATGGATCGCGATACCGGTTTCTGGACGCAGTCGCTCTATATGTTCGTACTGGGTCTCGGGCTCGGTCTGGCGATGCAGGTGCTCACGATCGTGGTGCAGAACACCGTGCCCTATACCGATCTGGGCACCGCGACCTCGGGGGTCACCTTCTTCCGCACGCTCGGCAGCACCTTCGGGGCCTCGGTGTTCGGCACCCTGTACAGCAATCGTCTCGGCCCGAATCTGCGCGAGGCGCTCGCGCGCGATCCGGGGGTGCCGCCGGCCGCGGCCGGGAATCCGCAACTGCTGCACAAACTTCCGCATATCCAGGCGCTACCGATCATCGATGCCTATGCCGACACCATCGGATACATGTTCCGCTGGGCGGTCCCGGTCGCGCTGCTGGGATTCGTGGTGGCCTGGTTCCTGAAACAGGTCCCGCTGCGCGATACCGTGCGAGCCGAGGCGGGCGATGTGGGCAGCGGATTCTCGATGCCGGATTCCGCGGATCGCGTTGGCCGGTTGGAACATTCGCTTGCCACCATGCTCCGCAAGTTGCGCGATGACGAACTGCCCGATCCGCGCATCCTGACCGCCGCCGACAGCTCGCTGACCCGGGATCAGGCCTGGGCGATCAGTCAGGTGCGGATGTTGAATCGGGTGCGCGGCGCGGCCACCCTGGAGGCGGTCGCCCGGGCGCACTGGGTGCCGCCGGAGGTGCTGCAGCCGGTGTACGACAAGGTGGTCGACAACGGCTACGTCCAATTCCACGGTGAGCGAATGGAACTCACCGCCGCCGGGCAGGCGGAGTCGGATCGCATCCGGGAGGCCTGGCGGCGCTGGCTGTGCGGATACATCGACGATTGGGACTGCGGCGATCCCGCGGACCGCGCGCTGCTCGATCAGGCCATGGCCAATATCGCGGCGAAACTGCTCGACGAGGCGGAACGGCCGGATATGTTGCCCGCGCGGATAATCTGACCCGCGCGGGCATACCGTCAGACCCGTGCGAGTTCGTCCTGCCGATCGACCGGGGCATCCCAGTCGATGGTGTAGGCGGTCTCGCGGCGCATGACCTCACCGATCTTCATGGCCCGGAACATGATCGGCATCATCACCGGCATCACCCTGCGCATCAGCGGCCCCGGCGCCTTGGCGTGATTGATCCGGGCGCCCCGCGCCGCGATCGTCTCCACGCGGGGCCGGCGGATCTGCTCGTAGACGGCGAAAGCCGTTGCCTGATTGTCGAAGTCGCGCAGACAGCGGGCCAGCTGGATGCCACTCTCGACGGCCAGCGACGCTCCCTGGCCGGTGCTGTTCGACGGCGCGTGCACCGCATCGCCGACCAGGACCATCCGGTCCCGATACCAATTCGGCACCGGCGGCATGATGTGTATGCCGCCGACCATCTGCAGATCCTCGGGGCGGACCCGGCGCACGAGATCGCCGCCCGGGGTGTCCTCGGCATAGACCTCCCGCAGCGTGCGCAGCCACTGTTCGGCGGGTACGGCGCGGGCCTCGCTGGTAGTCATGTACTGCTTGCTGGGCAGATTCGCGCCCCAGCCGATCCGGCCGTCGGGCAGCATCGTGTACAGGTAGTACGCGTTCTTGCCGAACGCGAAGTACATGGTCTCCGGCGCGAGATCGAGCGGAAGGTCGATGACGGCGCCGAATCCGAGCAGTCCGGTGTAGTCGGCGCCCGGCGCATCCGGGTCGATCAGCGTGCGCACCGACGACTTGACGCCGTCCGCACCGATCAGCACGTCCGCGGTGGCGCTGGTGCCGTCGGCGAAGCGGGCGGTGATGCCGTCGCGGCCCTCGTCGACGTCGACGAGGCGTTTGTCGTATTCGAACGCGACCCCGGCCGCGACCGCGAAATCGTGTAGCACCCGGTGCAATTCGCTGCGCTCGACCAACTGCAACGGCTCGGCATCGCCGGTGGTGGGCATGGTGACCTCCTTACCCCCGAACGACATCACCGAATGCCGCATCGGCATGGCGATGCGGCGCACCACATCACCCGCGCCGATGACATCCAGCGCGGCCAGGCCGTTGGGCTGGAAGCCGAGCGAACTGCCGATGTTGTAGGCCGGACCCGGATAGGCCTCGTAGACGCGGGCCTCGATGCCCGCCTTATGCAGTGCCGTGGCGGTCACCGGCCCGGCGATGCCGCCGCCGATGACCAGAGCTGTCCTGATGGACATGATGTTCTCCCTTGGATTGGGTATCGGAATGCCCGATCCGATCCACGTGCGGGGAGCCCAGTTATCCTGTAGTCGCCAAACTCGGTCCGGGTTCGCCATGAGGGTGGATGCGGTTCGAGAGGTGTTTCGATCGGGCTCGGCGGCGGTGTTGCCGCACCTCGCCGGGCCCGGTTCTGTTGTCGGACAGAGGGATTCAGTCCGTCGGATCGCTGAGTTCCCCCCTCTCCACCATGGCGACGACCTCGGCGACGGGGATGTTCTCCACATGCATTCGCCGCCAGAAGTCCACATTCGGAAAGGCGCCCGAGGCGAGTTCGTCGCGCAGGCCGCGCACCCAGTCGACCTCGGCCCGCAGCATTGCGAGGTGGTACTCCTCCTCCACGAGGAACAGCCGCGGCACCGCCATCTCGGCCAGTTGCTGCCCGCCGGTGGCGATGAGCGTGGTGAGCCGATCGATGCGCGCATCGAGCAATGCGATCACCTCGTCGGGCGGAACCGCGCCGAAGACCGACAGTCCCGCGACGAATCTGCTCGGTTCGGACTCGACGGTCGAGAGCAATTCGCGAATCCAGTCGTGAGCCTCCGCGCGACCGGCATCGGTGATCCGATAGATCGTCCGCTCCGGTCGTGACCCCTCGCGCTCGGTGCCCACGGCCTCGAGGAAGCCGTGCTTCTCCAGATTCTGGACGACCGTGTAGAGCGAACCCCACTTGATGTCCATCTGGCCCTCTTTACCGCGTTCGCGCAGCCTGGCCGCGATTTCGTAGCGATGCATCGGCCGCTCGAACAGGGTGGTCAGGATCGACAGGGCCATCAGATTCCCGACCTTGCGCTGTTTCGCCACGCCCACCTCCTTGCTCGTACACGAATATACGTCCACGAGTATTCGTCCACAAGTATCGATCGCGTCGGCGAACGGGGTGAGTGTGGTGATGAGCCGGATTCCCGTGCGCCACTGCGCAATCGGGGTGGGAGGCGATGCCGGGATAACCGCGCGGCGGTCGCCGTAAAGGCCACCACCCCCGGTCCGAGCGTGCCGGCGCCCGATCCGGGGGTGGTGCTGTCACGCGCGTCGCGGTCGATCGTGCGGCGCTCTCGTCCCCTTGCGCCGAATGGCTCGCCAGGATCGATGAGGGAGATCCGGGTTTGCCGGGACGCGATCTGCCGGTCGCGGCGTGACAAGACTAGCTACTATCTACGTACGTAGACAGTAGATTATCCCGCCCGGATCGGTCAAGTGTCCGAGATCGGGGCGAACCGACCTACTGCCTCGCTACGTAGATACTATGGCGACCGAGCCGCCCGTATCCGGAGCGGCCGCACGACGAGGAGGTGCAGTGCGCACACGCGGATTCGGGGAACTCGAGGCGGTGGTCATGGACCGGCTCTGGAACCGCGACGGCGACCCCACCACGGTGCGGGAACTGTTCGCCGAACTGGTCGGCGAGCGTGAGATCGCCTACACCACGGTCATGTCGACGATGGACAATCTGCATCGCAAGGGTTGGCTGGAGCGCCGGCGCGAGGGCAAGGCGTTCCGCTACTGGCCGACTTTGACCCGCGAACAGCACAGCGCACGGTTGATGCGCGAGGCGCTGGACGACGGCGGCCGCGCCGAATTGGTGCTCGCCCATTTCGTCGAGCAAATCGGTCCCGAGGAATCCGAGCGATTGCGCGCCGCGCTGCGGCGATTGGCGGAGGGGGCGTGAGCATCGCCGTCGGGCTGTTCGTCTACGCGGTCGTGGTGGCGATCGTCGCGCCGCGGGTGCTGCCGCGGCTGACGCGCCACGGGCTCGTCCCACATCTGGGTGTGGTGGCGTGGCTGACGTTGATGGCCAGCGTGCTCGGATCCTGGGGTGCGGCCGTGGGTATCGCGCTCGCCGATACCGCGCATTCGTGGCTGCACGCCGATCGGCTGGTGGTCACCGGACTGCACGAGGCAGAGGTGATCGTGACCGGTCATGCCGGACTCGGGGCCCAGGCGGCGCTGCTGATGGTGACCGGGGCACTGGCGATCCTGGGCGTGGTGCTGGGCGTGCGACTGACCCGGCTGCAGCTGCGCATGCGGCTGCGATCGCGCGAACACGCCGAGGCTCTGCGGCTCACCGGCCGGCGCGTACAGCGATGTGCCGTGGCCGATCTGGTGGTGCTCGAATCCGAGGAGCGCGCGGCCTACTGTGTGGCCGGTTCGCCGAATGTGGTGGTGGTGACCAGTGGCGCCGTGGCCGCGCTGGGAGAGTCCGAGCTGGCCGCGGTGCTGGCCCACGAGCATGCCCACCTGCGCCGCCAGCATCCGTTGTTGCTCACCGTGACCCGCGGCCTGGCGGCCACTTTCCCGCATCTGCGGCTGTTCACCGTCGGCGCGCGAGAGGTCGCGCGCCTGCTCGAGATGTGTGCCGACGATGCCGCGGTCCGCCGCTACGGCCGCGCGCCGCTGCTGTCGGGTCTGCTCGCGTTGTCGGGCGTGGCTCCGGCCGGTGCGCTGGCCGCCAGCGGCGCGGATGTCGTCGCCCGCGCGGAACGTCTTGTCGCCCCGCGCAATCCCCGCCTGCGCCGTACTCGCATGGGGCTGCTCACCGGTATCGGTGTCGCGGTCATGGGTCCGCTGTTGATCGTCGGCACGGCCTCGGGACTGCTGATCTGCCTGCTGTAGGCCGGGCCGTGCGCGGCGGGCGGGCGGTTCGATAGTGTCGGTAGGCGTGCGGATCTTCTTGGCCGGGGCCAGCGGTGTGCTGGGTACCCGATTGACGCCCCTGCTGATCGCGGCCGGATGCGAGGTGGCGGGTATGACCCGTTCGCCGGCGAAGGCCGAACTGCTGGCCGGGCTCGGCGCCGAACCGGTGGTATGCGATGTCTACGACGCCGCCGCCCTCGAACAGGCCGTCCGCGCCTACGCCCCGGATCTGGTGATGCATCAGCTGACCGACCTCCCCGACAGTCGCGCGGATCTGGCCGCCGGTCGTTCGGGCAATGCCCGCATTCGCCGCGAGGGCACCGCCAATCTGCTGGCCGCCGCCCGGGCCGCGGGCACCCAGCGTGTGATCGCGCAGAGCGTCGCCTGGGAGATGAGCGGAGAGAGCCTGGCCGCCCAGGAGTTTCTGGAGAAATCGGTGCTCGACGTGGGCGGAGTCGTGCTGCGCTACGGCCAGTTCTACGGCCCCGACACCTACTATCCGGATTCCGCGGACTTCCCCGATCCGCCCCGCATCCATATCGACGAGGCGGCCGCGCGGACGGTCAGCGCGCTCGATCTGGCCCCGGGCGTCTACTCGCTCACCGACACCGGCAAGACCGACTTCGATCCGGTGCGGTGACACCCGCGGCGAGCGGGCCTGTCGGACGGTTCGCCTAGGGTGCAAGTGTGCCCCGCGACCTTGCCGATCTGTCCTTCGCTCGTCACCTACACCCCTTCGAGGGTGAGCCGGAGTCCGATATGGACTACGAGACCGAACATATCGATGCCGTCACATTCGACGGCCTCGACGCCAGCGGGATCCGGTTCACCGAATCCGCCTTCACCATGGTCGAATTCGCCGGTGGGGTCATGCGGTACGCGCGGTTCGACGATGCCTGGCTGCGCAATGTGCGCTGGGTCGGCACCAACCTCGGCCAATCCAGCTGGCTGAACACCGAATTCGTGGATTCGGCGCTGTCGGGGGTGGAGGCGGTGGGGTCGCAGCTGCGGCGAATCCGGTTCGAGGGCTGCAAATTCGATTCGGTGAACCTGCGCAACTCGGTGCTGCAGGATGTGTCCTTCGTCGATTGTGTCCTGCGCGATACCGATTTCGGCGAGTCCACGCTGCGCCGAGTGAGTTTCCCGGGCACGCGCCTCGAGGGTGTGTCGCTGCACGGCGCGACACTGCACGAGGTCGATCTGCGCGGTGCGCTCACCCTCGATCTCACCGCGGGGATCGATGCGCTCAAGGGTGCCACGATCAACACCCCGCAGCTGATGGACCTCGCCCCCGCATTCGCGCGGGCGGCGGGAATCACGGTGCGCGACAACTGATCACGCGTGCGGCCGGCTGCTAGGCCGGGGCCGGTTCGGGTGCGCGCTCGGTGTGGAATCCGGGCAGGAAGCGGTCGACGAACGGGATCAACAGGTGGATCAGCGGCCCGATGCCGAAGGCGTACACCACCGTTCCCACGCCGAGACTGCCGCCGAGCAGCCATCCGATGCACAGCACCGTCGCCTCGATGCCGGTGCGCACGCCCCAGACGGGCCATCCGGTGCGGCCGACCAGACCGGTCATCAGTCCGTCGCGCGGGCCCGGACCCATTCCGGCCCCGATATAGAGCACGGTCGCCACGGCATTGAGCAGAACGGCCGCGGCCATGGCGAGTGCGCGCGGGACCAGCGCGTGGAGCTCGGGCAGCAGCCACAGCCCGGCATCGACCGAGACCGCGATGACCACGACATTGCTGACCGTGCCCAGACCGGGCCGCTGCCGCAACGGAATCCAGGCCAATAGCACCGCCACCCCGGTCAGCGCGGTGACCGTGCCGAAGCTGACCGGCAGATGCCGCGCCACGCCCTGATGGAACACATCCCACGGATCCAGGCCGAGTGCGGCCCGAATCATCACCGCCATCGAGAACCCGTAGAACCACAGTCCGAGATACAACGCACACAGGCGGCGAAACAACATGCGGTCAGCATGAGGTCGCACTGGCCTCGAGAAACAGAGCCAATGCTCGAATACTGGACTGGATCGCGAAATGCACTGGCATCGACGGGCCGGACCGCGATACCGTCGAGCCATGCGAACCGAGATGCATCGCGCGTGGTGGCTGCCCTGACGGGCGGCCTCCTCATGCATATTCCGATATCCCACGGCCGCCCGGATCGGGCGGCCGTCTCGCGTTCCGGTGACGGTCTGGTCCGCCGGGTGGTCCGCTCCGAAAGGACCGGCTCATGCCTCGACGACTCACCGCCTTCACCCCGTCCGGGGAATTGCATCTGGGCAACTACTTCGGTGCGATCGAACCCCTGGTACGTGATCAGACGCCGGGCGAGACGATCGTGTTCGTCTCCGATCTGCATGCCCTGACCCTCTGGCACGATCCGGCCGAGGTCCGCGGGCGCACGGCACAATTCGCGGCGCTGCTGCTGGCCTGCGGGGTGGATCCGGATCGCGCGCTGTTCGCGGTGCAGTCGCAGATACCCGAGCACACCGAACTGCACTATCTGCTCGAATGCGCGACGGGCTTCGGCGAGGCGCGGCGCATGATCCAGTTCAAGGAGAAATCCGCACGCGGACAACAGGTTCGGGTGTCGCTGCTGACCTATCCGATCCTGATGGCCGCCGACATCCTGCTCTACGACACCGAGGAGGTGCCGGTGGGGCAGGATCAGCGCCAGCATGTCGAATTGGCCCGCGATATCGCGATCCGGTTCAACGCGGCCTACCGTCCGGTGTTCACGGTGCCGCGGGCGGTGAATCCGCCGGTGGCCGCCCGGATCATGGATCTGATCACGCCGACGGACAAGATGAGCAAATCGGTTTCGGCCGCGGGTTCGCTACGTCTGCTCGATCCGCCGGAGGTGTTGCGCCGCAAGGTGATGCGCGCGACCACCGATGGCGACGCGCGGGTCCGCTACGACCCCGAGCGGCAACCGGGCGTCGCGAATCTGCTCACCATCCTGTCGGCCTGCACCGGCGCCGAACCGACGCGATCGGCCGAAACCTTCGGTAGCTACGGCGAATTGAAGCGCGCGGTGGCCGATGTGGTCGTCGCCATGGTCGAGCCGATTCAGCGCCGCTATACGACACTTGCCCACACGGACCTGCGCGAGCTGTTGGCCTCCGGGGCCGCCGCGGCGCGAGAACTGGCACGCCCCAAGCTGATTGCCGCACGCGAGGCGATCGGCCTGCTCCCCGCCGATTACCCCGCAACCCCCGGTATCCGCCCGATCGCGTAGGTCACCGCCATGGCCAGCGCGCCGCCGACCACCACCCGCAGCACCGCCCGGCGCGGATTGCTGCCGCCGAGCCGGGCGCTGATCGATCCGGTGATCGCCAGCGCCACCAGCACCGCGGCGAAGGTCACCGGGATGCGCCACGACACCGGTGGGAGCAGGATCGCCAGCAGCGGTAGCAGCGCGCCGACGGTGAACGAGATCGCCGAGGAGATCGCCGCCTGCCACGGGCTGGTGAGTTCCTCGGGGTTCAAACCCAATTCGGCCTCCGCGTGGGCGGCGAAGGCGTCGTGGGCGGTGAGTTCCTGGGCGACCTGGCGAGCGGTCCGGTCGGACAGTCCCTTGCGGCGGTAGATCTCGGTGAGTTCGGCCAGTTCGTAGTCCGGCTCCTCGGCCAGTTCCCGCTTCTCCTTCGACAGCAGCGCCTTCTCGCTGTCGCGCTGGGTGCTGACCGAGACGTATTCACCGGCCGCCATCGAGATCGCGCCCGCGACCAGTCCGGCCACACCCGCGGTGAGGATCGGCGTGGTGCCGGTGGTCGCCGAGGCGACGCCGACCACCAGGCCCGCGGTGGACACGATCCCGTCGTTGGCGCCCAGGACGCCCGCCCGCAGCCAGTTCAGTCGCGAGGCCAGTCCCTGGGCGTGCGGTTCATGCGGGTGGGTGGCATTGTCACTGGTCTGGTCCACGACCAGCAGACTAGGCCGCCGAGGGACCGAATCGGCGGAGCAGCGCCGGTAGCATCCGTGAGGTGAGGTGTCGGCGAATACGCCGACTCCTACGCCACCAACCCACATAAATGGCCGCTGACCACCTTCGACTGCGACGCCTTCTCTGTCGCCGACCGCCGGGCGCTGATCGACGCACTCTCGGTGCTCCCGGAATTCCTGCGCAACAACGCGACCGATTCGGGTGCGGTGGTGGACTACCGCGACCGCTTCGAACTCATGGCCCCACATCCGTTGTCGCTGTGTGTTTCCGGCTGCGCGACACCGACGAGGCCAACCGTCACCTCCTGGAGTCCGTCAACGTCTCCGGTCGAATCTTCCTCACTCACACCAAGATTAACGACGCCTATACGCTGCGCCTGGCGATCGGATCCCCCGCCACCACCGAGGAGCACATCGCGACGGCCTGGGATCTGTTGCGAGACCACGCGCACTGACACCGAATATCAAGTCCCCGAAGATGACTCGTTCGAGAACTCCCCGCGAGGGCTGACGTCACGCAGCTGTACAAACAGGGTGTTGGCAGTGAAATCTATTGGCCCGCAGTCATTTCGGGGATAGCGTCATGCTCACCAAACCTTCGATGAGGAGGCCGATATGCGGCGATCTCTCGTGAACAAGTCTTGGGTGAGCTCGGCACTGGGACGCGGTGCTGCGTCTGCCGGGGTGGTGGTGCTGACCAGTGCCGTGGTCTACGGCGCCGCGGGCGCCGGGCACGCCGCCGATATCAGATGCGATGGCAGCGGCCAGCTGTCGGCCTCGGGTTCGTCGGCGCAGAAGAATGCCATGGACTCCTGGGTCGCGACCTTCACGGCGGCCTGTCCGAACATTCAGATCGACTACAAGCCAACGGGTTCGGGCGCGGGCATCCAGGATTTCCTGGCGGCCAGGACCGCCTTCGCGGGCTCGGACTCGGCCCTCACACCCGACGAGATCACCAAGTCCAAGGACGTCCTGAAGGGCGGTCAGGCCATCGACCTGCCGATGGTCGGGGGCCCGATCGCGCTGGGCTACAACGTGCCGGGAGTCGACAGCCTGGTCCTGGATGCCGACACCCTCGCCAAGATCTTCGACGGCAAGATCTCCCGGTGGAACGATGACGCGATCGCCAGGCTCAACCGCGGCGCCGCGCTGCCCGATCTGGCGATCCAGCCGTTCCACCGTTCCGATCAGTCGGGCACCACCGACAACTTCACCCGATACCTGCATGCCGCCGCGGCTCAGTCGTGGCCCTATGCGCCCGCCCAGTCGTGGCCGACCACGGGTGGCCCCTCGGCCGATGGCTCGGCCGGTGTCTCGGCACAGGTCCGGCAGACCCCGGGCGCCATCTCCTACTTCGAGCTGTCCTATGCCACCGCGGGCAGCATCAAGACGGTGAAGCTCGCCACCGGCGCCTCGGCCCCGGTCGAGGCCACCTCCGATAACGCGTCCCGGGCGCTGGCCCAGGCGATGATCGTCGGCACGGGCGGGGATCTCGCACTCCAATTGGACTACGGCACCCAGGCCGAGGGCGCCTATCCGATCACCCTGGTCACCTACGAGATCGTCGGCGACAAGGGCAACCGGGCCGACACCCTCCCGGCGACCAGGTCGTTCCTGACCTATATCGCGAGTGCGGACGGCCAATCGGTCCTCGCGGGCCTGGGCTACGCTCCGCTGCCCGCCGATATCGCCGCGAAGGTCCGCGACACCATCGCGGGCATCTCCTAACTCGAGCGCCGCCAACCCGATTCAGACACTGCTGCCCGATAGCCATCGGGCAGCAGACTGATTCTTCGCCCGACATGATCGCGATCATTGTCTCTTTTGCCCGGACGCTGGGAATTCGCTGGGATCATGGGAGACATGATGCGCGCGCTGACCCGACACTGGACGACCGTTGTTCCGTTGCTCGCCGCCGTGGTCCTGGCGATCGCGTGGTTCACTCATCCCTCGGGCCCCGCGGTGATCGTGCTGGTGCTGGCGTTGGCGGGCGCGGTGCTCTCGGCGGTGCAGCATGCCGAGGTGGTGGCGCATCGGGTGGGGGAGCCGTTCGGGTCGCTGGTGCTGGCGATCGCGGTGACCGTGATCGAGGTCGGGCTGATCCTCACGTTGATGGCCTCCGGCGGTGACGACGCCTCGTCGCTGGCCCGCGACACCGTGTTCGCGGCGGTGATGATCACCTGCAACGGGATCTTCGGGTTATCGCTGCTGGTGGGTGCGGTCCGCCGACGGGTGGCGGTATTCAATGCCGAGGGCACGGGCGCGGCGCTGGCCACGGTGGCGACCCTGGCGACGCTGAGCCTGGTGCTGCCGACCTTCACCACCAGCAAGCCCGGTCCGGAGTTCTCCGGTTCGCAGCTGGCCTTCGCCGCGGTGGTCTCGCTGTTGCTCTATGGACTGTTCGTCATGGTGCAGACGGTCCGGCATCCGGGCGACTTCCTGCCCGTCGAGGCCTCCGACGATCCCAACGATCCCGATGAACAAGACGAAATACCCTCCACCGCAACGACATTGGTCAGCCTGGCGCTGCTGCTGGTCGCGCTGGTCGGCGTCGTCGGGCTGGCGAAGATGGTGTCGCCCTCGATCGAGCACGGCGTCCATGCCGCGGGTCTGCCGCGGTCGGCGGTCGGCGTGGTCATCGCGATGCTCGTCCTGCTGCCGGAGACCCTGGCCGCGGTGCGGGCGGCCCGGCGCGATCGGGTGCAGACCAGCCTCAATCTCGCCCTCGGCTCGGCCATGGCCAGCATCGGCCTGACCATCCCGGCCATCGCCGTGGCGACCATCTGGCTCTCGACGCCGCTGACCCTGGGCCTCGGCGCGACCCAAATGGTCCTGCTGGCACTGACCGTCGTCGTCGGCGTACTGACCGTCGTCCCCGGCCGGGCCACCCTGCTGCAGGGCGGCGTGCATCTGGTTCTCTTCGCGGGTTTCGTGTTCCTGGCAGTTAGTCCTTGATGTCGCAAAAGTCCCAAATGGAAATTGCGGAAACCTTACTGACGAGATTATCTTCAACCGGTCTTGATGTGTCGAACGTATGAACAGGTCGTCTGACCAGGGAGGCCCTGGGTTAGCTGAATCACATGACCTGCATCACACCTATAGCGGATTTGCGCTGATAACGCGTATCAGAACCGTCATCAACTTAGATTCCGTGCTCTTGACCAGTGCCTATAGCTAGTCCTCGGCAATCGATTTAGAGGCGATGGTCACACCGTGATCGGCTTTACTGTGACCAGTTGTCACCGTTAGCTTCATGTTGGCAGTGTCGACGATCACGGAGAGATTGAATTGAAACTCGAGACACACCGCCCCAGTGGGAACCACGCATGGCGTCGGTGACCAGGGCTCGCTCGAGCGTCTCCGCGGTCCGCATCGTCCGCAAGAACTTCTCCGACACCGTTGTCTCGTCCTTGCGGACCTTCGGCCGAGCGGTCGACATCGCGTGGGAATCGGTGACCGGTACGGTCACCGGGATCACCCGCGGGCAGTTCGAATGGCGCGAAACGATCCAGCAGGCGTGGCGACTGGTCACCGTAACGGCGATCCCGGCGATTCTCATCGCGATCCCGTTCGGCGTCATCGTCTCGGTGCAGGTCGGCAACCTCATCCACACCCTCGGCGCGGATTCGCTGCTGGGCGCGACCGGCGGGCTCGGCGTCATCAAACAGGGCGCCCCGCTGGCCACCGGATTCCTGCTCGGCGGCGCGGGCGCCGCGGCGATCGCCGCGGATCTGGGCGCGCGGACCATCCGCGAGGAGATCGACGCGCTCACCACGATGGGTATCAGTCCGATTCCGCGCCTGGTGATTCCGCGGCTGGTCGCGATGATCCTCGTCGCGCCGCTGCTGAACATCCTCATCATCTTCGTCGGCGTCGTCGCCGGCTATGCGGTCGCCGTCGGTGGCCAGAACGTCACCCCGGGCAGTTACTGGGCCACCTTCGGCTCCTTCACCACCGTCGCCGATGTGTGGGTCTCGCTGCTCAAGGCCGCCCTGTTCGGATTCCTGGTGGTGGTCATCGCCTGTCAGCGCGGACTCGAGGCCAAGGGCGGGCCACGCGGGGTGGCCGATGCGGTGAACGCCGCGGTGGTGCTGTCGGTGGTGTCCATCGCGATCGTGAACCTCGGCGTCACCCAGATCGTCGAGATGTTCCTGCCGACAAGGCTGGTGTGACATGGCTGCCTCGACCTATATGCCCAAGGGCCTGGCCTGGTTCTCCCGGTTCTACCGGCGCCGCGGCCTGATCTCCGCCCGGTTCGAATCGCTCGGCTTCGTGCTCTCGTTCGTCTGGCAGGTGCTGTCGTCGATTCCCTTGACGCTCAAGCACTATCGCGACGAGACGCTGCGCATCATCTCCGATATGACCTGGGGCCGCGGCTCGGTCATCGTCGGTGGCGGCACGGTTCCGATGATGATCGTGCTCGGCCTGGTCATGGGCGCCTCGGTGGCCGTCGAATCGTTCACGATGCTGAACATGCTGGGCATGGGCCCGGTCACCGGCATCGTCTCCGCCTACGCCACCACCCGCGAGCTCGCGCCCATCGCCGCCGCGATCGGCTTCGCCGCCCAGGCCGGCTGCCGCATCACCGCCGAGATCGGGTCGATGCGCATCTCCGAGGAGATCGACGCCATCGAGGCCATGGGCCTGCGCTCGGTGCCGTTCGTGGTGACCACCCGCGTGATCGCCGGGGCCATCGCGATCGTGCCCACCTTCCTGATCGGCCTGATCCTGGCGTATCTGTCCTGCCGCGGACTGATCACGCTGGTGCACGGCCAGTCCGGCGGCGTGTACGACCATTACTTCTTCCAGTTCGTGGCCGGATTCGATGTGATCGCCGCGGTGATCAAGGTGGCGATCTTCGCGACCGTGGTGATCCTGATCCACAGCTACTACGGCTTCTTCGCCACCGGCGGACCCGAGGGCGTGGGCATCGCGTCGGGGCGCGCGGTGCGCGCCTCGTCGGTGGCGATCGTCGGCATCGACATGGTGCTCACGATCCTGCTCTGGGGTTTCAACGCGACGATCAGTTTCACGGGGTAAACGCGAATGCCGAAGTACGCAATGCCCGGAGTGGCGGTCGACAAGAAACGATCCCGGCTCGTCGGCACGATCGCGATCGGGGTGATCGCCGCCGTGGTGGCGACGGTATGCCTGTACCGGGAGTTCCGCTCCGACAACGGTTTACAGATCGCGCTGCATACCGAGCAGATCGGTGACGGTGTGCTGGAAGGCACCCCGGTGCGGGTGGACGGTGTGCAGGTCGGCACGGTCACCGCGATCAGCCCCGACGAACGGGGAACTCAGCGAATCACCTTGCGGCTGAACCGTTCCCAGCTGCACGGCATCGACGACAGCCTGCAGGTCGACTACGCTCCGGCGAATCTGTTCGGCATCAGCGAGATCGAGCTGCGCCGCGGCTCGGGCGGTGACGCGCTGCGCAACGACAGCGTCATCGATCTGACCGGAAACAATGCCTCCGCGATCTTCGACGCCACCATGGGCAGCATGCTGCGCAGCCTGTCGCAGACCGGCGATTCGGTGCTGACACCGCAGATGGTGACCGTGATCGGCCAGGTCCAGCACAACATGAAGGCGTTCACGCCGCTGGCGCAGTCGATCATCCAGGTGGCCCAGATCGTGACTGACAACCAGCGCATGCCGCCCTCGGAACTGGCGGCCCGGCTCGGGCCCGCGTTCTACGGCGCGGGCAACTTCGCCGGGGCCAACGAGGTGATGGTGGACATGATCCGCAACCTCCCACGGCTGCAGAGCAATCGGGATGCCTTCGACGCCGGCGTGCGGATGCATACCGACACCCTGCTCCCGGGTATCGCACATCTGGGCTCGGTGCTCGGCGACGACCTGTCCGGCACCACCGACATGCTGGTGCCGGTCCTGCGCCTGCTCTCGCAGATGGTGCCGACGCCGCAGCAGTCGGGCGGCGATCTGACCGAGCTGCTGCGCCGGCTGCGCGCGGCGATGCCCGACACCCCGAACGGGCCGGTGCTGAATACCGAGATCGATCTGAGCGGAATGCCCGTGCTGGCACCGTTATTGGGAGGCGCCCGATGAAGGTGAGTGCCGCCGCGTGGCGGCTGGGACTGTTCGCGGCGGTGATGATCGTCGTGCTCGCCATCGTCTGCGCGGCCATCAAGCGCCCGGTGCCGGGACCCACCGAAGCGCACGACGCGCTGTTCACTGATGCCAACGGCCTGAAGGTCGGCGACGACGTGCGCATGTACGGCGTGCAGGTCGGCAAGGTCGACGGCGTCTCTCTGGATGGTGTACAGGCGCGAGTCCGGTTGTCGCTCAAGACCGATGCGCCGATCTACGACAACTCGAAACTGGCCATTCGCTATCAGAACCTCACCGGCCAGCGCTATGTCGACCTGCAGCAGCAGCCGCAGCCCGGTAAGCGCGTCTCGGGCAACGCCACCATCGGCACCGACCACACCGTGGCCTCGTTCGATGTGACCAGCATGTTCAATGGCCTGAAACCGGTGCTGGCCACCATCTCCCCCGAGGAGATCAACCAGTTCAGCGCGAGCATGGTCGCGCTGATCGAGGGCGACGGCAACGGCATCGGACCCGCCGTGGAGGCGATCGACAAGCTCGCCGCCCACGTCAAGGACCGCCAGGCGGTCATCGACAAGGTTCTGCAGAACCTGTCGGACCTGCACGATACGGCCGGCGGCAGGATCCATTACATGGCGCCGCTGCTGGCCAGGCTCGCCGATATCTTCTCCGGTCTGCAAACGAATATGGCCGGGCTGGCCGACTTCGCGGCGGCCGCACCCTCGGTGCTGGGCCCGCTGGACAATCTGTTCAACGCCCTCGGCCTGCGCACCCCCGACGATGTGGACGCGTTGATCCACAAGATCTTCCCCGATCCGCAGCAGGCCCTCGCGATATTCGACAAGCTGCCCGGACTGCTGGCGGGTTTCGACTCCGCCATCCCCAAGTCCGGCGTCGACGGCTGGAAACCGCAGTGTTCCAAGGGAAATGCCGATGTGCCGCAGGTGCTCGGGGTACTGATCGCAGGACAGCAGGTGGCGGTATGCGCGGGATGAGTTCGCTGCGCGGCCTGTTCGCCGATCGCCGGGTCGTCGGCGATCCGGAGAAACGGCGGCGCGAGATCCGGCTGGGTGTGATCGGTGTCGCACTGGTCGCGGCCCTGGCGGTCGGGGCGGGCGTGCTCTACGTCGTCCCGTTCGGCAAGAAGACCTATACGGCCGATCTGTCCGAGGCGCAGTCGGTGAAGGCCGGTGACGATATCCGGGTCGCCGGAATCACCGTCGGCACGGTGAAATCGCTGAAGCTGCAACCAGATCGGGTGCTGATGCGGTTCACCGTCGACTCCAATGTCTTCGTCGGCGATCAGTCCACATTGGATGTGCGCATGCTGACCGTCGTCGGCGGCAATTACGTGGCGCTGTTCCCCTCGGGCACACAACCCCTGGGCGCCAAGCACATTCCGATCGATCGGGTCCGGCTGCCCTATAGCCTCGTGCAGACCTTCCAGGACGCCGCCGAGCCGCTGCGCAAGATCGACGGAGATACGTTGCGGCGCAACCTCGCCGCGCTGGGCACCTCGGTCGCCCAAGCGCCGGACACGCTGCGCACCACCCTGGACAGCCTCTCGAGCTTCGTCGACGATCTCGATCGCCAGCACGTGATGATCTCCAAGGCGATCGCCAATGCCGACGAGTACGTGACCCTGTACGACGATGCCAAGGGCTCGCTGGGCAGGCTGGTACAGGCCACCAACCTCATGGAGGATCTGGTGCTGGGCAAGCGCGCCGAACTGCGCGAGGGCCTGCGGCTGTTGCAGTCGGTCCTCAGCAAGGCCGCGGCGATCTCGCCCATCTATGCCGAGCTGAAACCCAAGCTGCAGCCGCTGTTCGACGCGGTGCCGCGGATGGAGGGGCTGCTCGACCGGCTCGATCCGGTCGTCTCCTCCATCCAGGACATGCAGCAGAAGGTCTCGAAGATGGCCATTCCCGACGACGGCGCGAAGGTCGATCAATCCGGTCAGACCATAAACGCCCGCGTCTGCGTCCCGGTGCCGGGGAGGGATTGCTGATGCACAAGCTCCTGGGATCACGGGCCTTCATG
Source organism: Nocardia sp. NPDC051570 (assembly GCF_044454005.1). Taxonomy (NCBI): domain Bacteria; kingdom Bacillati; phylum Actinomycetota; class Actinomycetes; order Mycobacteriales; family Nocardiaceae; genus Nocardia; species Nocardia sp. NPDC051570. Next base: position 473,131 of record NZ_JBITDI010000006.1, on the reverse strand, counting down.
TCGGTCGCCGGCACCCTCGTGACCATCGCCGTGGTGGTCGTGGGCTATCTCATCGCCTTCGATCCGCTGAAGAAGACGCAGAGCTACTGCGCGATCATGCCCGATAGCGTCGGCCTGTACGTCGGCAATCAGGTCACCATGCGCGGCATCCCGGTCGGGTCGGTGACTTCGATTGCCGCACAGGGCAAATCGGTGAAGGTCGACTTCGCCGTCCAGTCCGACGAACCGGTCTTCGCCGATGCGGGCGCCACCACGCTGGCCGACAGCATCGTCGCGGCGCGGCAGCTGGCGGTGGTGTCCAGCGGTAAGGACACCGCGCGCTGGAACCCCTCGCAGTGCATCACCAAGACGTTGACACCCAAGAGCGTCACCGAGACGTTGAACGCGGTCGCGCAGCTGTCCAAGGAGATCGACGGCGCCGATTCGAAGACGCCGAACGCGCTCGCCCACGGGCTGTCGGAACTGGATACGGCGACCGCGGGGACCGGCCCGCAGATCAACGAGATCATCAAGAAGCTCAGCGGCGCGATGGCCTCGCCCGACGCCGATATCGGCCATCTGGTCGGCGTCTTCGACGCCTTCTCCTCGGTCGGCAAGAAGGTCGAAGACCATTGGGGCGATATCGAATCGATGTTCACCCGCTTGGCGCCGACGCTGATCGCGGCGCGGACCGATCTGCTGGGACCGGGCGCGCAGGTGATCGACGGGCTCGCGGCACTGCTTCCGGTGCTCAACGACCTCACCACCGCCTTCGGCGATCCGATCCTGAAGACCCTGGATTTCACCGTGCCGCTGGTGAAGTTCCTGCGGGCGCGGATCGGCTCGCTGTCCCAGATCGTTTCGATGATGCCGGTGCTGACCGACGCGTTCCGATCGGTCGGGCAGTCCGGAATCGCCTATGCCCCACCGAAGGTCGCGCTCGCCCAGCCGAACGCCGATCAAGTGTGCGCGGCGGTGAACGTGCTGGCGCCGGGGCGATGCACCGCCGACGGCGGGCTGGTGAAGGTCGATATGGCGGCCCTGGTGTTCGGATTGGCAGGTGCGCGATGAGGTTTCGCAAACGGATGATCGCCGGGCTCGCGGTCGCGCTGACCGCGGCGCTCCCCGTCGCGGGCTGCGCGTTCGACCCCTCCTCGGTCCCGGTGCCCGGGGCCGAGGTGTCCGGGGACACCTACAACGTCCGCATCCAATTCGCCAACGTGCTGAATCTGCCCGCGCGGGCCAAGATCATGGCCAACGGCGCCCAGGTCGGCACGGTTTCCGGTGTGTCGGTGATGGATTCGGCCAAGACCGGCGGCCGTGGCGGCTATGTGCAGGTCGATGCCCGGATCTCGCGATCGGTACGGCTGCCCGTGGCCACGCTCGCCGAACTGCGGCAGAACACCGTGCTCGGCGATATCCACGTCGCGCTGATCACCCCGCCCAACGGATTCGACAAGCTGCTGCCCGCCGGTGGCACGATTCCGCTGGCCCAGACGAAACCGCCGGTCCAGCTGGAGGACTCGATGGCCGCGCTGGCCACCTTCACCCAGGGCGGCGCGGTGCAGCAGGTGCAGGACACCATCAATCAGATCAACGACGTCCTGCCCAAGGACACCGCCCAGACCGCGCGGATCGGCAAGACCATGGCCGACGACGCCGTCGATCTGGGCAATCATCTCGACGCGCTCGATTCGCTGCTCGACGGCATCGATAACAACACCAATGTGCTGCACGGGATCCGGCCCGTACTCGCCGATCTGCTCAATCAGGCCTCGGTGGATCAGATGAACGGCATCGCCCCGTCCGTCATCGGAGTGACCAAGATCTTCAAGCAGCTCGGCCCGATCGGCACCTCGCTGGCCTGGCTGGGCCCGCTGCTGACCAATGCCGACAGCACGGTGCAGGCATTCCTGCCGCTCCTGGCCTCGGCGCGGCCGCTGGATCTGAGTCAGCCGTCGAATCTGCAGGCGCTGGTGGCGCTGATCCGCGACAAGATCATCCCGTTCGCCGAACACGGGCCCAAGGTGAATATCACCGGCGTGAAAACCGATGCGCCCGTGCCGATTCAGGATCAGACCGACCGAATTCTCCAGACCCTTCGCATGATCGGAGTCGTCCGATGAAACTCGGGCCGCTCGCCTCGCTGGGAGGTATCGCCGCGATCACCGTGCTCGGTGCGGGCTATCTGACCTTCGGTGTGGTGCGGGTGAATCCGCTGGCGGATTACACCCACGCCACCATGGTGCTGACCAATTCCGGCGGGCTCGCCGTGGGTTCGCCGGTGCTGCTCACCGGCATCGAGGTGGGCCGGGTCAGCTCGGTGGCCAACAGCGGCGGCGGTGTCGAGGTCGGCCTGAAGCTCGCGGCCGATCGCCATGTGCCTACCGACAGCACGGTGACCATCGAACATCTGTCCGCGCTCGGGGAGCCCTATGTGGAGTTCCGGCCGAATTCCGGTAGCGGCCCCTACGTGCGCGACGGTCAGCAGCTGAAGACGGCGAATGTCCGTATGCCGCTGTCGATTCCGGAGGTCGCCCGGCTGGCCACCAAGACGCTGAATCAGATCGATCCGAAGGTCGTCGGCTCGCTGGTGGATACGGCCGAGAAATCCCTGACCGACACCGACAGCGCGATACCCAATCTGTCGCGGTCGGGAGATCTCCTCGCGGCGGCCATCATGAGCCGCAATCCGAAGATCGTCTCGCTGCTCAACAGCTTCCAGAACACGGCCAAGAATATGGATTGGGTGGGCCCGTCGTTCAGCGCGGCCGCGCCCGAATGGGTCGAGTTCACCCAGGCTCTGAACGATTTGGTCACTCACGTCGGCCGCATGGTCGACAGCGAGCCGATCGATCAATACACCACGGGGAACGGGATCGCCCCGTTCACCGAGAAGAACATCCACGCGCTGCGGGAGCTGCAACCGGAGCTCAGTGCCCTGCCCACCGTGCTGGGCCCGCTGGTCGACGCGATCGTCGCCGCCGCGCCGCGGATCGATATCTCCGCCTTGATCTCCCAAGCCCTCGCCGATGTCAGCGCCGACGGCGCCGTCAAGGTGCGGGTAGCCCTCAAATAGGAATGGAGGACGCGATGTCGAATGATGTTGTGACCGAACCGAAGCAGGAAGCCGAGAGCACCGAGAGCACTCCGAAGACCGTGTCGATCCGCCTGTCGACCGTCGCGGTCGCGGTCGCGGGGGTGGCGCTGATCGCCGCGACCGCCGTCTTCGCCTCGCTGTGGGTCTCGGCGCGCGGACAGGTGAGCGACCACGATGCCGCGGCCGCCGCCGACCAGCACGCCGAACAGGTCGCCACCGACTACGCGGTCGGGGCCTCGAATATCAACTTCCAGGACGTGAACTCCTGGATCGCCAAGCTCAAGACCAACACCACCCCGCAGCTGGCCAACAAGTTCGACGCCACCGCGCCGAAGCTGCAGGACATCCTGGTTCCGCTGAAGTGGACCTCGACCGCGACCCCGGTCGCGGCCAAGGTGATGAACACCGACAACGGGATCTACAAGGTCGACGTGTTCCTCAACGTCACCTCGACCAGCGCCCAGACCCCCGAGGGCGCGCAGACCACGGTCACCTACACGGTGAACGTGGATCCGCACAGCGGCTGGAAGGTCGCCGACGTCGGCGGCATGGCGGGTGCGCTGCCCAAGCAGTGACACGCGGGTCGTCGCGAGGGTGCGCGTCGCGGGGCGCGCGGTAGCCTCGAACCATGACGATGCGGATTCGCTCGGTGGCGTTGATGATGTGCGCCTTCGTCGTCTCCGCATGGGCGGCGATCCTGCTCCCGGCCGGCGAACCGAGTTCGCTACTGGCCGTCGGCGCGGCCGCGCTGCTGGCGCTGGCCGTGGTCGCGGCGCATTCGGCGCGGGTGCCGCTGCTACCGCTGGCACTGCGCGCGGGGCCGCCGGTCTCGGCGCTGCAACGCCGCCGGGGATCGTTTCTGCGACAGAGCAATCCAGACACCGCGGGCCGAGCGCGGCCCAGGGCACCGGGTCACGACCGCTGATCTCGTATCAGCTGTCTCGTTGACCCCATTCACATTTCACCCCCTGTGGGTGCCACACGTGAGGTGTTCCCATCATGCTCGATTTCGTGTATTACCCGGTATCGGCCGTGCTGTGGGTCTGGCATACCGGATTCGCCGCGGTGTTCGGCCCGGCCAGCGGACTGTCCTGGGCGCTGGCGATCGTCTTCCTCGTCGTCACGCTGCGGTTGATGCTGTATCGGCCGTTCCTCGCGCAGGTGCGATTCGCGCGCACCATGGCCGAGCTGCAACCGAAGGCCCGTGAGCTGCGAGAGAAGTTCGCGGGCGATCGCGAGGCGCTGGCCCGCGGGATGCGGGAGTTGCAGCGCGAGCACAAGTTCAACATCTTCACCGGATTCCTGCCGATCATCGGCCAGCTGCTGATCTTCCTCGGCCTGCTGCATGTGCTGCGCTCGTTCGATCACACCGGCGGCAACTACGTATTCCCCGCCGCCCAGGTGCGATCCTTCCTCCAGGCCGATGTGCTGGGCGCCCCGCTGTCGGCGACGCTGGCCCAGTCCGGCGGCGCACTCGTCTCGGTCGCCCTCCTGATCATCCCGCTGGTACTGACCTCGGCGATCGCCACCCACTGCACCGCCCGCGCCGCGGTCGCCCGCCAGACCGAGGTCACCCCGCAGATCCGCCTGGTCAATCGAATGAGCATGTGGCTGCTGCCGGTCGCCTCACTACTCGCCGGGCTCGTCATGCCGGTGGGCATCCTGATCTACTTCGCCACGACGAGCGCCTGGACCTTCCTGCAGCAGCACTACGTCCACCGTAGGCTGGAACCGGTCGGCGCGGTTCCGGAGCTCTAACGTCGCGGCCAGAATACGGCCAGCGCCAAGACAATAGACGGAATCCCGACAGCGACTACGAGGCCGACCTGCCAGGCGATCACGACGCCTCCAGGTCGGCCTCGTAGTCTGCCGTCATTGGCGTGGGGGCAGGAAAGACTCGTTGTCCTGGGCAAGAGCTCGGGCGATCCGTGCGATCAGCTCTACCGGCGGCGGTGCGAGCGGTCTGGGTCGGATGAGTAACGTGATGCCCGGAACACGTTGGGGGAGTTTGCTGTTCACGTTCGTCCTCGCCGCACCCTTGCGCATGGCGGTCGTGCTCGTCGGGGGGTGTTTAGAAGTGTGCCTGCAAGGGTGCCGAAGTCGTCTGGGGTTATCCGTGATTGCTGAAAAGTGTTGCGGTGGTTCAGATCTCCTGATACCGCGTCAGCACCTGCTTGACTGCGTCGGTGACCGGCGGCTCTTCGATGAGGTTTGTCCAGGTGTAGGCCTCGTGCTCCTGAAGTACGACAGGATCGGGCGACGTCACGTTGACGGTGAAGTTGAATTGCCTGCTCTTCTTGCCACTTCCGGAGCTGTAGTCGAATTCGCCCAGATAGTCGCCGATGCGGGATATGTCGAGGCCTGTTTCTTCTTTGACCTCTCGGATTAAGGCTTGGTCGAGGGCTTCGCCGGGCTCGACTTTGCCGCTGGGCAGTTCCCAGATGCCACCCATGAAGTCGTCGGATGGCCGTTGCAGGAGGAGGACTTTGCCGTCGTGGTGAACGACGGCCCCGACGACTAGTTGTTGCACTCCGTCGCGTGTTGCGTCGGCTGTCAGTTGCCCGAGCAGTGATGTGTGCACCATGAGTTCCTATCCTTTCAGGTCAGTGTGATGCTTGATGACTTTGTGGATGGCTTCGATGTACTGGTCGACCAAGGGCAGATCCGCTTCGCGATGCCAGACGGGCAGTTTGAGAGTGCGGTGATGGAGCTCCTCGGCCCTGGGGTAGTCGCCTGGGGCGTATGCCAGTTTGCCCATGAACGCGGGGAACAGTGGCCCCGGGCTTTGGAAAACCGGCAGTAGGTTGAGCGGGCATGTCGAGCCGGGGCGGTCGATGTCGTGGCAGCCCTCGGCGCGCAGGGCGGCGTGGAAGCGTTCGATCGGTACGTCGTCGAAGGCGTCGCTGTCGTAGTACAGGGTCAGGCCGTACCAGGATGGCTGAATGTCGGGCTCGTGCCATGGGGTGAGAAGACCGGGGAGTCCCTCGAGTTCCTCGCCGATGTATTCGGCGATCCGTTGCCGCCCTTCGAGGTAGTCGTCCAGGTGCGGAAGTTGTTGCAGGGCAATGGCTGCGGCGATTGGGTGGATGCGATGTTTGAGCCCGAGCCCGGTTACGGCGTAGCGGCTCAATTCATGCGACGGCGGGATTTCGTCGCGGCAGCGCTTGTTGTACTGGCCGTGCAGCAGGACGCGGTAGTAGACCTCGTCGTCATCGGTGAGGACGAAGCCGCCCTCGCCTGCCGACAACGGTTTCGGTCCGTTCATGCTGAATGCGGCGGCGCGGCCGAAGGTGCCGACTTTCTGGTCTCCGACGGTCGCGCCGTGGGCGTGGGAGCCGTCTTCGAGGAGCTGGAGTCCGTAGATGTCGGCCAGTTGTCGGAGTTGATGGATCTCGGCGGGCATGCCCCACATGTGGGTCACGACAATGGCTTTCGTACGTTCGGTGATGCGGTGAGGCACATCGTGTGGGTCGATGTTGCCGCTGGCGTCGGAATCGGCCAGTACCGGGGTGACACCGAGATGCAGCAGTGGTGTGGCGGTCGCGAAGAAGGTGTAGGCGGGTACGATCACCTCGTCGCCGGGACCGAGGTCGCAGGCGGCGTACGTCGAGTACAGGGCTGCGGTGCCGGAGCTGGTCAGAATGGCGTGGCGCGTTCCGAAGTAGGTTTGCAGCGCGTCTTCCAGCCGTGCGATGACGCCGGAGCGGTTGTAGACCGAGATGCTGTCTTCGAGCTGATCGAAAACAGCGGTCATAGTGTCGTCGGTCAGAGGCGGCCACGAAAAGTGCGGCCCCCCTGTCGAAATGACAGGTGTGCCGCCCAGCAGGGCCAGTGGTGAGGTCACAACAGCTCCTTGGGGCGTACGGTGGCGCGGGTTCGGGCGGCCTGGTAGCAGGCGGTGACAAAGGCCAGATGTGCGACGTGGTCATCGGGACTGCTGATGTTCGGGCGACTGCCGTCGAGTACGCGGGCGAAGTACTCGATTTGATCGGCGCCAGCCGGGGATCCTGTCGGCTTGCGGACGAATGCCTCGATAATGTTGCCGCCGTTGGTGAATCGCCGGATTCGGCTGCGCTCCATACGCACAGCGCCGTGTGAGCCGATCAGCCCTAGCTCTTCGGTCTTCGGGCCGATGAACCGAGACAACAGCAGTGAGCCGTAGAGGCCGTCATCGTAGGAAAAGTGGACGAGCGCTGTGTCTTCCGCAGCGTAGCACCGGTCCGGCCGAGCGCCGACCGACAAGTCGGCGGTGATCTCATCCGGAAGGCCGAAGTACCACAGGATCAAGTCGATCAGGTGGTAGCCCATGTCGATGACGCAACCTCCACCGGCCTTCGCCGACAAACCGCGCCAGCCGTCGGAAGGATCCTCGACGTGCATGGTGTAGCGGCCTTCGATCAGGAACGGCTTACCGATCCGGTCGGCCAGCAGCGGAAAGCTGGTGTAGATCGGATCGAGGCGGCGTTGCAGGCTGACCATCAGGTGGATGCCGGACTTCTTACAGATCTCGGCCAGCTCTGTCGCTTCCTCGAGCGTGGTGGCGAACGGTTTCTCCTTGAGTACATGGATGTGGTGCTGGGCCGCAGCGACGATGACCTCGCGCCCGACGTGGTGCGGCACGCACACAACCACCAGATCGAGATCTTCGGATTCGAACATTTCGTGGAAGTCGGCATAGCTCGGGACGCTGAGCCGGTGTTGATGGTCGCGGAGGACGGCGGGATTCTCGTCGCAGACTGCCGCGAGCCGCGCGACCGGGGACAACGCGAGGCACGGCAGATGGCTGTTCGTCGCTTGGTGGCCGAGACCGACGACGGCCGTTTTCAGGGCATCTGCGTGGTGACCGACGGCATGCATGGCAGGCGGATGTGTTGTGTCCGATGAACGTAGGGGCCGAAGCGGCGTGGCCCCGGGGATGGGAACGGACAGCGAATTGCACTGTCTCATCTGATCCTCCAGATGTTCGGTATGTACTTGGACTGTGGTTCCACAGTCGGCTATCGGCCCGTCGAGGAAGAGGGCAAGTTACGGAGCAGATTCACGCGATCAGCGACGATGGATCTGTGCCTGGATAAACTGAGCCGGACCGGCACGGTGAGGGGTGTGGATGCCACCGAATCTGCAGTTCCAACGACGTCGCGAGGCTACGGCCTCGCGCATCATCCCTGGTCGAATCATGGGCAGGGCCGAGCTGGCAGAAGCGGTCAACGACTTCCTCTGGCGGGTGAAGGGGCAGCGGTGTGAGCTCGATGCCCGCGCCATTGCCCGCTACGAACGCGGCGTCGTTCGATGGCCGAACGACGCCTACCGCGAAGCCTTCTGCGTGGTTCTGAACGCTACCGACGCCGAGCTGGGTTTCACGCCTGTCCGCAGCCGACGTAAGCCTGCGGATCAGCCTGAGAAGACGACGGATCTCGACTTGTTCAGTCCGTTCGAACCAAGCGCCACAGAGGTCGAGCTCACCGAACTCGAGGGTTCGGCCGACACTCCCACCGGGCGCGTCGGCTGGGCAGAGGTTGAGCAGGTCCGAGAGGCGACCAAGGTCGCGGCGGGTGCCGAGAATCTGCACGGTGGTGGGAACGCGAATCTTCTTGCCACGAAATATGTTCGGCGATATCAAGGTCTTGTACGAGGCCAAGCTTCGCCTGCGGTCCGCCGCGCGCTCTTCGAAGCCATCGGGAACCTCAGTGGCGTAGCGGGCTATGCCGCGTACGACGCTGGTGATCACGCGGTCGCGGAGCGGCGCTTTCGGTTCGCCTATTGGTGCGCGAACGCGGCCGGGTCATGGGAACTGCGTGCCAGCACGCTCGCCGACATGGCGCGGAAGATCGCCTACGTCGGTAACCCCGATGCCGCACTGTCGCTGATAGAACTAGCGCAGGTGAGATCTGATCGGCTGTCAGCCACGGCACTCGCCATGCTCGCAGCCCTTCGTGCCCAGTACCTGGCTGCGATGGGTCGTATCGACGAAGCGCTGAAGGAGGTGGCTCGCGCCGACGAGCACTTCGCTGAGCGCAACCCGATCACGGATGCACCGTGGCTGTGCTTCTATGACAGAGCCGAACATCTGGGAAGTACCGGCAAGGCGCTGATGCCAGCAGCGCAATCTCGACAACAGATCGAACTTGCAGCACCACGCATCCGCGAAGCAGTTGCTCTGCAAGGTATGGAATATCCGCGATCCCAGACGTTTTCACTCACCCGACTCGCGACGTTGACCATGCAGCTCGGTGATCCGCGAGAGGCAGCCGCTCTCGGGCTTCGTGCCACCGCGCAGGCCGATCGCCTGAATTCCCAACGTATTCAGACCGAATTGGGGAACTTGGCTGCGGCCGCCTCGCGACACCGCCGGATGAGCGACGTGATCGAGTTGCGAGACGCCATCACCCACCAAACCATGTCGGGAGCGAAATCGTGACTGCGGCCAAAACATCGGACGAAGTATTGGCCGACGCTGCTCAGGTGGCTGACATCGACCTGAATGGCCGAAGGATCATCCGGGAGGGGTCCCATGCCATCTACCAGGTAGCGGGCGGCATCGTGGCTCGGATCGGGAAACGCGGTAGCCGCGAGGCGGCTGAGCGTGAGGTGCGAATCTCGCAGTGGCTGAACAGCGTCGGGATAAGGGCTGTCGAGCCTGTCGAATCTCTCCCCCAGCCGGTCGTAGTCGACGACCGGCCTGTCACCTGGTGGCGGCTGATCCCCGACCACCGGCCAGCAACGCCAGCCGAACTCGGATCTATGCTGCACGCTCTCCATACGCTCACCCCACCGAACGAACCAAAGCTGCCGGAGTACGACCCTTTCGACACGCTCCGGGAACGGCTGGTTGCCTCGGATGTGGCCGACGAAGGAGACCGAATGTGGCTCCAATCGCACTATGACGACCTACGGCGTCGATTCGACGAACTACCGAAACCACAAGCACTTCACGTAATTCACGGTGATGCCTGGCAAGGTAACCTCGTCGTTCCCGCGTCAGGCACACCGATCCTGCTGGACTTGGACAAGGTCTCACTCGGCTGGCCGGAGTGGGATCTCATCCAGCTCGCGGTCGACTACACCGATTTCAGTCGCGTGTCGGAAGCCGACTATCGATCCTTCGTCGAGGCGTACGGAGGCTTCGATCTCACCACGCAACCGAGTTTCCGGGTGCTCGCCGACATCCAAGAACTGAGATGGGTGGGGTTTGCACTGGGTCAGGCCACTGCCAGCGCCGCTGTAGCACAGCAGGCTAAGCATCGGATCGCGTGTTTGCGAGGGAAAGTGCCGCGGCCATGGCGGTGGGAAGCGTTGTGATTTCGAGGTGGACGGCTACCTCGACTACTCCGATTGCCGAAGACGCACGGGCATTGCTAGGACAGTGGTCGGCGAATGTCGTGCGGCCGAAGATCGTCCCAGTTCGGGTGGGATTCGGTGCGGAAGGCTGTTCACGCGATGTCGTCTGATCACGAGCAGCGCAATGATCGAGAAGTGACGTTTCGCGCGTAACCTCCCACGCACGCTCTCGATGAAACCGGACAGTTCGCGCTCGCGGGCAGTGTTCGTATCTCGGGAGACCACAATGGAAGTGACGCTTACCTACGTTACCGGTCTGTTCATCGTCGTGGTCCTTCTGATCGTCGCTGCGGTCGTCTATACGACGACCCAGCGCCAGCGCGGTCGGGGCGGGGAAATGACCGCGGAGGGGCGTTGTCTGCGGATGTTCACGACGACGAGCGGTGGCGGGGACTGGAGCGTGCGCACGGACGTGCACCACGTGTACGAGTTCACGACCCGCGACGGCCGCGTGGTTCGGTTCGAGGAGAGAGGCGGCCCGGCGACCAGGCTCGAGGGCGACTTCGTGACCGTGTACTACACCGAGGGCCACGAGGCGGCGGCCACCACTCGGGGGCCCGGCCATGTGCGCAACGGATTGCCGACGGTGAGCCTGCTTCTCCTCGCGCTGATCGTGGTCGTGCTCTTGTGCGGCGGCGTCCTGGGGTCGGTGACAGTGGACGGCACCACTCTCCCGCCGGATCGCCCCAATTCTCCGTTCGATCGCGACACCGTCATCTGTGTCGACAACACATGTCACCACGGGTCGAACCCATTTCCAGACCTCGTTCCACACCTCGGCGGCAATTGAAACCGGCTCGGGCACCGTGTGGGTGCCCGGGCCGGTCTCCTAGCCGAGGAACTGCTCGGCCTCACTCGCCCGGGCGGGCGGAATCTCCGCCCCGCACGGGCCGCCGGGGTGAGTGACCACCACCGCCGCGACGGTGAGGATCTGATCGAGGTCCACCCCGGAGGCCGCGAGGCGGGCGATGATGCCCAGCCTGCGTTCCGGGCCGTTCGGGCGAATGTGGATCTCGCGCCGCGCGGTTCGGGCCACGAACAGGTGTTGGCGGGCGTCGTAGCGGACGGGCAGGCCGTCTCGGACGGCCCGATACGCCGCGACGTCCAACGCCGGGTGGCGGGCCGGGACGATCATCAGATCGGCGATGAGCCGCTCGGCCTGATCGGTCAGCACCGCGCCCACCGCCGGGTCCAGTCGACGAGCCCGCTCGGCCACCCGTCGGCGATATTCGTCGACGGGCCTGCGCAGCAACTCCCGGTGTCGCTCGGCCTCGGCGATCAGGCGGGCGGCACCGGCATCGGACGTCGACGAGTACGGCTCGGACATGGGTACGCCTTTCCTCGGGTTGCGGATAACTGTGTGGTGCAACCTGTTCGGCGTCCGATGGATATGAGTATGCCGGAGGGGTACGACAGTTTCAGAGTGGTTTGGGCGTCCCGTAGCCGAGGCGGGTGGTGACCTCCCGGACCGCATCCTGCTGGGCGTGGGACAGCGGGCGCGGGACACCGGCCGAGCGCGCGTCGAGGTAGATCCCGCAGGCCCATTCGAGCAGCAGCGCATACTCGACCGCCTGCTCCAGCGTCTCGCCCACGGTCACCGCGCCGTGGTTCGCCAGCAGGACCGCCTGCCTGTCGGTCAGCGAATCCCGCACGGCCGCGGCCAGTTCCGCGGTCCCGAACGGATGGAAGGGTACGACCGGCGTCGCCCCGCCGAGCGGCAGCTGCTGATAGTGGATCACCGGCAGCTCCTCGCGCACCAGCCCGAACGCGATCGCGCGGGGAGCGTGCGTATGCACCACGGCCCGGGAATCGAAGGCGCGGTAGATCCCCAGGTGCAGTTGGAGTTCCGAGGTCGGGGCGAGGCCGCCGGCGACCACCGCGCCCTCGAGATCGACGACCGTGACCTGCTCGGTGGTGATCCGCCCGAGCGCCGTCCCGGTCGCGGTGACCGCGACCCGATCACCCACGCGCACACTGACATTGCCCGCGGTCCCGATCAGCAGACCCGCCTCCGCGAGCCCCCGGCAGACCTCGGCGATCTCGGCACGCTCGGTGTTCATGATCGTCGGCATCGGATCAGCCTAGGTGCTCTCAGCAGCCGGGACTCAGGAACGCCCGGGCGTATCCGGCGGACTGGCGGATGTACATCCATGCCCAATAGCGCAGCCCGGTGTCGGCGGGACTGGCGACCATGGTGATCTGTCCGTGGAAGCATTTGCCGACGATGTAGCGCGCGCGGGAGACGTGCGGGGTATTGGTGATCACGATGATGTGCCGCCAGCCGTGCAGTGCGGTCTGCCGCGCGATCTCCTGGGCCTCGCCCTGGGTGGTCCACGGATCGGGGATGAAACAGTCGACGTGGAAGGGGTAGGGGCGGGCGCAGTACTTGTCCATCACCGGATCGTCGGCGCCGGTGGAGCGGGAGATGAGCAGTTCGGGCGCATAGCCGCGCTCGGCCAGATCCAGCCCGATATCGAAGCGCGCGTATGCCGTTCCGCCCAGCACGACGATGGCGTCGGCCGGGCGCAGCGGATCGGTCTGCGGATGTACGAACACCGGCAGGCCAGCGATCGCGAGACTCGCGATCAGCACGGTCAGGGCGGCGAGTATGACCGCGGCTCGTCGCAGTGCGCGCACACCGCGACGATACCGGCGGTTACTGTGGAGTCTCTGTGTGCGCCGCCTCGACGACCCGGCTGGGTGTCGGGCTGCCCCAGTGCGCCTCGGTCCGCATGCGTTCGACCATATGCGGGTAGTGCAGTTCGAAAGCGGGCCGCTCGGAACGGATTCGGGGAAGCTCGTAGAAGTTGTGCCGCGGCGGCGGGGAGGTCGTGGCCCACTCCAGCGAGTTGCCGTACCCCCACGGATCGTCGACCGTCACCACCTCGCCGTACCGGAAGCTCTTGAACACGTTCCACACGAACGTGATCATCGACAGCCCCAGCACGAACGACCCGATCGTGGAAATGGTGTTCAGCGTGGTGAATCCGTCGCTGGGCAGATAGTCGGCGTAGCGCCGCGGCATACCCTCCGCGCCCAGCCAGTGCTGCACCAGGAAGGTCAGGTGGAAGCCGAAGAACGTGGTCCAGAAGTGGATCTTGCCCAGCCGCTCATCCAGGAAGCGCCCGGTCATCTTCGGGAACCAGAAGTAGATCCCGCCGAAGGTCGCGAACACGATCGTGCCGAACAACACGTAATGGAAGTGCGCCACAACGAAATACGTATCCGAGACGTGGAAGTCCAGCGGGGGACTGGCGAGGATGACCCCGGACAGCCCGCCGAACAGGAACGTCACGATGAACCCCAGCGCCCACAGCATGGGCGTCTCGAAGGTCAGCGTCCCGCGCCACATGGTGAAGATCCAGTTGAAGAACTTCACCCCCGTGGGCACCGCGATCAGGAAGGTCATCAGCGAGAAGAACGGCAGCAGAACGGCTCCCGTGGCATACATGTGATGCGCCCACACCGCCACCGACAGCGCCCCGATGCCGAGTGTCGCGTAAACCAGTGTGGTGTAACCGAATACGGGCTTGCGGCTGAACACCGGAATGATCTCGGTGATGATGCCGAAGAACGGCAGCGCCACGATGTAGACCTCGGGATGACCGAAGAACCAGAACAGATGCTGGTACAGGATCGCCCCGCCGGTGGCCGGATCGTAGATGTGCGCGCCCAGATGCCGATCGACCGCCAGCCCCATCAGCGCGGCGGTCAGGATCGGAAACGCCAGCAGTACAAGCACACTCGTGACGAGGATGTTCCAGGTGAAGATCGGCATCCGGAACAGTGTCATGCCCGGGCAGCGCAGGCACACCACGGTCGTGATCATGTTGACTCCGCCGAGAATGGTGCCGACACCCGACAACGCCACGCCCAGGATCCACAGATCCGCGCCCACGCCGGGCGCGTGCGTGATGTCCGACAGCGGGGTGTAGGCGGTCCAGCCGAAATCGGCCGCACCGCCCGGGGTGATGAATCCGGCGGTGGCGATGGTCGCGCCGAACAGATACATCCAGTAGCTCAGCGCGTTCAGCCTCGGGAACGCCACATCGGGCGCGCCGATCTGCAGCGGCAGAACGCAATTGGCGAAACCGAACACGATCGGCGTCGCATAGAACAGCAGCATGATCGTGCCGTGCATGGTGAACAGCTGGTTGTACTGCTCGGGCGAGAGGAACTGCAGCCCGGGCCGCGCCAACTCGGTCCGCATCAGCAGTGCCATCAGGCCGCCGATGAGGAAGTACGCCATGGACGTGACGATGTACATGACCCCGAGCAGCTTGGGGTCGGTGGTCGTGATGATGTCCCAGATATAGGAACCCTTCGGGGCGACCCGCCGCGGATAAGGCCTGACCGCTTCGATCTCGGGGGCGCCGCGAGACGGTGCTGTGGTCACAGAATCCTCCTCGAGCCCAACCAGATCCGAGTGTGGCACCGGCACAAGATCGTTTGGACGGAATGCGATCTTCATTGAGTCGCTGAGTATTCGCTGATTCGGTCATGATCACGGTCCGAAGCCGACCGGGGCGCAAGTGAGCGAGTAGCCGAGCGGATGCGCGTCGCAGCGGCTGCGATCCCCTAACGGCGAGTCGAACGCTGGTGTCGCGGTCGCCGGACTCCGTGCCTAACCGCGGGCCGCGGCCGGATCCCGTCGAACCGCCGACGGTGTGACACCCCACCACCGTCGGCAGCAGCGGGTGAACGTCGACTGCTCGGCCAGGCCGATGAGCGAGGCGACCTGGCTCATCGGCAGATCGGTCGAGGTGAGATAGCGGCGGGCCTCGCTGCGGCGCACCTGGTCGAGAATCGTCGCGAACGAGGTTCCGGCCGCCGCCAACCGGCGCTGCAGGGTGCGCGGATGGATCATGAGAAGCCTTGCCACGGCGGCGATTTCGGGTGCGGTCGTGCCGAGCAGCTGGCGCACGGCGGCGCTCACCCGCGGCACGATCGACGCACCGGCGTCCGCGGACTGTTCGGCCAGATAGGCCACGGCCAGCCGCTGCAACGTCTCGTCCCCGCCGGCGAGGGTATGGGAGGCGAGCGTGCGCGGCACCCGCAGCAGCGCGCTCGGCCGCTCGAAACGCACCGGCGCACCGAAGAATTCCTCGTAGACCTCGGGCGGCGCGGGCGGCCGATAGGGCAGATCCACCGAGCGCAGATCGTAGGGCCCCTGCACGAGCCGCCGAATCGCGAGATGCAGGAATGCCAGACCCTGATCGGTGCCCTGCACCGGCGGTGGTGGCGGCACGCCGTATCGCAGTGCGATCAGCGTCGGATCGCCGTAGGGATCGGGTTCGAGCGTCAGGCTCAGCGAGCGGGCGTGCACGAACAGATAGCGCGAGGTGCACTGCAGGGCGTCGGCCAGGGTGGGGGAGGTGCGGATGGCCAGCGCGAGCGGCCCGAGCATGCCCAGATCCTGGCGGGCCGCGATGCGCAGACCCAGATCGGGGCAGCGCAACCGGTCGGCCGCGATCTCCAGGATGGTCGCCATGGCCGCATCGGAGACGAGCAGATCGTCGGTGTCGAGCGCGGCGACGGGCAGCCCGGCCAGAACCGCGAATTCCTCGGCGTTGCCGCCCAATTCCGCCACGGTCGCGCGAAAACCCCGCAGTCCCGCCGAACGGATCACCGACATGTCGTCCAGAATCAAATACTTGTCGCGCAGAGTCAAGAAGGGCGAGGAGTGACTCAGCACACTGGACTCATGGAGCATCTCGACGTCGTCATCGTGGGCGCCGGCCTGTCCGGAATCGGCGCCGCCTACCGGCTGCAGACGCAGTTACCCGGCAAGAGCTATGCCATTCTCGAGGCCCGCGATTCGCTCGGCGGCACCTGGGACCTGTTCCGCTATCCGGGTATTCGATCCGACTCCGATATGTTCACCCTCGGCTATCCCTTCAAGCCGTGGCGCGATGCCAAGTCCATCGCCGACGGTCCGTCGATCCTGCGCTACCTCACCGAGACCGCGGCCGAATTCGGGATCGATCGGCGAATCCGCTTCGGTACCAGGGTGATCGCGGCCGAATGGTCCAGCGCGGACGCGCGCTGGACGCTGACCGTGGAGCAGTCCGGCGAACGCCGCAGCCTCACCTGCGGATTCCTGTATTGCTGTGCGGGCTACTACGACTACGACCAGGGCCATGCACCGGAATTCCCTGGTGCCGAATCGTTTTCGGGCAGGATCGTACATCCGCAGTTCTGGCCGGAGGATCTCGACTACGCGGGTAAGCGGGTGGTGGTCATCGGCAGCGGTGCCACCGCGGTGACGCTGGTTCCGGCCATGGCCGCCGACGCCGAACAGGTGACCATGCTGCAGCGCAGTCCCACCTGGATCTCGGCGGTCCCGGGCCGCGACCGCCGGGCCGACCGCATCCGCGAACTGCTGCCGCCGGCGCTCGCGCATCGGGTGATCCGCACCAAGAACATCCTGTTCACCATCGGCTTCTATCAGTACTGCCGCCGCCGCCCGGAGGCCGCGCGCAAGATGCTGACGGGGCTGACCACCCGCATCCTCAAGGATGAGGCGCTGGTGGCCGAGCATTTCACACCCGACTACAACCCGTGGGATCAGCGGCTGTGCGCCGTGCCCGACGCCGATTTCTTCAAGGCGATGCGCAAGGGTAAGGCCGAGGTGGTCACCGATCACATCGATACCTTCGTGCCGGAGGGGATCGCGCTGAAGTCCGGGCGCGTGCTGCCCGCCGATATCGTCGTCTCCGCGACGGGCCTGAAACTGCTTGCCTTCGGGGGACTTTCGTTCACCGTGGACGGCGAGCCGGTGCGGCTGTCCGAGCGCTTCGTCTGGCAGGGCGCCATGCTCACCGGCGTCCCCAACTTCGCCCTGTGCATCGGCTACACCAACGCCTCCTGGACCCTGCGCGCCGACCTCACCTCGCGGCTGGTCTGCCGGGTGCTCGCGCATATGGATCGCCGCGGCCATCGGGCCGTGGCCCCCGAAGCCGAGGATCGCCTCGAGGAACGTCCGATGCTGGATCTGGCCGCCGGGTATATCCAGCGCTCGATCGGCGATTTCCCGCGCCAGGGCGATCGCCATCCGTGGAAGGTGCGGCAGAACTATCTGCTCGACTCCCTCACGACCATGCGCACCGATCTCGACCGGACTCTCGTGCCGCGGACGAACGCAATGGCGGATTCCCGCCAGTAGTGCCGCGCGGACTCGGGCAGATTGAGTGGTGTACCACGACGAGATCGACGGAAAGGACTCGTGATGACCGTGTACACCACGATCGACAGCCCACTCGGCGAGCTGCTGCTGGCAGGGGAGTGGACCGGGGATTCGATGGTGCTGACCGCGCTGTCCATCGCAGGCGGGAAGCGCGCCGAGGTGCGCGATGGCTGGGTACGGCGGCCGGAGGCGTTCGCGGCGATCATCGATCAGCTGCGGGCGTACTTCGCCGGGGATCGCACCGGCTTCGATATCGAATGCGGCGGTGTCGGAAGCGATTTCCAGCGCCGGGTGTGGCAGGCGCTGGAGGAGATCCCCTACGGCAGCACCGTCACCTACGGCCGGATCGCGGCCCGGATCGGCGCACCGCGCGCGGCCGTGCGGGCGGTCGGGGCGGCGATCGGCGCGAATCCGCTGATGATCGTGCGCCCGTGTCACCGCGTGATCGGCGCCAACGGCGCGCTGACCGGTTATGCCGGGGGTATTGAGCGCAAGCGGCAGCTGCTGGAGCTGGAACATGCCGGATGAGGTCGCCGGGCACGATGGGGACCGTATTCCGCGAGGCGTGCTGTCCCCGAGGGTGATTCGGGCGATCAGTCCGTTTGTGACCGGGCCCGATGTCGGCGTCGGATCGGCGTCGGATGCGGTGTGAAACGCCGGTGGATGTATTGCAGCGCCGCCAGCAGAACCAATGCGACCGCCGCGGCCACGTAATCGCCGGTGACCACGCCGAGTATCGCGAGCCCGCCGAATATCGGTGGTTCGAGCAGTGCGCACCAGCCCAGCACCCGCAGCCGCGTGGAATGGGCATCGAGCCAGGCCAGACCGTCGTCGACGATGTCCTCGGCGGTCTCGTACTCCACCAGTCCATCACCGACCTGCACGAACAGGTGTACGGCCTGATTGCGGGTGATTCTGCCGAGCCACGCCTGGTCGATGAGCCGCTTACCTTCTACGGCGACTTGCGTGATGACCGCGTCCATACTGCGGATCCCTTTCCAGTCAGTGCCGCAGATTCTAGGCTCACCATTCGGCTACCGTGTCGCTATCCCGGCGAAACCGTTAGCGTGCCGGACGAGCGGCGGTCACCCTCTCATCATGCGAAGCGGTCCCGGTCGAGGACAAGCCGTTAAGTCGAGGGTCCCCGCGGTGCGGCGAAGGCGCTCGCCCCGGCAGCCGCCACCACCTCGCCGTGGTCGACGATCAGCCAGCGGCCGCAGACACAGCGCAGATAGCGCACCGACCCGTGCGCGGAGATCGCGGTCGGCGTGGGCCAGGAGCAGGTGGGACAGGTGGCGCTCATGGGTTCCACCCTGATGTAATCGGTCAATGCAGTTCAACCCTTACGGTGGAGCCGCGGCGGAACTCGCGGCGCTGCTGGTGAACTCCGATCCGCACGAGGATCTCGTGCGCCTGCTCACCGACTTCGGCTACCGCCCGATCACCACGCTGAACGCCGAGCAGGACGCCCGCTTGCGCGCCTGGATCCATCGCCTCGACAAGATCTTCACCGAACCCACGGTCGACAGCCTGAACGCCCTCCTCGCCGAAACCACCACCCGCCCCTACATTTCCACCCACGACGACCGCCCCCCACACCTGCACTACGCCTGGGAGGGCGATCCGATGGACGAACGCGTCAAGGCCTACGCCGCCGCCGGCCTGGCCACCCTGTTCTGCGAGGCCCCCACCCGCATAGGCCGCTGCTCCCGCGACTCCTGCCCCCTGGTCTTCATCGACACCTCCCGCAACGGTCGCCGCCGCTTCTGCTCCACCCGCTGCTCCACCCGCGTGCACGTGGCGGCACATCGGCGGCGTGCGGGGTGAATCGCGCTACTGTCCACCGTCCTTGACGACCTCGAATGTGGCGCAGGCGAATTCGCCGTTGCGGTCGAGGCCGGTGAGCTTCAGTTCGATGCGGCGGGGGAGTAGGGCAGTGCCCGCGCCGAGGGTGACCGGGGCGATGGACACGCAGACCTCGTCGAGTAAGCCGTGATCGGCGAACTGGCCAGCCAGGTCACCGCCGCCGACGATCCAGATATCCCGGTTCCCGGCGGCTTCGGCCAGCCGTTCGTGCAGGGTGGGGATCGGGTCCTGGGTGAAGCGAATGTCGGCGTCGGTGCGGGCAGCGAAGCCGCGATGGGTGACCACCCACGCGGGGATCCGGTACAGCCAGGGCTCGGCGCCCTGGTGATCGACGATCCACTGATAAGTGTTGCTGCCCATCACCATTGCGCCGATGGTCGGAAGGAAGGTATCGATACCCATCGGGCCATTGGGGTCGACGTCGCGGGTGAGCAGCCAGTCCAGATCGTGGTCCGGGGTCGCGAGGAAACCGTCCAGGGTGGTGGCGGTGTAGTAGACGGTGCGCGTCATGGTCGGCCTCTCTGTTGTAACCACATGATCGGGTCGCCGTAATCGACTGTGGCGCCGGGTAATTCGTCGCGCAGCCACTGCCGGGCCAGCACGCGTCGATGCGCCGAGTAGGTGAGGACATGGGCCAGGACGCTGCCGAGTACGAAACTCTCCGGCGGTTCGCACAGCGCGTCGATCAGGGTGTCGCCCCATCCGCCGCGCCGATCGATCTCGTGCACGGCATCCAGCCAGCGCGGTGCGATCTCGTCGAGTCGTCGCACGAGCGTGGGCAGATCGTCGAGTTGGCGCCGCGGTTGATCGGCTCCTTCGATCGAGGCCAGCCAGACCTCCTTGGTCCGGATCAGATGATCCAGCACGGTCGCGATCGAATCCTCCGGGCCGTCCCATTCCAGGACGACCCCGCCCGCGCGCCGGTGCCGGTAGCGCTGCTCGTCCAGACCGGCCGCCAGCTTCAGCAATTCGCGGATGTCGTCCAGATCGTGGTGCACCAGCAACGACGTCGGATCCATATCGGGCCTGCCCCGCGGCTCGCCCTCCACCCACAGCGCCATGGGCGGATGGAAGTGGATTCCGTTGACCGCGGGCAGCCACCGCATCTTCGGCCGCGCCGGCGTGGCACTGGGCGGATGCCCGAACGCTCTGCTGAAGGCCCGGCTGAACCCCTCGACCGAGTCGTATCCGGCCGTCCATGCCACCTCGGTGACTCCGGCCTCGTTGCTCAGCTGCCACGCCGCCCGCTCCAGCAGGATCCGCCGCCGCATGGCCACCGGCGCCTCGCCGGCCCCCTTGGTGACCTGCCGCGCGAAGTGGTACGGCGAGGCGAAGGCGTCCGAGGCCATCGCCCCGAGCGTCGTATTCTCCTCGTCCAGTACCGCGTCGAGCAGCTCTCGCAGTCGGTCTCGTCCGTTCGTCACGCTAAGAGTCTGGCCCGTGGCCCCGTCATCCCGCTTGACCGTTCTTGCGCAGGTCTGTCAGCCCGAACTCCCCTCCCGGGCGATTCTCTCGTTCCGGCGAATTCCGCGGGGCGTAATCGCGCTGAGTTAGGTTTGTAAACCCTTGCATTGCAATGGATTACCTCACTGTGGTGAGGCTTGCATTGCTGGAAGCGCGCTGGAAAAGCCGTTAGTTTTGTGCGTGTGCAGACTGAGCGTGAGGCCGTCGAAATCGCGGTGCATTCCGAGCCGCACGGGGATGGGTTCGGGGGGCGGCTGAATTGGCTGCGGGCCGGGGTGTTGGGCGCCGATGACGGGATCGTGTCGGTGGCGGGGATCGTGGTGGGGGTGGCGGCGGCCACGACCAGTTCGGCGGCGATCGTGACCGCGGGGGTGGCGGGATTGGCGGCGGGCGCGGTGTCGATGGCGTTGGGGGAGTACGTGTCGGTGAGTGCGCAGCGCGACAGCGAGCGGGCCGTCCTGGCCGTCGAGCGCCGCGAACTCGCCGAGATGCCGGAGCAGGAGCTGGCCGAGCTCGCGGCGATCTACCAAGGGAAGGGGCTCTCGCCCGCGACGGCGTGGAAGGTGGCCGGGGAACTCACCGAGAACGACGCGTTCACCGCGCATGCCGAGGCCGAATTGGGTATCGACCCGACCGAACTGACCAATCCGTGGCAGGCCGCGCTGTCCTCGGCGCTGTCGTTCACGCTCGGGGCGCTGCTGCCGTTGCTGGCGATCGGGTCCCCGCCCGCCGTGCGGATTCCGCTGACGGTCGCCGCCGTGCTGGTGGCACTGGCGGCGACCGGGGCGATCGGCGCTCGATTGGGCGGGGCGCCGGTGTGGCGCGCGACGATTCGGGTTCTGTTCGGCGGCGCGCTGGCGATGGCCACGACATTTCTTGTCGGGCATCTGGTCGGAATCGCGATCTGAGGGGTTCTGCCGAGAAGAAGTTTCATCGGGCTGAGCGAGAGATGCCCCGGGATGTCGCAGACTCATCCCGGAGCGCGCGGGACGGACGGTCGGTCCGTCGGCGCGAAATCAGTGGTTGCCGAGCTGGATTCGCGCGAGGGCGGTGCGGAGCTTGGCCTGACGTTCCGGATCATCGATCCGCAACCGGATGTGCACGTTCGAGGTGGGCGCGTCCACGATCACCGGTCCGGATTTCCGGACGGTGGCGCGAGCCACGTGGGGTACTGCAGTCATGCACACCAGTGTGCACTTACGGCAATCTTCTGGCAATGTGTTCTGCCACTCCATTCCGCGTCGAGACCAATTCGAAATGCTCGGAGGTGCACAAGCTTCCGAGGCCCGCCGAACCGGGGCGACGAGTACCCAGTCCACAACCAGCTAACACGCGTGTGATCCGCCCGCTGGGCCGCGCGGCCGCAATGTCCCTCGCGCACACGCAAATGCGGCCCCGACATGCCGAAATGTGTTGGTGAGCCCACCTGTGCGCCCCCGGCGGGGACCCTGGTGACTCGAAAGTGCCCGCGATCCGCGGAAGTCGGGCTCGCGGCCCTCGGAAGTGGCCCGCGGCCGGGCGGAATGGGCCGCGACGGGCCGAAATCCCCCCGGCGAGGGCGGGTGTAGGGACCGACTCACCCGAATCCCCGGCCCCGACCGGGAAATCGGCCCCTGACCGGCCGAACGGTACGTCCCTCAGCCCTTCACGCCGACCAGATCACGCTTGGCGGCCTCGCGCGCCAGCGACCGATCGCGCTGTTCCTCGAACCGCACGCAGTCGGACTGCAGCCGCTCCAGGAATTCGCCGAGCCGGTTGCGCGCCTGCTCGCCCCGCGCGCCGAAGTCGTTACGCTCGAACACATTCCACTTCCGCAACACCGGCAGCACGACCTCCTCGAGATGCTGGCGCAGATCGTAGATCCCGTGCTTGGCCATCAACACGCCGTTGCGCCGCCACCCGGGCATGCCGGCCCCGGGCATCTGGAAGTGGCAGACGATATCGGTGATCGCCTCCAGCGCCTGATCGGGCGCCAGATCCAGCGCCGCGCCGCACATGTTGCGGTAGAAGATCATGTGCAGGTTCTCGTCGGCGGCGATGCGCTGGAGCATGCGGTCGGCGATGGGGTCGTCGCAGACCTTGCCGGTGTTGCGGTGGCTGACGCGGGTGGCCAGTTCCTGGAAGGTCACATAGGCCACCGAATGCATGAATCCGGTATTGATCAGATGTTCAGCCCCGCCGGCCTCGCGAATCAGTTTCATCGGGTTGTAGCCGTTGGTCATGTGGATCATCCGGGCGTTTTCCAATGCCACGGGATCCACGCCGCGGGTCACCACGAGATAATCGCGGATCACGATGCCGTGCCGGTTCTCCTCGGCCGTCCAGCGGCCGACCCAGGTGCCCCAAGCGCCGTCCTGGGAGAAGTTCTCGGCGATTTCGCGGTGATAGGAGGGCAGATTGTCCTCGGTCAGCAGATTGGTGATCATGGCGGCGCGGGCGACCTCGTTCAGTCGTGACTGTTCGGGGTCCCAATCGATCCCGCTCATGGCGGCGAAGTTTCGGCCCTCATCCCACGGCACGTAGTCGTGGGGATGCCAGTCCTTCGCCATCGACAAGTGCCGATCGACGTTGCTTTCGGCGACGGGTTCCAGCTCGAGCAACAGTTCGAGCTGCGTGAGGTTCCTGGCCAAGGTGATGCCTTTCCTCGATACGGATCGCGGTTGAGACGTTTCGGGAAGAAGCCGGTACAGTGCATTAGCGACCGGATTGCTGCGTGTCACGCGGTTTGGCCGGTCAGGTTCGCCTCGATAATGTAGTCCCGCCTCGGCCGGGTGTTCGAGGTAGGAGGGCGCGTCGCATTAAAGAGGACCGAACTCCTGCTGAAGCAGTATCAGATGGCTCGGTCACCGGTACGAAAACGCCTGTTACGCAGGGTGTTAGCGTCGCCATGGTAGTCACTCCGCTTGTATTCGCCGCAGTATTGCCCCACCTCCGCAGTGTTGCCACCGAAAGAGAGCTGAGAATGACGATTTCCAGCGGTAGGAGCTATCCCGACGTGGTCGTGACAAGTCTCGCGGCCACCACCTCGATCGCCGGTGATGTCGACTCCACGTGGAAGGGACTACTCAACGGGGAGAGCGGCATCGACGTTCTCGACGACCCCTTCATCGAGCGGTTCGAGCTGCCCGTGCGCATCGGCGGGCATCTGAAGGTCAAGCCCGAGGCGAGCCTGACATACGAGGAGACCCGGCGTCTGTCCTATGTCCAGCAGATGGCGCTCGCGCTCGGTCGCGAGGTGTGGCGAAACGCCGGTAGCCCCGAGGTGGACGGTGAGCGCCTGGGCGTGTCGATCGGCACCGGCCTCGGCGGAGCCGAGATCCTCATCGACGCGGCCAACAAGATGCAGAACGGTGGCTACAAGCATGTGCCGCCGCTGGCCGTGCCCATGATCATGCCGAACGGGGCCGCCGCCGTGGTGGGCCTGGAACTGGGTGCGAAAGCCGGTATCTGCACCCCGGTTTCGGCCTGCTCATCGGGGTCCGAGGCGATCGCCAACGCCTGGAAGATGATCGTCATGGGCGATGCCGATATGGTCGTGGCCGGCGGTGTGGAGGGTTCGATCCAGGCGCTGCCGATCGCGGCCTTCACGATGATGCGGGCCATGAGCACTCGCAACGACGATCCCAAACACGCCTCCCGGCCATTCGATGTCGACCGCGACGGCTTCGTATTCGGCGAGGCCGGGGCGATGATGGTGGTCGAGACCGAGGAGCATGCCAAGGCACGCGGCGCCACCATCCACGCCCGGCTGATGGGCGCTGGGGTGACCTCCGACGGTTTCCATCTGGTCGCGCCCGATCTGGAGGGTAAGGGCGCCGCGCGGGCGATCGCCCGCGCGATCGAGACGGCCGGCCTGTCGAAAACCGATGTGGGGCACGTGAACGCGCATGCCACCGCGACCCCGATCGGCGACACCGCCGAGGCGCGCGCGATCGCATGCGCCGTCGGCGGCCATGCCTCCGTGTACGCTCCGAAATCGGCTCTGGGGCATTCCATCGGCGCGGTGGGCGCACTGGAATCCGTCATTACGGTGCTCAGCGTCCGCGATGGCGTCGTACCGCCCACATTGAATTTGGACAATCAGGATCCGGAGATCGATCTCGACATCGTGAAGGGTCAGGCGCGGTCCGGCCGGATCGATTACGCGATCAACAACTCGTTCGGCTTCGGTGGACACAACGTGTCGCTGACATTCGGACGATATTGAGCAATCCCCTACCGAAGCGCTGCTAGTCTTCGGGCTTCGGTGTCGATCTGTATCGGTGTCATTGCACGGCCGAAAGCGGCGTGCGTGAAAGAGGATAGGGAATGATCGGCGAGACCTACGATGATTATCTGGACGAGCACGGCAACATCACGATCCCGGATGATTCGACCTGGATCGACTTCGTCGACAGGCATAGTGCGACGAACGGTGACGAGCTCGCATACCGCTATATCGACTATTCACGCGAACGCGACGGGGAGTATCAGGAACTCACCTGGCGCCAGTTCGGCGTGCGGCTGCGCGCGGTGGCGGCCCGCCTACAACAGGTGACGACGCCGCGCGATCGCGTCGCGATCCTGGCGCCACAGGGCCTGGACTACGTGGTGTCGATCTTCGCGGCGGTCTACGCGGGCAATATCGCGGTGCCGCTGTTCGACCCGGAGGAATTGGGCCATACCGACCGGCTGCACGCGGTGCTCGGCGACTGCAAGCCGACGGCCATCCTGACGGCCAGTTCGTCGGCGGCGGTGGTGCGGGAGTTCTTCCGCGCGCTGCCGGCCTCGCAGCGCCCGCGCATCATCGCCGTGGACGCGATTCCGGACAGCGTCGGTGCGACCTGGGTGCGGCCGGATATCAATATCGACAGCGTCGCATATCTGCAGTACACCTCGGGCTCCACGCGCGTGCCCGCCGGGGTCGAGATCACTCATCGGTCGGTGGGTACCAACCTGCTGCAGATGATCGATGCGCTCGGCCTGGTCGAGAACGCACGAGGGGTCACCTGGCTGCCGATGTTCCACGATATGGGCCTGCTGTGCGTGATCCTGCCGACCATCGTCGGCAAGTTCATCACGATCATGTCGCCGAGCGCCTTCGTGCGCCGCCCGTATCGCTGGATCAAGGAGTTGGCCGCGGCGTCCGACGGGGCCGGAACCTACGCTGCCGCACCGAATTTCGCCTATGAGCATGCGGCCACGCGCGGTCTGCCCAAGGCGGGCGAGAGTCTGGATCTGTCGAACGTGATCGGCCTGATCAACGGCAGCGAGCCGGTCTCGGTGACGTCGATGAAGAAGTTCAACGACGCCTTCGTGCCCTACGGACTGCCCAAGACGGCCATCAAGCCGTGTTACGGCATGGCCGAGGCGACGCTGTTCGTGTCGGCGACCCGGCGCGATGACGAGGCCCGGATGGTCTACGTCGACCGTGCCGAGCTCAATGCCGGACGCATGGTCGAGGTGGATGCCGACTCCGAAAGCGCTGTGGCGCAGGTGTCGTGCGGTTACGTCGCCCGCTCGCAGTGGGCGGTGATCGCGGATCCGGCCACCGGTATCGAGCGCGATGACGGTCAGGTCGGCGAGATCTGGCTGCACGGCAAGAATATGGGTATCGGCTATTGGGGACGGCCGGAGGAGACCGAGTCGACCTTCCACAATCGGCTGGTCGCGCGCCAGGCCTCGGGCAGTCACGCCGAGGGCACCGAGCCGGACGCGATCTGGATGAGCACAGGCGATTTCGGCGCTTACCACGACGGCGAGCTGTACATCACCGGACGGGTCAAGGATCTGGTCATCGTCGACGGCCGCAATCACTACCCGCAGGATCTGGAGATGTCGGCGCAGGAAGCCTCCGATGCGCTGCGACCAGGTTTCGTGGCCGCGTTCTCGGTGACGGCCGGCGAGCTACCGGATCCGGCGCGCACCGGAATCGACTCGGGCTCCGAACAATTGGTCATCGTCGCCGAAAGGAACACCGGCGCGGCCAAATTGGATCCGGAGCCGGTCGCGGAGACGGTGCGGGGGGCGATCTCCAAGCGGCACGGCGTGACCGTGCGCGATCTGCTGCTGGTGCCCGCGGGATCGATTCCGCGCACGTCGAGCGGCAAGATCGCCCGGCGCGCCTGCAAGGCGGCCTATCTGGAGGGCACCCTGCGCGGCGGCCATCGGCAGCAGGCGTTTCCGGATAGTGAGTGACCCCCTCCTGATCCCGGCGCGCTTTTCGCCGGGATTAGCCAGGAATGGCGAGCTGACCAGCTACGATCCGCCCGTCGCAGGGGCTTGGGCGATGGTTTTCGCCACTGAGATGTCCGGCGTTTGTCCTGCGGCGGCGGGTCGCTCCGGAGCTACTGTGTAGTTACGGACATGGTTGGTTTCTACCCACACACAAGGGGGCTCGCCATGGAGTATTCGATAGCGGATTTCATTGCACTGACAGCACATTCGGCCCCCGAGGGGTCGTTGTCCGTAGAACGCGCACACCGGGTGATGCAGATGCACACCGATTGCTCGACCGATTGTTGCCGGAACAAGCGCGCTGCCTTCGACGCGCTCGTCCGGGCCGGCCATCTCGTGCCCGACAGCTGTCGGCGCTCGGCCTATCAGGCCTCGGGATAGCATTGGCCGAACCGCCTGCCTCGCAGATGGTTTGCGGGCCGTAGCGGCCGCCGGTCTGCTCCAGATGGTTGACCAGCGTGGCCAGGATGCGGATACCGGAGACGCCCAGCGGATGGCCCATGGCGATAGCGCCGCCGCTCGGCTTCAGCCGCTCCGGGTCGGCATCGAGTTCGTCCCGCCATATCAGCGGCACCGGGTCGAAGGCCTCGTTCACCTCGTAGGCGTCAATCTCGGCGAGGGGATCAGCTGGTCGCGTCGGCCTTCGACGGGCTGAAGTTAGCGCCGAATCCGTACAGAATCGGTAGGACCACGGCCGCGATCGGGCTGTAGACATGCAGTTCCATCGGCAGCGTGCCGAGCGAATACGCCCAGATGACGAAGGCACCGACGCCGAAGCCCACGGGCAGCCACCGATGCCGATATTCGGCCGTCGGATACTGCTTCAGCAGTAGCGGGATCGTGCCGAGGCCGAAGACCGCGAAGATGACCAGCATCCACATCGTGCGGTCGGTCGTATTCGCGGCGGTCATACCGGTCACCGCGGCCGATGCGGCGAGATACGGGCCGCTGGTCTCGATGGGGAAGTACTTGGCCAGCCGCTCCTGATAGGAGTCGCCCTGCCCCTTATCGGGTTCGGCGCCCTTCTCGCGCACCACCGGAGCCACCGCGCGGGCCATGACCATAACCTCCGCTCTCCCCTCGATCAGTCCAGCATGCGCCGGATCGGCGCAGAACGCGGAGCATATTCGCGAGATCGGGAGTGCGTGCGAACGGAGGCTGAACGTCGCGTGGCCGCTGCGGATGGTTCAGTGACCGTGCCAGACGCGTTGATGCTCACGATGGGTAGACAGATAGGCCGTCTCGGTGGCGAGCGTGTCGTAGAAGTCCAGATCGATGTGCTGGGCCTGGAGATAGTTCATGATCCAGATCGTCGGTACCGTGCCCGGGAACTTGCCGAACGTCTCATCGATATAGGTCGCCTGCAGCGACAGCAGTTCGCGGAATCGCCTGTCCCACGGCGCGGCCGCGCCACGCACGCCGGGATTGTCGGCGAACGGGCCCGGTGTGTCCGGGTGATACGGCCCGCCGGGACCGAACTTGCGTTCGGCCAACGCGTCGACGGCGTCGGCCATCGTCGCGTGGTGCGGGCGGCAGCTGGCCTCGAACACCCCGGGCAGGCCGGTCGGATTCGGCAGCGCCCAACGGGAATCGGTGTCGTAGCGGAAGCCGAGGCCGGGGATATCGGCCCGGCCGCTCGCGCCCAGCATGGTCAATCGGTCGATGCCGTCGAAGGTCCAGCCGCCCAGACCCATGGCGCCCAGCAGCAGATGGCCGTTGTGCACCGCCGCCATCAGCTCGGCCGTCGCCTCGGTGAGCGAATACTGCTCGACGAAGCTCAGCGGCATCGGATCGGTGAAACGTAAACGGTCCCGGTAGTTTTCGATACCTGGAATGGGCCGGTCGTGGACGTCGTCGTAGAGGGCGAAGCCGTTCTGGGTGAAGAAGGCGATATTGGCCAGGGTCTGCTGGGCGATATCGGCGACCGGTATAACCAGCAGGGAGCCAGGGTGATTGGCGATCCAGGTGTTGTGCCCCTCGAGATAGGGCTCCTCGCGCGGAATGTGAATGCGGTTGTCGGACAATCGGATCACGCGCGACAGCAGCCGATTCAGCTGATCCCCGGTCGCACCCTCGCCCTCGGCGTAGGCCCGGTTCGGTGCCGCGTCGCGGGTC
Source organism: Nocardia sp. NPDC051570 (assembly GCF_044454005.1). Lineage (NCBI taxonomy): Bacteria > Bacillati > Actinomycetota > Actinomycetes > Mycobacteriales > Nocardiaceae > Nocardia > Nocardia sp. NPDC051570. The sequence goes on along the minus strand of NZ_JBITDI010000006.1, from coordinate 443,867 downwards.
GGCAGGAAGTAGGTGCCCGAATCGTCGGTGAAGAAGAATTCGCTGGTGTGGAATCCGGCCGCCGAGCCGAAGGTGCGCCCGGTGGCCGAGCCGTTGTAGTTTGGCCACGCCGGGGCGTAGCCGGGATGATGGGTGATCCCGAAATGCCAGCCGGTCCAGCCCGCGACGGTATTGAGCACGACCGCGCGCTCGAGATCGCTGAGCGGCTGGGGCGGTTTGCCGCTGGTGAAGGCGAGCGGGCCCGCGGGGATGGATCCGCCGACCGGAAAACGTCGCGACCGCCGTCCGTAGATGGCGTCCAGTAACGGGTATTCGGCCAGCTTCCGGAGTGCGGACAGCTGGGTGTCGGTCAATGCGAGCGGGTCGAGGCCTCGCCCGGCATCGGAGGAGTTCGATGTCGCCATTCCTGTATTGAAGACCGTCATCACGTACCTCCGTAGAAGACGTACCATCTGGTTACCCAATAGTCATTCCACTAGGAACCACTGTCAAAGGATGTGATTCGCCGCACCCCCCGGAAGGAGCCAGGCATGTTCGAGCTGAGCGGAAAGTCGGTGATCGTCACCGGCGGAACCAAGGGAATCGGATACGGCATCGCCGAGGTCTTCGCGAGGGCCGGTGCGAATGTGGCGGTCGTGGCCCGCACGGCCGAGGAGGTGCGGCGCGCGGCCGACGCCCTGGCGGCGGTGGCATCGGGCAAGACCCTGGGCGTCCGCGCGGATGTCGCCGATCCCGAATCCTGTCGCGAAATGAGCGGCGAGGTGCTCGCCGCCTTCGCCCGATGCCGTCCGGCCTCCGGAATAGCTCGGCGTTCGGGCTGTCCGTCGTTGTCCGCGTCATCGACCGGGTGCCTCGCGCGAATCTGTGGCAGACTCGGCACGCACGATGCGGCCGCTCGACGACCGTGTGTGGAAGGTGATGCGGGAGTTGGGAACGCGATGGAGTTGAGCGCCATCGAGCAACAGGTGGCCGACGAGAGACGGATCGCCGCCCAGGAGCGGACGGACGAAGCCGAGCTGCGGCTGGCCGCTGCGCTGGTCGAGCTGGCCAAGGCGTTCATTGCCACCAAAGAGGATGGCACCGAACGCGATCGATCGCCGGCCGCGCTGGAACCGGCGCAGGAGGCGGTGCTGATCCGGCTGCGGTGGCTGACCGCCGGACATGTGACCGCGCAGTTCGCCGGGCAGGTGCAGGAGGCGCTGCGGCTGTTCGAGCAGGCCGCCCGCACGATCGGCCACCGCGAACTGGCGACCGCCACCATTCGGCAGGCCTGCGATGCGTATCACCAGGTGGCGCAGCAGTATCCGGCGGCCGCGGGTGTCTGTGCGGACGGGCTGTCCAAATGCGGGGTGTGGCTGTGCCGCCTCGATCCCGGTTCGGCCGTCGCGGCCAGTTCGGAGGCCGTGCGGATCCGCGGCGGACTGTTCGCGGCCGATCCCGATACCGCGGGCCGCTATCTGGCCAGCCTCAACATGTTGCTGCGCACCCTGATGATCGGCCGGCCGCGCAAACAGGCGCTGGCCATGTACCGCGAGCGCTATTCCGCGTGGACCTCGCCCGCGATGACGACGCGCCTGCGCGAAACACCCATCGAGGAGCTGGAATTCACCAGTAAGACCTTCGCCGCCCTGCAGAAGCTCGAATGCCCCACCCTCGATCGCGCCGCGCGGCTCACCCAGCAGCAGATCCTCTATCAGACCGCCGGTGATCTGAGCACCATCGAGGAGATCAACTGGAAGCTCGGGCTGGTGGGCCTCAAGCCGCTGGCCGCCGGGGCGCTCCCGGATCTGCCCTCCAAGCCGGTGGAGATCGCCCATTCGTTCGGCACGCTGAGCGTGCGCTGCACCACCCCCGACGCGCTGGCGCAGGTGCGCGCGGCCGTGGTCGCCGCGTATTCGGCCGACGATGCGCGGCCGGTGGGCAGCGGCTTCTTCCACGGCGTGCACAAGACCCAGGCGGCGCTGCCGGATCCGGAGCTGAATCTGACCGAGCGGCTCGGCGACGATGTGGTGCTGATCGAACGCTCGGGCGGGCACTGGATCTCGGTGAAGAGCCTGAACTGGGAGCTCGCCCCGGTTGGTAAACATCCACTCGCGCTGCGGCTTTCGCAGGACTGGCCGGTTATCGCGGTGAGCACCACCGAGAATCTGGCCTATGAATTGTGCTGGTACGCCGACGGTTCCGCCACCCACTACGCCGCGCTCGGCCGCCCCGCCGGACAGCCGCCGCTCGATAAACCGCTGGCGCCCTTGGATTTCTCCCAGCTCGCCGAGTACGGCGCCGACTACGCCTCGGAGACCCAGGTCCGCGCCGCCTTCGGCAATACGGCCATGTTCGCCAAGCTCACCAACCTGCCCGCGAGCGGTATCCGCCAGGCCGGTCAGGACAGACCGCTCGCGGACTATGGGGATCAGGTGTTGTTCTTCCGCCGCCGGGGTACCACGGAGTAGTTCCGCTACCAGCCCGGCTCGCCGCCGATCGGGACATTGACCCAGCTCGGGCGCGCCGGATCCAGATCCAGATGCTGGGGTGCCAGGCGGCTGTCGACCGTCGCCGGGCCCAGGGGGATGGCCTTGGGGAAATCGCTGGCATAGACATCCACGCGCAGGCGATGACCGGGTTGCAGCACCGCGTCGATGGGGATCAGGCCGATATCGAGCGTGGTCGGCTCGCCCGGGACCGTGGGCATGCGCAGCGCGGCCGACAGCACCGGATACGGATCGGTGTAGTCGCCGTTCGCCGAGCGTGCGCTCCTGCGTTCGTCGAGCGCGCGCAGCGACGCGGTGAGCTGCCCGGTGCTCAGTACCGTCGAACGTCCGTCCGGCGCAACGTCGTTCACCGTCACCGCCCAGAAACCGTCGGCGGTGTCGTGCACGGTGTTCAGATGCGCCGCGATCGGCCCGGAGATCGTGGTGGGCGCGGCGACCGGGGCACTGGTGAAGGTGAGCCCGTCGCGCTCGTGGATGCGATCGTCGGTGACGCAGTCGGCGAAGATCTCGAACGGATCCACGATCGCGCCCTGTTCGCCGTCGCGGGAGCACAGGCTCATCAGCCCGGGCGCGACGGTCAGCCGGGTGCCCCGCGGGTCCGAGGCGAGGCCGAGACTGCCGTCGTGGACGCTGGTGGCCGTCGTGCCGCTGGCCGCCGCCGAGAGGTACATGCGCCGGTAATCGGTTCCGGCCCTGGGGAATTGGTCCAGGGTCTGCCAGCCGCCGCCCTGCTGCCACATCGTGAGTGGGCCGTAGCGATCGATGCCGTTATCGATATCCTTGAGCCAGTGGTCGAACCACGCGCGCTGCAGCACATCGATACGCGGCGGTTCACCCGGTTTGCCGCGCATATCGAAGCCCGCGGTGACGTGCATGCCGTCGCCGTAGACGAGCTGTTTTCGCCCGGGCGGCAAGGGGATCGCGTCGTAGATGCGCGGCCCGGCATTGGCGAAGGCGTCATGCCAGCCGCCGACGACCATGGTGGGCACGGTGATTCGCTCGGGATGGCCGAGCCAGGCCCGGCGCAGCACGCTGTCCGGGTCGATGAGTTCGCGCGCCTGCGGCGTCAGCGCGTCGACGGTCGGGGCGATGAGTGCCTGTCCCACACCGAGATACGACATCGGGTCGGCCACCCGGTCGGCCAGCCAGGTGGTGTCGAAGCGGCCCTGCAGCAGTGACATCAGATCCGGCATGAGCTTGGCCGCGTTCACCATCAGCAGATACGGCGCGAAGATGCCGATCGGCGCGCCACCGGGGGCATAGGCGTCGTGGATCATGTCGTTGCCGGGGACCACCGGGAAGATGGCCTGCAGGGCGGGCGGCCGTTGCGCGGCGGCCTGCAGCTGGTTGATGCCCGAATACGAGACGCCGTTCATGCCGACCCGGCCGTTGGACCACGGCTGATGCGCCACCCAGTCGATGACCTCCGGGGTGTCCTGCTGTTCGCGCGGTCCCCACGGCACCCAATCACCTTGGGAGAAGCCGGTTCCCCGGACGTCGACGACCACCTGGGTGTAGCCGGAGCGAATCAGATCGCGGTCCACGCCGAAGCTGCGGGCCAGCCCGCCGCCCGCGACCCGGGTCAGATCGGTGATTCCCTGCAACGGTGTGCCGGTGAGATCGAGATCGCGGAAGAATCGCACGAGCACATCGGACAGGCCCGGGATCGACACCGCCGAATCCAGCAGCATCGAGCCGAGTTTGGTGTACGGCGTGAGGTTGAGGACCACCGGTGTGGGCGTGCCGATCGGCCCCGAGGCGTCGGCCGGGCGATAGATGTTGGCCTTCAACACGGTTCCGTCGCTCATGGCGATCGGCACATCCCAATCGATGTGCACGCCCGGATACCGTTGCGGCCCATCCTCGATCGCGGTCCACCCAGCGGCGGCATCGGCCATCGCGGGCTCCGCCGAGACCGGCCCCGGAAGCAGTGCGGCCGCGATGAGCACGGCCGGCGCGAGCACCCGGACCATCCCCCGCGCGATCCTCGCATCGAACATCATTGTTCCCCTTCGCTCGTCGCAGCCGCCCGCCCCGAACGTCTCGGGCGGCTCCGCCCGAAGGCTATACATACAGATCTGTATGTATGTTGCTTTCGATCGAAGTTGTCGCAGATGCACAACCGAGGTCGGCTCGAATTGTGGTCGTGCGGTATACATCCCGGCGTAGAACGCGCGCACGGTATTCGGTCATTGCGGGGATGGCGTCACCTTCTACACACCCAGCGCTCCGTTTGTCGGGATCTCCAGCGCTGCGAGCAGGTCCGCGAGCTTTCGGTCGAGTTCGAAGCCGACCGCGGTGATCGAAGGATTGCCGAAGCCGGCGAATACGGTGCTCGGCTGATCGATGACGAATCGCGTGCGACCGTCGGTGTCGACGCAGATGACGGTACGTAGCGGCGCATACAGCATCACTGCCGGGTCGTGCCGGTACATGCGCTCGGCGATCGTGTGGTTGCCCATCAGGTATGCGGTACATCGGCCGGTGTTGCCCGCCAAGCTCATCACGGGGGTCATATCGGATCGCCAGTAGATGAGGAAGCCGTGGGTGGCGCGTGTATCGGCATCCGCGACCACCTCCGGCCAGCCCGCCTCGCGTGCGACGAACCCGGCCAGCCGCGTCGGGTCGAGCTCCGGGACCGCCGCTTCGTAGCGGGCACGGAATTCCTCATACGGCAGGCCGGTGTCGAAGGACAGTCGCGTGATGTCGTGCGTCATGGAGTCCATACGGGCCTCCGCTGCGAGCGGCCGCTCACGACCCTCGAACGGACTTCGCGGCGGTGAGGATCACGTCGATCACCAGGCTGGGCTGGGAGAGCATGGGGACGTGGCTGCTGTCGGCCTCGTAGGTGCTGGCGTCCATGCGCTTGGCGCAGAAGCGCTCCAGCTCCGGATGGACACTGCGGTCGTTCTTGGCCACGATGTACCAGCTCGGCTTCGACTTCCATGCGGTGCCTTCGACCTTCTGGTCGAACAGATCCGCCGCTGGCGCACCCTGGGTCGCCCAGACGACCTGCTGCTCCTGCTCGGAGAGGTCTCCCGCGAAACATTCGATACCGTCCGGACGCAACCAGATACGACCGTCCGCGATGTCGATGTGACCGAACGCGTCTGTAGTGGGGAACTTGGCTTGCAGGCTCTGCGACGTCTCGTCCTCGTCCGGGGCGAGTGCGGAGATGTAGACCAGCCCGGCAACGCGGTCGTCGGTTCCCGCGGCGGTGATCACGGTGCCGCCGTAGGAGTGGCCGACGAGGATGGCCGGGCTGCTGACCCGGCCCAGCGCCCGCTTGACCGCGGCGACATCGCCTGCCACGGTGTCGAGACTGTTCTGGGCGGACACGACCTGGTGGCCTTGCGCCTGCAGTGTGGGAATCACTTTGCTATAGCACGAACCGTCGGCCCAAATTCCGTGGGCGAAGACGATGCTCGGTATGGTCGGCGTGGACATGAGGTGCGCCCTTTCCTCGGCGGGGATCTTCGGACCCGCACCGCCCTGTGCCGGTACACCCATGACACCACCTCCCGCAGGTTCGCAGGGGCGAATCGACAAACCGACCACATGTCCCGATTCGGATCTGATTCCCGTTGTCCTGTACGGCATTTCGCCCGCCCCACCCCGGCACGCGACCACCAGTGCGTTCGTATGCCGCCGGGCTCGGTCTGGCGACCACCGCCTCGAACGCGAATGCCGCCGCACGTTGCAGTGCAGCGAGGACAGCAAGTGCTGCAAGCCCATTGGGGCAACGTGCGTTAACGGTGACGGCCGGCAGTGCTGCAGTGGTGAATGTCGGAACAACAAGTGCAGCAAACCTTCGGATTCGGAGAGCACGGAGTAGCACCCGGAAGTCCTACCGGCTCTCCTGTGCTCGGCCTGCGCACCGCCACTGCCCTGCCGCGACCCTGAAACCGCGCCGGGTACCGTCGGATTCATGCAGCTCTACGTCGGATGTGCGCAATGGACGCATGCCGCCTGGCAGGATCGGCAGCCGGATTCGCGGGCGCGGCTGCGTGGCTATGCCGAATGGTGTAACGCGGTGGAGGGCAACACCACCTTCTATGCCACCCCGGCCCGGCGGACGGTGCAGTCGTGGGCCGAGCAGACCGCCGCGGACTTCCGCTTCGTCGTCAAGTTGCCGAAAACCATTACCCACGAACGGCGGATGCACGATACCGAGGCCGAGTTGCGGGCGTTTCTGGACGCCATGGAACCGCTCGGGCCGCGGGCGCATGCGCTGTGGATCCAGCTGCCCGCCTCCTTCGCCCCGGCCGAACTCGGTGCGCTGGCACGGTTTCTGCGACAGCTGCCACCCGAACACCGCGCCGCGGTGGAGGTTCGCCATCCCGCGTTCTTCGACGACGAACGGTCGGCCCGGCAGTTGGAGCATGTGCTGGGCCGCGTCGATGCCGAATGGATTCCGTTCGACACCACAACGCTGTTCGCGGCACGGCCGGCCAGTGCGGCCGAACGCGATGCGTGGACCCGTAAGCCGCGCGTCGCACTGCGCACCCGGGCGCTGACCGATCGGCCGATCGTGCGCTACATCGGCCGCGACGATGCCGGGGTCACGATCGGGGGCTGGCGGCGCTGGGTCGAGGCCTGTGTCGACTGGCTCGGGGAGGGGCGCTCGCCGACCGTGTTCATCCATACACCCGACAACACCGAATCACTCGTGCTGGCACGCCGTTTCCACGAGGAGGTGCGGGCGCGGTTGCCGGAGCTCGAGCCGCTGGCCGAACCCGCGCCGCGCGAACCGATGACGCTGTTCTGAGAAAACGATTTGCCGCGGGGCCCCTGGGCGTGCGTATAGTTGGCGTAGGCAACTAGTTGTAGGTGCTAACCAAACTCCGCACAGTTCATGGGAAAAGGGGACTCCCGATGACCGCCGCCGGTCTGGACCGCAGCGCAACCGCGTTCGACGACGCGGATCGTCTCGGCGCACAGCTGATCCGGTTCGTGCGCGCGATCAATCGAGCGAAGACCCAACTGGGCAAACATGGTCCGGACGGGTTGGAGAAGCTCGCCTATGCCGTGCTGTTCTGCCTGGTACACGACGGTCCGCAGCGCACCGGAAAACTCGCCGAGCAGCTGCACGCCGAGATCTCGACCATCAGCAGGCAGACCCGAACGTTGGTGGCGCACGGGCTGGTCGAGCGCCGGGCCGATCCGATCGACGGCCGCGCCTGCGTGCTCGCGGCCACCGCCGAGGGCCGGCGGGTATTCGCGGAGAACCGCCGGCTGCGCAATGCCTGGATGGCCGACCTCCTGGCCGATTGGCCCGCGCACGACCGCAGCACGCTCATCGCCCTGCTCGACCGACTCAACAGCAGCATCGAAGCAAACCCATCACCGACAGCCGAACCGAAATAAGGCCTCACCATGACGAATTCGACCACCCAGGCACCGGTGGCGCCGCCGCCGGACCTGGCGGCGGGCGCGAGCACGTCACTGTCGCACCGGCAGATCATGACCATCATGTCGGGCCTGCTGCTCGGCATGTTCCTCGCCGCGCTCGACCAGAACATCGTGAGCGTCGCCATCGTGCGCATCGCCAACAGCCTGCACGGCTTCGACGAACAGGCCTGGGCGACAACGGCCTATCTGATCACCGCGACGATCAGCACCCCGCTGTACGGCAAGCTGGCCGACATCTACGGCCGTAAGCCGTTCTATCTCACCGCGATCGGCATCTTCGTCGTCGGTTCGGCCGCGTGTACGTTCGCCACCTCGATGTACGAACTGGCCGGTTTCCGCGCCTTCCAGGGACTGGGTGCGGGCGGCCTGATGTCGTTGGCGTTCACGATCATCGGCGATATCGTCCCGGCCCGCGAGCGGGTGCGCTATCAGGGCTACTTCATGATCGTGTTCGGCAGCGCGACCGTATTGGGCCCGGTGCTCGGTGGCTGGTTCTCCGGCTTCGATCATCTGTGGGGCCTGGACGGCTGGCGCTGGGTGTTCCTGGTGAACGTGCCGATCGGCGTGCTGGCGCTGGCGGTGGTCGCGCGCGTGCTCAACACCCCGCATCAGCGGCAGAACTATCGCGTGGACTGGTTCGGGGCGATCGCGCTGGCGGTCTGCGTGGTGCCGGTGCTGATCGTGGCCGAACAGGGCCGTGACTGGGGCTGGGCCTCGCCGAAGGCGCTGATCTGCTACGCGATCGGCGTGATCGGGCTGGCGCTGTTCGTCTACATCGAGCACGTGATGCGCGATGCCGCGCTGATTCCGTTGCGGTTGTTCAAGAGCTCGACGTTCAGCGTGACCATCCTCGGCGGGTTCATCGTCGGTGTGGCCATGTTCGGCGGCCTCTCGATGGTTCCGCTGTATCTGCAAGTGGTGCGCGGCTTCTCGCCGACCAAGGCGGGTCTGATGATGTTGCCGATGGTGATCGGCATCATGCTCGGCTCCCAGATCGCCGGGCAGATCACACGATTCACCGGACGCTACAAGTTCCTGCCGGTGCTGGGGACGTTCATCGTCGCGTGTGGGACGGCGCTGTACGCCCAGGTGCATTTCGACAGCGCGCTGTGGCAGCCGCTGCTCTACAGCGGCATCATCGGCTTCGGCCTGGGTGGCTGTATGCAGACGCTGATCATCGCGGCCCAGAACGCCGGTCCCCGTTCGGATATGGGCGTATCGACCGCGTCGGCCACCTTCTTCCGGCAGATGGGTGGCACCCTGGGCGTGGCGGTGTTCCTGACGATCATGTTCAACCTGCTGCCGCATCGCATCCTCGCCGCCTTCGGCGGTCACCTGCCGCCCGGTTTCGACGCCAGCAGACTCACCCAGTTGCAGAGCAACACCGGCGTACTCGCCGATCTGCCCGCGGCGGTGAAGGATCCGATCCTGATCGGCTTCACCAATTCCCTGCACGGGGTGTTCTACTCGGCCGCCGTGGTGGCGCTGGTGGCCACCCTGGTGCTCTTGTTCATGAAGGAGATTCCGCTGCAGGACGTGGGTACACCGGCCGTCGCGCCCGAGGGCGTGCCCGTCGGCGAATCGGTGACTGCTCGGGTCGGCGAAGACGATCTCATGATCGCGCGGCAGTATTCGCTCGAGGACGAATTCGCCGATGTGACGGCGTTTCCGACCGGTAACGGCGCGGTGCCGGTCGCGGTCGGGGCGCAGGTGGCGACCAACGGGAACATGGCGGCGTACTCGGGAGCGGTGGCGCAGTTGACGGCGGAGGAATACCCGGGATACCCCGGAGCCGACGGCGAATCGCGCGCCGTGAGCGGTCGCATCCGCCGCGAGGACGGCCATCCGGTCGCCGCCGCGGCGCTGACCCTGATCGACCAACGCGGGCATCAGGTTTCGCGGGCCAGTGCCGGACCCGACGGCGGCTATCGCATCGCGGCGCCGGATTCGGGGCATTACGTGCTCATCGTGTCCGCCGGTGGGCATCAGCCCGCGGCCGTGAATGTGAGTGTGCGAGAGCGCGCGCAGGCGCTGGACATCACGCTGCTCGGCTCGGGTGAGCTGTCCGGTGTGGTGCGCGCGGCCGGACGCGGGGAGCCGGTGAGCGGTGCGACGGTCACCCTCACCGATCTGCGCGGCGAGGTCGTGGGCGCGGCGGTCACCCGCGAGGACGGCGGATACGTCTGTCAGGGCGTGGTGTCGGGCACCTATACGCTGGTGGCGGTCGCCGACCAGATGCGGCCCAGCGCAATGACATTGACGGTGCCCGAGAGCGGGCTGCTGCGCTACGACATCGAACTCGCCCCGATGACGGTGCTGACCGGATCGGCGTGGGCCGAGGGCCGGATGGTGGCCGACGCACAGGTCGCGGTGCTCGACCAGCGCGGGGAACTGGTCGCCTCCGCCCGCACGGACGAGAGCGGCCATTACGTGGTGACCGATCTGCCCGAGGGTGAGTACACCGTGGTGGCCCGCGGCTATCCGCCGGTGACGAGCCGGGTCACGGTGGCAGGCGGCGAGATAACCCACGATGTGCGGCTGGGTTACGAGGAAACAACGGCGTGAGCGACGGGTAGTTTCATGAGTGGTTTGACCGCGCGCATCCATACCGCCGAGGGTTGGCCGGTGCCGGATGCCGTTCTGACCGTGACGGATTCGAGTGGGCGGCAGCTGGCGCGGGCGGTCGCCGATGCCACCGGGGCGGCGGCCACCCGGCCGTTGCCCGCGGGCGCGCATACGGCGGTGGTGACCGCGCCCGGCTTCCGGCCCCTCGCCCGGGTCGCCCGGGTGTCCTCGGACGGTTCGGGTCGGCTCGGCGATGTGGTCCTGGAGCCGGAGGCGGGCACGATCGCCGTTCCGCCGCCCGGGCCCTGGACCATCGATCCGGTGCATTCGACGGTCCAGGTGACCGCGCGACATCTGGGCATCGCCAGCATCAAGGCCCGATTCGCCGAGGTGAGCGGGCGGCTCGAGATCGCGCAGAACTTCGAGCAGTCCACCGGTTCGGCGGAGATCAAGGCCGCGAGCATCGATACCGGTATCGGCATGCGCGACGATCATCTGCGGTCGGCGGATTTCCTGGATGCGGAACGCTATCCACTGATCTCCTTCGCGGGCACGGGATTTCACCGCACCGGCGCGGACACCTTCACCATGGCGGGCGAGCTGATCCTGCACGGGCAGGCGCGTCCCATCGAGCTGGACGTCACCTACGGTGGCTTCGGACCGGATCCGTGGGGCGGCGTGCGCGCCGCCTTCCATGCCGAAACCCTGTTGCACCGCAACGATTTCGCGATCGACTACAACGCGATCGTGCGGGCGGGGGTGGCGGCGGTCGGGACGACCGTCCGGATCGATCTCGATATCGAGGTTGTGCAGGGCGCGCAGCTGCCCTCGATGTGACGGGGCCGGGTTACACCCGGCCGGCCGCGATGAGCGGCCGGCCGGGCCCGTCCCCCCGGGACGACTCGGTTTCGCGGGCGGCCTCCCCGGCATGGGCGATGATGCGGCCGTAGAGGCGAATCAGCGCGCGCTCCAAGGTGATTCCCACCTCGGCCGCGCGGAAGGCCGCCAGTTCATAGGCCAGGCCGTTGTGGACGAGCCTGGGATCGCTGAGGGTTTCGTCGAGCACCATGCCGCTGATGGCCTGGTCGCGGGTCAGCGCGGCCTCGGGCAACCAGCTCAGGGTCCAGTAACCGCCGGTGGCGGTGGGTAGGAACTGTGCGAATTCGGGGGTGACATTGCTGGTGATCAACCATGCGGTGATCCGGAGTGTCATGGTCTTGCCCTCGATCGTCGAGGCCATCCAGCCGTGGTAAGCGATGGCCGTATCTAAATGCTACGAACCATGAATCGGGAGTGTCAATCTAAGCGCCGCGCCACTTTTGGATATCTTTGTATCCGAGATGCTTGTGAAAAGTCATGGTGTGCGCATTTGTTCACGTGTGAGCCTGGATCCTGGCGATCGATGCGTGAATTGCTGCCGGCGCGTAGGCATTTGGGCGATCTCGACCGCCGCGAAGCTGCTCTAAAGCCGCCTTGTGTACCACTACAAATGTTGCATTACGGGCCTTTCGTCATCGATGAAAGCGTCCCGCAGAATGATTGACACGCACCGGCATATCTGTGGCTAGAATCGGGCAGCGTGACACTCTCTGGGCATGCAGGAGGGGAGCCGATCGGTCAACTGGTTCGCCGCCTCCGGACGGAGCGGGGCTATACCCAGGCGGCCCTCGCGAAGAAGGCGGATTGCTCACGCAGTCTGATCCAGCAGATCGAGAACGGAACCCGCGTCCCGCCGCTATCGCTGCGCGAACGACTGAGCTCGGCACTGGGCGAGGAACTTCCGATGACCGCCGTACCGGACGCCGCGACCGAGGCCGACGGCGGACACTACGACCTGCGCATGCGTTTCAACATTCTGCTGGGCAAGGATCCGGGGATCGTCGAGCGGGTGCTGTCGATCGCGCAGAGCGTGATCGACGCCCGCACCTCGACCGAGGACATCGAACCGCTGCGGCTGATCGCCGCTCGCCAGCTCGATCGCGCCGAGGAGATCCTCGCCCAGATCCCCTCGCGCAGCGCGACGGTGTGGGAATGGAACACGATCAACGACTGGCTGACCATCCTCGAGCAGGCCGAACGCTCGATCCGGGCCATCCACACCGCCGATCTCGGCACCATCGGCGGTGACGTCGGCGACGACTATCACGCGGCGATCGTCCGGCTCGCCGATAACGTGCACGAGCCCCGGGTGCAGGTGCGCCGGATGTACGTGCTGGACCGGATCGACGATGTCTGGCCCTATGACGACAAGCTGTGGCGGCAGGTCCGCTCCGGTGTGGAAAGCGTTCTGGTCAAACGGGAACACGCGCGCAACGCGCAGAGTCAGCTGATCGTCGACGATCGCTATGTCTGCGTCGGCGAGTACGACTACTCGCGCCAGGCGCGGGTCGCCACCCGGTTCTCGGTGCTCAAACACGATGTGGCCTTCGCGATCCGGCGCTTCGAGAAGCTGTACGAACTGCGGCAGATCGGTTCGGCGATCGTGGTCGGCGATATCGCGGCGACGCCGCCGCTGGCCGAATTCGAGCGGCTCACCGAGGGCAATTGCCGTGAGTTGTTCCGCGAGGCCCTCGGCCGGGCCTGGGACCGGATTCCCCTGCCCGGCGAGACGGCGCCGGAAGGCGGACAGTCGTGAGCGCCGACCGGGCCGTCCCCGATATCGCGGAGTTGTCGACCCGATCGGAGGCGCGCAAACGTCTGGTGCGCCGGGTCCTTACCGCCTCGACCCGGTTCGTGGGTACGCGCGGCCGGATGTATTCCGGTGTCATCGACGCCTATCACGGCGAGACCGGCCTGACAATGGATTCCGCGGCCGTCGCGGCGCTGGACCGGGCCTGGGACGAACTGCTGCACACCCAGCCGCCGGCGGACTACGCCGACGGACGACTCTACGATAAGCGGCAGCCACTGGTGCTGCGGGAACTGGCCGCGCATAAGCTGTTCGGGCGGTTGGCCATCCGCGCGGACGACGTGCCGGGCGTGCGGGTGCGGCCCGATGAGGTCATCGTCTGCCCGTATTCGAGCACGGTGATCCTGGAAGAGGCGATCGCGACGCTGGCGCGGCCCGGAGGCGTGATCGTCTGCCCCGAAGGCTTCTACAAGAGCGCTGGTATCCATATCCAGAAGTCCGGACTTCGGATCGTCACCTGTCCGGCGACACCGGACGATCGGTTCGCGATCGATCCGCGGGCGCTGGCGGCATGCCTGGACCGGTATCGGCGATCGGGGGAGTTGTGCGGCGTGGTGCTCACGCTGCCCGGCAATCCCGTTGTCGCGCGGTATTCGCGGGCCGAACTGCTGGCGATCGGCCGGGTCCTCGCCGAGGCGGATACGCCCGTGATCTGCGATATGGCCTTCGATCAGATAGCGGCCGCCCATCTGCCCATCGCGGCGCTGGCGGTCACGACCGCCGCGGGACCGGTGCGGCTCTACGACCGGGTGCTCACGATCACCGGAAACTCCAAGGGCTACAACGCCTTCGGGCCGTGCAAGATCGGCGCGGCGTGTACGGGCGACGCCGCCTGGCTGGCGCGGATCCAGGCTCGGCTCACCATCGCGTTCCAACGGGAGACGACCCATCTGGCCCGCGCGGTGCTCGAGCACACGCCCGAGAGCTACTTCGAACACAACCGCAAGATCATGGCCGAACAGCTCGGGCGGTCCCTCGATTTGATCGATGACCTCAATCGGCGGCTGGGCCGTAAGGCGCTGCGGCCGTTGGGATTCGCGGAGGGCATGTTCCTGTCGGTGGTATTCGACGAGGCCCTGCTCGATGCCGCGGGCATCGACTCCGCCGCGCGGCTCGAGGATCTGCTGCTGCTCGCGGCCGGGATCGATAGCGTCGCGCTGGATCGCACCGGGTCGCCGCGGCGCGGCGTCCGCCTCAATGTGCTCGGGCCGCGCAAGGCGCCGCGGCAGGAGTCCAGGGAGCTGGCCGATGAGCTGTTCGATCGTCTCGAGCGGTTGGTCGCCGATCTCGCCGGCGGGCTCACCTATCGTGCCGTGCTGGCCGAATACGGTCTGCCGGAACCGGATTCGGTGACACCGTGATCGTGGGGGTGCTGCGGGAGACCGCGGCCCGGGAGCGGCGGGTCGCGCTCGTTCCCGAGGATGTGCGCCGCCTGATCGCGGCGGGTATGGCTGTCGTGGTGCAGTGTGGTGCGGGCCGATACGCCGGATTCGACGACGACTGCTATCGGGCGGCGGGCGCCCGGCTGGTCGCGTCCGGTGCGGAGGTATTCGCGCCCGCCGATCTGGTCGCCTGGGTGAAACCGCCCGTCTTCGCGCTGGAGACGATGCCGCGCCGCCCGGGCCTGACACTGGTCGGATTCCAGGATCCGATCCACCGCGCGGCGCAGATCGCGATGCTGCGGGCGCTGGGCGTGGAATCGGTTGCCTTCGAATCGGTCTCGCGCGAGGGCCCGCCGGAGGCGGACGCCCTGACGGCGATGAGCCGGATCGCCGGAGGTGTCGCGTATCGGGCGGGGCGTCGACTGATCCCGGCCCACGCGCGCATCCGGCCGATCCGGTCGCTGGTGCTCGGCAGCGGTCAGGCCGGGCGGTCGGCGCTGGCGGCGGCGCATGCCTGCGGGGACGAACCGCCGGTGGTGGTCGGCAATCGCGCCGAGCAGCGGGATGCGGTGATCGCCCTGGGGCCCTGCGATTTCCGGGTGAATCCCGGCGGCGATCCGGCGCCGATCCTGGACTGGATCCGCGATGGCAAGCCCGATCTCATCGTTTGCGCCGCCACTCATCGCGGTGCGCGTGCGCCGCTTCTGCTCGACGATGCCGCGCTGGCGGCGCTCGGCCCGGGGGCGGTCGTGGTGGATCTGGTCGCGAAGGCGGGCGGCAATTGCGTTGCGACCGTGGCGGATGCGACCGTGATCCGCGCGGGCGGGGTCGTCGTCACGCACCGCTCGAACTATCCGTCGCGCCGCCCGGCCGCGGCCAGCCATGCCTACAGCGCGGCGACGGTCGCGATGATCCTGCGACTCGCCGGTGGGCGTGGGTAGCGTATGTGAAGACGATGATGCCTTCAGGGGAAGGAGTGATTCATGACCAGCGCCGAGGTGCTGACCGATGCGTTCGAGCGGATCCGTGAGGTGGTGCACCATGCGGTCGACGGACTGGGGGAGGACGCGCTGACCTATCGGGTCGACCCGGACGCCAATTCCATCGCCTGGCTCGTCTGGCATCTGACCCGCGTGCAGGACGATCACCTCGCCGACGCCGCGGGGGTCGAGCAGGTGTGGACCGCGCGGGGTTGGTACGACCGGTTCGGGCTGTCGATCGATCCGAGCGATACCGGATACGGCCACGGCTCGGGCGATGTCGCGCGGATCACCGCATCGGCCGAACTGCTCACGGCCTACTACGACGCCGTGCACCAGCAGACGCTGGACTTTCTGAAGGGCCTCACCGACGACGATCTGCCCCGCATCGTCGACCGGCGCTGGGATCCGCCGGTCACCCTCGGCGTGCGGCTGGTGAGCGTGATCTCCGACGATCTACAGCACGCCGGACAGGCGGAGTATCTGCGCGGGGTCTTCGACCGGCGTTAGGCGGGGCCGACGTATTCGCGTGGCGGCGTGGGTAGTTCGATATCCGGGCCCGCGCCGCTGCTGGACGAACGCCGCCGCCGGTTGTAGACGACGCTGCTCAGATAGGCCGCGACGATGATGGCCACACCGATGAGGCCCGTGGTGATCTCGTCGATGTGCTGGCCGGTCGAGTAGAGCAGCACGCAGGCCAATGCGCCGATCGCCCAGTGCGCCCCGTGCTCTAGGTACACGTACTCCGACAGCGTGCCCTTGCGGACCAGATATACGGTGATCGACCGGACGAACATCGCACCGATCAGGCCCAGGCCGAGCGCGATGATGATCGGATCGGAGGTGATGGCGAACGCGCCGATCACCCCGTCGAAGGAGAACGACGCGTCCAGCACCTCGAGGTAGAGGAACAGGAAGAAGGCGGCGCGGCCGACCACCTGGGCGGCTCGGGAAGGACCGGAGGGTTCTTCGTCGCTGATCTCGTTGTCGAAGTGGGCGCCGAGCCCGTCGACCAGGATGTAGGTGACCATGCCCAGTACGCCCGAGACCATCACCACATCGGCCTTGTCGTCCGGTGCGATGAATCCGGCGACCACCACCAGCACCATCAGCGAGACGACCGTGGTGAACATGTTGAATCGCCCGAGCCGGGCCAGCGGACGCTCCAGCCAGGACAGCCAGGTGATCTCGCGCTGGCTGCAGACGAAGTTCAGGAACAGCAGTAGCAGGAACATGCCGCCGAAGGTGGCGATCTTGGGGTTGGCCTCGTTGAGCAGCGTCTCGTAGCTCGGCCGCCCGTCCGGGAAGAAGGGCATACCGCCCGCCGGTGGGTTCAGGGCCAGGTCCAGCGCCTTGATCGGGTCCAGATGGGCCCCGATGGCCACGACGGCGAGGGGGAAGACCAACCGCATGCCGAATACGGCGATGACGATGCCGACGGTCAGGAACATGCGTTGCCAGAACTGGCTCATCCGTTGCAGCACAGACGCATTGACGACGGCGTTGTCGAACGACAGCGAAACCTCGAGCACGCCGAGGATCGCGGCCAGGACCACGGCCTCGGGGCCGCCGTAGACGGCCGCGGCGACCAATGCCACCGCGGCGACGATGAAGGACAGGGCGAACACGCGCACGAACATGGTCGATGCCTTTCGTTAGCCCGACACCCGCGGGGGTTACGACTCCACGGGTAGCAGCATCCAGAGTGCTCGCAACCCTGCCTTCGATTCTGACAGCTGTTCGTGGGGGTTCACAATCGATCCGTCAGTACCATCCGTGTGTTTGCCAGAATGCCCAGGCCGCGTTGGGGCTGCCGTAGCGCTGGTTCATATAGTCGTAGGCCCAACGGATCTGGGTGATCGGGTTGTAGGGCCAGTCCCAGCCGTGGCTGGCCATCTTCTGCGGCGGCAGTGCCTGCGGCAGGCCGTACGCGCCGGAGGAGGGGTTCACGGCGAAGGTGTTCCACCCGCTCTCGCGGGTGATGATGTTGTCGAAGGCGTCGAACTGATCGGGCGGGACGATGAAGCGCGCGATGGTCTGCGGCGCGACCCGGACCAGCGGCAGCATCACCCCCACGCCCATGCCGATCATGTTCGGCACCGCCAGTGCCAGGGCCGAGGAGATGTCCTCGGCGATATCGTCCTCGGCGATCTGGGCGGAACAGTCCGCCTCACAATCCGCCGCAGCGGGACCGGCACAAACCGAAAGCGCGCATACCGCCATGACCGCAATGGCCCATTTCGCGATCGATCGCATTACTCGAGCAAACCATTAGTTATTCTGTTTGTCGGTAATGTCCACGGCGTGTCGATTGACCGTTTAATCCGACTCGGGAATTAGCAGCCTGCGGAGTTGGCGTGGGGAGGGCGATCCGTGCGCGAGCATCGCATCGTGCCACTGCCGCAACGGGATACCGTTCGGGCGATTCGCGGCGATCTCGGCCATTTCTGAGTAACCGACGAAATACGTGGACAGCTGGGTGGATCCGAGCTGGGTGCGGCGCCATTTCCCGGCCGCCTCACCCTCCTCCTGGAATCCGCGGCGCAGCATGAGATCCATCGCCTCGGCCTCGCTCATATCGGCGCAGTGCACGCCGTGATCGAGGATCGCGTTGATGGTCATGCGCAGCTGGGATTTCAATTGCTGGATGCGCACCGGCAGGCCACCGAAGCCGTGCCCGGCCATGAGCTCCTCGGTGTAGGCGGCCCAGCCCTCGATGAAGGTGCCGCTCGCGCAGACCGCCCGGACCGGGGTCGAGCCGCGGAACCGGCGGGCGTGGGCCAGCTGCAGGTAGTGGCCCGGCATCGCCTCGTGCACGGTCAGATTGCGCAGCATGTGATTGTTGTATTCGCGATAGAACGACGCCATTCGCTCGGCCGGCCAGTCGCCCGGCGTGGGCGCGATGGCGAAGAATGTTGGGATATCGGCGGTTTCGAGCGGTCCGACCGGATCGCAGTAGGCGACCGCGACGCCGCGCGCGAATTCCGGCATCTCCTGTACGACCAGGGCGTCGGGTAGCGGCGTGGCCAGATCGTGTGCGGTGACGAAGGTTTCGGCCTCGGCCAGGGCCGTGCGGGCCAGGGCGACGATCGTGTCGTCATCGGGGCGTTCGGCCGCCAGCCGGTCGAGCGCGGCGCGGACGGTCCCCTCATCGGGGGCGGCGACGCCGAGCAATTCGCCCGCGGCGGCACGGATCTCGTCGTGGACGCGATCGAGGTGCCGGTGCGCGCGGTCGAGCACCTCCTCGGCGCTCAGATCGCTGTCGAGGGTGTGCCAGAGTTTGGCCGCCCAGAGCTTGTGGCCCAGTCGCGGATCGCGATCGGATCGGTCGAGCCGTTCGCTCAGCCAGTCGGTGAATTCGGTCAACGCGGCCGTCGCGGCGTCGACAACTCGAGTCACCTCCGCGCCCGGCACCTGCGCGGCCAGCCCGGGCACCTGATCGCGAATGAGCGCGGTCACGCCGCCGAACTGCCCGATGGCCGTCTCGACATGGATGCGCGGGCAGTCGGTCAGCGTCGCGCGGGCGGCCGCGAGCGCGTCGGGGATGGCCTCGAGCCTGGCCGACAGCGCCGCCAACCGCTGCTCCGGCGGTGCGAAGGGCCGCGCCAGCAGTCCATACAGCAGCGGTCCGGGGTTGTGCGGCAACGGATTCCATTCATGCTCGCGGACCTCGTCGAGCAGGAACAGCCGTGCGTCGATCTCGCGCTGCAGCAGTGCGAGGTCCACGGAATCCTCGGCATCCAGCTCGTCGTCGTCCACCTCCGTCAGCACATGCGACGCCTCACACAGCATCGCCGCCTGCGCCCGCACCGCCTCGGCCGACCAGTCGGGCAACCGATCGTCGACCCGGTGATCGCCCGCGAAGGCGGCCGCATGCGGATCCACCTCCAGCAGTGCCTCGACGATCCGACCGGCCCGTTCCACGAAGCTCTGCGACATAGCAGCCAGGCTACCGCCGCGCACGGGGCTGTCCCCCCGTCGGTTCATCGCGCACAATGCCGGGTATGGACGATTCGGTAGCACGTGCGAAGGATTTGGTTCAGCGGGCCCGGGCGGAGATCACCGCCTCGCCCAATCGCTTCCTCGATCTGTTGGAATCCGCCGAGCTGCCGCGAGAGCGGCTGAATTCGCTTGCGGGAGAGCAGTATCACATCGTCAGCAGCGATCTGCGCAGCTTCGCGCAGTTCGTCACGCGATTCCCCGATGCGCCCGCCCGCGACTTCTTCCTGACGCTGGCAGGCGGGGAATCGGCTGCGCTGCGGCTGCTGTCGGACTTCGGTGCGGCACTGGGGCTGGAGGATAAGGACTTTCGATCCTATCGCCCGCAACCGATGGCGCAGGCATATCCCGCCTATATCGCGCAGCGGGCGCTGATCGGCAGTCTCAGCGGGATGACGCTGGCGATGCTGGCCAATCTCGGCGAATGGGGCGGCTACTGCGCGCGGGCCGCGAATGCCCTTGTCGCCCACTACGATTTCAGCGAGGAGGAGGTCGGATTCTTCCGATTCTTCGCGGCCACTCCGCCCGGATTCGCCGAGCAGGCGACCGATGTCGTGGCGCAGGGCCTGCGCGCGGGCGAGGATCCGGACGAGGCCCTGCACGAGGCGCGGGCACTGCACGTCTACGAGACGGCGTTCTGGAATTCCCTGGCCGACAACGACTGACGGCTCAGCTGCCGCCCGCCGCGGGCACACCCTGGTCCGCGCCGCGGGCGGGCTGGAATCCGGCGCCCACACCGTGAGTCGCGTCCAGATCCGCCGCAATGGCCGCCATGGTCGTGCCCACCTCCGGTCCGACGCAGCCGACGCCCAGATACGCGTTGACCATGCCGACCAGTGTCGACCCGGCCACGACGGGTGCACCGGAATCACCGGGCAGCACACACATCTGGGTCCAGGTCTCGGTGCCACTGGCGAAGACGTCGCCCCAGACGACGCCGCAGTTGGTGCCGGTGGTGCGGCCCTTCTTGCAGACCGTCGCCGGGAATCGCGCGGGCCCGCCGACCGCGGTGATGCTGACCGAGCCGACCCGGTCCGAGGGTGCGACCCGATCGGGATCGAATTCGATGACGGCATAGTCGAGATCGTGATTGCTCGCCGCGACCCGGCCGAGCACACCCGCGTTCGGATCGGTCTCCGACAGCACGCTCTGTCCCGGCTCACCACAATGTCCGGCGGTCAGCCCGACCAGCCGGCCCGCGTCGTCGTGGCCGATGGTGGTCAGCGTGCATTCGGTCGTATTGGCGATGACGATGCCCGATCCGCCGCCGATGATCGGCAGATCGGCCGCGTCGGCGCGGCCTGCGCCCGCGGTCAGTGCGGCGGTGAGCGCCACGGCCGCGGACAGCGACCAGCGTGCCGGTGCGAGGTTGCCCATGACGTCCTCCTGAATCGGAGTGCTCGAGTTACGCAGCCTGTGCCTGCAGGGATCGCAGCGTCTTGGTCAGAATGCGCGAGACGTGCATCTGCGAGACGCCGAGCTCCTCGGCGATCTGAGCCTGGGTCTTGGATTCGAAGAACCGCAGAATCAGCGCCGTGCGTTC
This sequence comes from Nocardia sp. NPDC051570, assembly GCF_044454005.1. Lineage (NCBI taxonomy): Bacteria > Bacillati > Actinomycetota > Actinomycetes > Mycobacteriales > Nocardiaceae > Nocardia > Nocardia sp. NPDC051570. Next base: position 422,808 of record NZ_JBITDI010000006.1, on the reverse strand, counting down.
GCGCTCGGGTAGTTCGGCCAGCAGCGGACGCACCGCCATGGCCTGTTCGACCAGCTCGTAGCAGGGTTCCAGGCAGCGGCCGATGATCTCCTCGCGCAGCTGCGCACGGTGTGGATCGTCGGCGTCGAGGGAGCCGAGCTTGTCGAACCAGGGCTCGATGTTGTCGTAGGTGTCCGTCATCATCCGAGTTCCCTTCGTATGCGACTGGTCGATAACAGCCGGATAACCGGGCACGCCGGTTCGAAACGTACCCCTGTCGGGGGACCCCCTCGGCATCGAGGGGGATACGGCGGCGACCGCGGGATGACACAGGTCGAGACCGTGGGGCGATGCGGCCGGGCCGGTGATTTTCCGAGAATCGAAGCTATGACGGTCGATGTGCAGGCGGGCATTCGACGGCTGTTCGATCGACACGGATCGCAACTGTCGGGCCTGCTGGAGTGGGTGCCCGGCGGTGGGCTGGGCCGGGCGATGACCCTGCTGGTGATCGCTCTGATCGTCGGGCTGGTGGTGTGGCTCGTCGGTCGTTAGGCCTCCGCTGGGCGTGTCCGATTGAAATTCGAGGATTCCGGGTAATCCTGTAGGCAGGGCGGTCCGGCTGCGGACCCGGCTCCAGGAGGTAAGGCCATGTCAGCGACCTCGATAAACTCCTGTACTTCCGCCTATGAGCGGGCCCGGCACCTGCTCGGTGGCGCCGATGTGGATCCCGAACTGCGGCCCTATCCCGCCCGGCCGGGCCGGATCGATAAGAAACTGTCCCGATTCGACGCGGTGCTCACGGGTCTGCGCGCGGCGGCGCTGGCCCGGAAGACTTCCGGCTAAGTTTGTGCACTATGCCCAACTTCCGGTGATCGTTTTCATGTGTCTGCTGGTATCGCTATGCCTGGCTTGTGCTGTGTGCTTTTAGCACCACTCCGCGTCGATGCGTGCTCATTCGAAGGGCCTGTCCGGGCGCGGCCGGTCGAGGAAGGTCGAATGAGCGTTACCAGTTTTCGCGCGGCCCGGCGTCGTCCAGGGTCGATGATCATATGTCTCGTTGCGGCGTGTGTAGCGGCCGTCGTTCACTCGGGTGCGGCCCTGGCCGATGCGCCTCCGGTTCCCGTCCAACCGGCGCTACCGTTCCCGGTACCGCCGTCCCCGCCGGAATTCGATCCGGCCTTCTACAACCCGCCCGCCGATGTGGTCGCCTCGAAGCAGCCCGGTGAGATCATCGCCGCCCGGGAGGTGCATCTGGGCTTCTATTCGATCGTCCCGCTGAATATCGATGCCTGGCAGCTGTCGTTCCGCTCGACCAACACCCGGGGTGAGCCGATCGCGGCCGTGACCACGGTGATGAAGCCGCGCGGCGATAACGGCGGGCAACCGCGGAATCTGCTGTCGTATCAATTCCCCGAGGACTCCAACGCCCAGTACTGCGCCCCGTCCTATGCGCTGCAACAGGCCTCGATTCCGGGGCAGATCACCGGGCAGTTCGACATACCCTTCGAATTCGTGCTGCCGCTGACCGCATTGGGCACGGGCTGGGCGGTCGCGATGCCCGATCACGAGGGCCCGAATTCGGCCTTCGCCGCGGGCCCGCTGGAGGGGCGGATCACCCTCGACGGCATTCGTGCGGCGGAGGATTTCCAGCCCATGGGCCTGCCGGGGCGCGATACCAAGGTCGGCATGGCGGGCTACTCCGGCGGTGCGATGGCCACCGATCATGCCGCCGAATTGCATGCCTCCTACGCGCCGGATCTGAATATCGTCGGCGCGATGGCGGGCGGTAATCAGCCGGATCTGCGGGATACGATCGCGCTGGCCAGCAACAATCTCGGCTCCGGCCTGATCCTGTCCGGGATGTTCGGCGTCGCACGGGAATACCCCGAGCTCGACGCCTACATCCAGCAGCATATGAACGCCTTCGGCAAGGCCATGATCGGGCCGAAGAACGCGCTGTGCCTGTGGTCGGCGGCAATCGTGCCGTTCGTGAACATCACGGGGCTGTTCGACACGCCCGATCCGATGCATGATCGGGTGCTGACCAAGGTCTTCGACGAGATCTCGCTCGGGCATTCGACCCCCGATATGCCGGAGTTCCTGTACCAGTCGAATCCCGACGAATTCGCCCCGGTGGGTCCGGTGAATCGGTTGGTGGACAAGTACTGTGCCGATCCCAAGGCCCGCGTGCAATACGTGCGGGACAACTTCAGCGAGCATATAACCCTCGAAATCGACTCCCTGCCAAGGGTTCTGCTGTGGATGAAGGATCGTTTCGACGGCGTGCCGGTGCCCGGCGGCTGCGATATCCATCAGGAGGGTTCGATGGCGCTGGACCCCGCGACCTGGCCGGTCTGGTTACAAGGGGTGAACACGCTGCTGGGCGGCATCCTGCAGCAGCCCATCGGCAGCCGCTGATCCCGGATTCACCACGATGCTGTAGGCCTGTGCCAGCGCGTCCTCGACGAGGGCATCGATATCGGCCCGGGCCTCCACCTCGGCCAGTTCGGTGGGAACGGCCCGGGTCGTCACCTCGGGCGGGGTGAACAGTCGGCAGCAGTCCTCATCGGGCAGTGCGGAGATATCGAAGGTGTCGATGCGGCGCGCCTCGGCGATGATTTCCTGTTTGTCCCAACCGATCAGCGGGCGCAGCACCAGCAGATCGCAGGCGCCGTCGGTGGCGGCGAGATTGGCAAGGGTCTGGCTCGCGACCTGTCCGAGACTGTCGCCGGTCACCAGCACCTGATTGTCGTGCCGCCGGGCCAGGCGCTGCGCGACCCGCAGATACAGGCGGCGCTGCGCGATGGTCTGCATCGGACCGGAGCCCGAGGTGGCCAGCGCCTTCTGCCCCCGGCCGACCGGGACGATATGCAACCGGGCCCGTGGCTGATAGCGGGACAGCCGGTAGGCGAGCGCATAGGCCTTGTAGGTGGAGGCGGGGTCGGTATAGGGCGCGCCGGTGAAATGCACGTAATCGCACTGCAATCCGCGCCGCATCGATCGGTACGCCGCGACCGGGGAGTCGTAGCCGCCCGACAGCAGCACCAGCGCGCGGCCGGTACAACCCACCGGCAGGCCGCCCTGTCCGGGCAGTCGGTCCACCGAGACGAAGATCTCGGTGGGATCGACCTCCACGACCACCGCCAGTTCCGGCGCGCGCAGATCGACCGTCCAGCCGAATTCGCGGCAGATGCGCGCGCCGATATGGGCGGCCAGTTGATCGGAGGTGAGCGGAAAACTCTTGCCGCGCCGCCGGACTCGCACCGCGAAGGTGGGCGAGGGCCCCGGGTGATCGCGCAGCAGGCCGACGGCCGCCTCGGCCGCGGCGTCGGCGGTGAACGGCACGCGCACGGCGGGTTGCACCACGGTCAGGCCCATCACCTGCCGCAGCCGATGGGTGAGTTCCGCGGATTCCAGGTGCGGTGTGGAGACGATGAGAAAGCCGCCCCGGCGGCGGATATCGACCCGGCGCACGCCGATCGCATGGCGCATATTGCGAATCAGCGTGTTCTCGAACCAGCGGTGATTGCGGCCCTTGAGCGCGATCTCGCCGAACTTGGCCAGCACACAGGTCGCGGCATCCATCGTGTCATTGTCGCCCACCGGCCGGAACGGCATTCAGCTGGTCAGGGCGCCCCGGACATTACCCTGCCCAGCGCGCGGTGCGGTGAAGGTGGCCGGGGCGGGGCCGAACGCCTTGCGGGCGTTGCGGACCACGGATCGGCCCATGACCCGGTTGCCGAATCCGCCGATGACCGCGCCGATCCCGGCGGGCAGCACCTTGCCGAACATGAGCACCGCGCGCTTGGTGATCAGCTGGACCACGAATCGCTTCAGCAGACCGTCGTTCATGCCGCGAATGCCGGGAATCCGGTTGGCCAGCAGATCGGGCCAGTTCTTCGCCGAGTGTCCGACGCCCTGCTGCACGGCCTCCATGCCGGACTCGCCCAGCGCGACGCCCAGCACCAGGGTGCGGCGACGCTCCTTATCCTCGAGCACGATGCCGTGCACCGCGGCGACGGCCAGGGTGAATACCGCCGAGGCCTCCAGGAAGAACGCGGTCTCCGCGGTCATCGCGAACAGCGACAGGATCGTGCCTATGCCGGGTACGGCCGCGATGGCGCCGACCGTGGTGCCGCTCGCGGTCACCATGAGCAGGAATCGGCGCTCGAGCCGGGCGATGATCTGCGCGGGGTTGTCCTGTGGATACGTGCGCCGCAGCTTCGCCACATACCGCCCCACGGCGGGCGCCTGCAGCCGCGACGCGTTGTCGAGCAGCGACCGCACCATCTTCTCCACGCCGGACCTGAACATCCGAGCACCACCTCTCTCGTTGCGCCGTATGCCACGGATAGCCCGCATCGAGAATTCGACACCCTGGCCCGTTGTGCTCGACAGGCGGGGGTGTGGCGTTCGCGGTAACGTTGCCTTCAGTTCGGGAGCAAGGGGGCCGGCGACGATTTCGGGGGCCGCGATGGCAGAGCATCTGACGGTTCGGACCCCGCAGCTCGAGGTGGAGGTGCGGACGTACGGGGGTGCCGGTGGTATGCCCGTGCTGCTGCTGCACGGCTGGCCCGACGGGCCCGCGGGCTGGGACGTCATCGCCGGGAAGCTCGCCGGAGCCGGTTTCCGGGTCGCGGTTCCGGCGCTGCGCGGATTCGAGGCCACCCGATTTCTCGAATCGTCGACGCCGCGGCGCGGGCGGCTGGTCGAATTGGCCGACGATCTGCTGGCGCTGGCCGATGCGCTCGAATGGCCCCGATTCCTGCTCGCCGGGCACGATTGGGGTGCGCGGACGGCCTATCGTGTCGCCCTCCTCGCCCCGCGGCGGGTGAGCCGCATGGCTACCCTCTCCGCGCCCTGGGCGCCGACGGTCGCGGAGCCGATCGTCTCCGTGCGGCAGGCCCGGATGTATTGGTACCAATGGCTTTTCAACACACCGATGGGCCCGCGGCTGCTGGCCGCGGACCGGCACGAATTCGTGGCGCACATCTGGCGGGAATGGTCGCCGACCTGGCGGCCGGGGCCCGGGGAGATCGAATCGGCCCTGCGTGCGAGCGATAATCCGGACTGGATCGCGGTGACCCTCGACTACTACCGCAACCGCTGGGACTGGGGCGCGGGCGACGAGGCGGATGTCGAGGCGTCCGCGACCCGGATTCCGGTGCCCACCTTGATGATTCACGGCACGGCCGACGGCTGTGTGGCGCCGCCCGCGGTCGAGGGCATGGCCGAGCGATTTCCGGCGGGCCTCGAGACATGCCTGCTCGACGACGTCGGTCACTTCCCGCATCGCGAGGCTCCCGACGCGGTCGCGCGGGCACTGCTGCGCTGGTTCGGAAGTCCGCAGCGGTGACGGCCGCCGCGCAGCCGCCCCGCGATATCGACGCCGTCTGCGCCGATCTGGTGGCCGCGCTCGCCGCCGACGGCGCGCCCGCGGCCGTGAGCGCGGTGGTGCGGGTGGTGGCCGCACGCACCGGTAGGACCATCGAACTTCGTCCCGTATCCCTCGGCGGCACAGAGGTTTTCGGGCTGTGGGTGGCGCTGGCCGATCACGACCTGATCCTCTACGACCGCACCGCCACCGCGGCCCACCGCAACCACATCGTGCAACACGAGCTGGGCCATATCGTGCTGGAACATCGGCCCCTGGCGCCGCAGCCACCGGCGGAGACGGCCGATGGGTGGGCGAACAGCATGTGCCGCAGCGACTTTCAGGATCCGATCGAGGAGGAGGCCGAACTGTTCGCCCGCCGGCTCACCTGGCGGCTGGCCCGGTATTCGGCCACCGCCGCCTCCTCGGGCGTGGCCCGCCGGATCACCGACACGCTCACCGGGGGTGGCTGATTTCGCTGTCGTCCGACGCCGCGCATCTGGTCGGATACGAGATCCCCGCGGCCCTGTTCGCTCTCGGCACGATCTGGGTGGGTGTGGTGCGGCTGCGCCGCGGTGGCCGGGCGCAGTGGCTGCTGTTCTGGTCGCTGGTGCTGGGATTCGCGTTCTACGAATCGGCGGCGCTGATCTTCGTTCCGGCCCTGGCCGAACCGTTCGGCGTCCGGCACGCGTTCGGGCTGGTGACGCAGATGACCGGGCTCGCCTGGAATGTCTCGACCGTCCTGCTCGTGCTGGGCTGGCGCTACGGGACGGTGCCCGCGCGGCGGGCCCGGCAGCTGGGCGCGCTGTTCGGGGTCGGCGAGCTGGTGTTGGTGGTGACGTTCGTCTGGATGTATCCGGGACCGGCGGGCGCGAACTACATCGTCAATGTCGCGGGACGGCCGGTGGGCACGGTGTATCTGCTGACCTACGCGGTCTCGATGCTCGCGACCAAGGCCATGGTGGTGGCCATCTGCCTGCCGCAGCTGCGCCATGTGGCCGCGCGCACCACCCGCCTCGGCATCGCCGCGGTGATTCTCGGCTCGATCCTGATCGGCGGGTTCGGATTCGCGCGGCTGCTATCGGGGATCGAGCCGCTGCTGGGCGTCGATGCGCAGCGGTGGGAGGCGGCGGCGCTGATCCTGCACGTATTCGGCGCGATCATCTATGTAGCGGGCATCGTATTCGTCGAAATCGCCTCGGGTGCGGTGCTTCTGGTGTCCGAGGCGAGGAATCTGCTCCGACTGCGGCCGCTGTGCGTGGCGGTGGTGGAACAGTTCCCGCAGCTGGGCGCGCCGCCGAGTCCGGCGCCGCGGGATCTGCTCTCGGCGCGCGGCATCGGTACTCAGGTGGTGCGCCAGGTCGTGCTGCTGTCGGATGCGGCGCTGCTACTGGGCCGCGGTCCCGGTGACGAGGCCGGATCGATCGGCGCGGCAACCGATTTCGACGAGGATGCGCATGCGGCCTATCGTGCGGAGTTGCGCCGCATGCTCACGGCCGCGCGGGCCTACGGCCGGACGCGTCGTGCGGGTCCTCGGCTCGAGATGCTGCGGCGGTGCCTGGCGCCGGATCTTCCACGGGCGGTAGCCCTTCCAGAGCCCTGATGTTGTCGATGATCTGAGCGATATGCCGCAGCGAGGTCTCGCTCAGGCCCGCCGCGCGCATCCCGAGCGCGCTCGCCCCGGCCCGCCGCAGTGCCTCGGCGAGTTCGCGCTGGGCGTCGCCGGCCGATTCACCGCCGAGGAAGTAGGCCGGCGCCACCTCGAAGTAACGGGCGAAGGCGCGGACCAGGTCCAGCCGCGGTTCGGGCGCCAGGTCGTTGCGCAGCTGGGACAGATACCCCTTGCTCAGCGGAACGCCGGTGGTCCGCTCGAAGTCGCGGATGAAGTGGCTCAGCGACATCGTGACACCGGTGCGGGCCTCGTGCTCGGCGATCAGCCGGTTCAACCGGGCGGCGAACGAATCGCCCTCGGTCGGTTCGGCGGCACTGCCCGCGCTGCTCATCGCTGCCCTCACTCCGATTCTGCTGATCGACGCCTGTCCCGAGCCTAACGTAATTCGTTCACGCGCATGAACACCTTCGCATAGGTTCCCCTAATTCGAGCTTCAATATAAGTGTTCACCGGCGCGAACGGTCGGCCGATGCCGGTTACGTCCGTGTTGAGCTGGCGTTTCCCTGGTGTTCCCGGGGAACTGCCGATCTTGCGCAATGCATTTCACGAGTCTATCGTTCACAGCAGTGAACGCTGATAAGGCGTTCCACCGCGCGGTGACGGTGCGGTCGCCGCAGGAATTCACCCTGCGAGGAGTAGTCATGCTGAGCTTTCCCACCGGACATCGGCCGCGCTATGGCGATTTCGACATCCGCGCCGTCTCCGACGAAACCATTCGCGAGGGCTGCGAGCGCGCACCCTACGGCGCCGACGATCGGCAGAAGCTGCGGCTGATCGAGGCCATCACCGCCGCGGGGGTGACCGATATCGACGTGGGCTCGGGCATCACCGAACCTGCCTTCGTGCGCTCGGTGCTCGACGACAAGTTCCTGCTCGGCCGGATCCCCGAGGCGGCCCAGTTCTCCTTCAACCTGACCCTCAAGACCTGGGAGCCGTTGGTCGCCGAGCTCGAGCGGCGGATGCCCAAGGAGTATCTCGCCGAGATCTACGTCAGCATCGGGATGATCGAAATCGACTCCGCGAACAATCTTTTCGAGCGGGTCGTGGAGCGGCTGCGCTCGCTCGGGGTGACCAAGCTGCGGTCGAGCCTGCTCAACGCCTTCGGCATCACCGTCGACGAGGACAAGTACGACCATCTGGCCCGGCAGCTGGAGCGGTGCCGCGAGCAGGGCATCACCCTGGTGCGCATCAACGATTCGGTGGGCACGCTGGTCCCGGACTCGACGGCCGTGCTCGCGGCCAATCTGGTGCGCGACAATCCGGAGTTCACCTTCTATCTGCACGGCCACAACGATCGCGGCCTGGGCACCGCCAACTCGCTGACCTCGGTATTCCACGGCTTCCAGATGATCGAGGGCGGGGTGGCGGGCGCGGGCAACCGGGCGGGCCTCGCGGAGCTGGAGGCCATCGCCGCCACCTTCGCCGACAACAACATCGCCGTGGCCGCCGCGCCGTTGGATGTGGACAAACTCGGTGCGGCCGCGCGACTTTCGGAGGAGGTGTTCCTCACCGCGCCCGATCCGTACCGGGCCGTCAGCGGATTCCTGGTGCGCAACGAGAATGCGGGCATCGTCAATGTGCCCGACTATCTTGGTGTTTCGCGCGGTGTGGACTACTTCCTCAACCGGATCGGGTTGTTCCCCGCCTACATCCGCCAGATCCTGGCCGAGGGCGGTATGGACGCGCAGATCCTCGCCGACGAGGCGTTCGTGGAGGACGTGTATCGGCGGCTGGCCGGTCATATGGACCGGCTGTTCGACCGTAAACAGGCCGAATTCACCCGGCTCTCAACGCAGATCAAGTCGTTCTATGACGATATCGTTCGGCTGGACGAGGTCTACACCTGCGCGCTGGAAGCGTTGCGGGAACGGAAGAATGTGGAGTTGGTGTCGTGAACATCATCGTATTCGGAGCAGGCGGAGTAGGGCTCTACTTCGCCGCCGTATCGGCCCGGGCCGGGCATCGGGTCACCCTGGTGGGCCGCGAGTCGACCGTGGCGGCCGCCACGGTCGGCCCGCTGGTTCTGACCCAGGGTGATTCGGTGGTCGAAATACCCGGTATCACAGTGGTTTCCGAGGTTCCGGAGGAGCCCGCGGATCTGGTCATCGTCGCGGTGAAGGCCTGGCAGGTCACCGAGGCCGCGCGGGCGCTGCGCCCGGCCGTCGGGCCGACCACGGTGATCCTGCCGCTGCAGAACGGGGTGGAGGCGGCCGGGGAACTGGTGACGGCGCTCGGGCCGCGCGGGGTGCTCGGCTGCAGCTGCGTGGTCATCGCCAAGCGCACCGCGCCGTGGGCGGTCACCTGCCTCGGTCCGGACGCCGCGCTCGAAATCGGCCCGGCCACCGAGGATTTCGGCCTCGCGCTGGACGGCGCCTTAGCGGCGCTGACCGAGTCGGGCGTCGCGGTCACCGTATCGGAGGATATCCAGGCGACGCTGTGGCGCAAGTTCATGCTGATCTCCTCCTACGGCGGCATCGGAGCGCTGTCGCGGCAGCCGGTCGGGCTCACCTCGACCACACCGCAGACTCATGGGCTGGTCCGGGCCGCGATGGCGGAGGTGCTGGCCGTGGCGCGGGCACGCGGGGTCCGCCTCGGCGAGGCCGATGTGGACCGAATGATGAAGGTATTCGAGGGTTTCAGCCCGGATACCACCTCGTCCATGCAGCGCGATCTGCTGGCCGGGCAGCCCTCGGAGCTCGAGTTTCAGAACGGGGCGGTCGTGCGGTTCGGTCGCGAGGCGGGTGTGGCGACGCCGATTCACTGGTGCGTGTACGCCAGTCAGCTGCCGGGAGAGTTGGCCGCCCGCAAGGAGACGTGATGGTACGAGAACTGGTGGCCGACACCGGAACCGGGGCGGCCCGGGCGACGTCGATCGGCGCCGCCGAGGTGGTTGCCGTGAGCATCGGCAACTTCCTGGTCGCCTTCGATGCGACCGCGGTCTATGTGGCGCTGCCGAGCGTCACCGCCGATCTGCGGGCCGGAACCGCTGCGGGGCAATGGTTTCTGGATGCCTACACCATCGCCCTGTCGGTCTTCCTGCTCGTATCCGGCGCGCTGGGCGACCGGGTCGGCGCGGCTCGCGTCTATCGCTGGTCGTTGCTGGCATTCCTGCTGGCGTCGGTCGCGTGTGCCGTCTCGATGACTCCGGCCGAACTGATCGCCGCGCGGGCGGTGCAGGGCATGAGCGCCAGTTTCGCGCTGCCGATGACCCTGGCGATTCTGACCAAGGGTGTTCGCGATCCGGTGCGCCGGTCGCGGACCATCGGAGCCTGGGGTGTCGTCGGCGGGGTCGGCATCGCGTCGGCGCCGATACTGAGCGGGCTGATCACCGGCTATCTGGGCTGGCGGTGGCTGTTCCTGATCAATGTGCCGGTATGCCTGATCGCGCTGGTGCTGATGCGGGGGTTCCGGGATCGGCCCGCCGACCGGCAGGCGCGGTTCGCGGTGGGACCGCAGGTGCTGCTGTGCGTTGTCCTGGTCTCGATCGCCTCGGTGCTGATCGAGGGGCATGAGGTCGGATACGGCGATCCGCGGATTCTGGTGCTGATCGCCGTGGCGATCGGCGGGCTGGTGGCGCTGGGCCGGCTGCAGCTGCGGTCGGCGCATCCGATGATTCCGCGGGTGCTGTCGGGGAATCGGTCGTTCCTGCTGATCGTATTCGCCGGGGGCTGTTATCAATTCGCCTCCTACGGATCGCTACTGGTGCTGTCGCTGTATCTGCAACGGGTGCACGGCATGTCGGTGCAGCGCGCCGGAATTGCCCTGCTGGTGTGCTGTATCGCCTGGTTCGTCGGTAATCTGCTGGCGCTGCGGGTGACTCCCGCCAATCGCCGGGCGGTGATCGTGGGCATGGCCGCGACGGGCGCGGTCGGCGCGGTCGCCTCTGCGGCGCTGTCGACGACCGGAAGCCTCACGGCCACACTGATTCCCACGGCCCTGATCGGCGTGGCCGCGGGCATGCTGGCCTCATCGCTGAGCGCGGCGACCATGCATGTGGCCCCGGCGGATGTTTCGGGCTCGGCCTCCGGACTGCTCAATACCAGCCGTCAGTGCGGTATGGCGCTGGCCATCGCGGCCTTGGGCGCCATGGCCACCGGCTCACTGCTCGCACCGATGCTCTTGATCGGGGCCGCCTTTGCCGTCGTCTCGGTCGTCGGTGTCGCGGTGCGCGCGGCTGTATGACAGCGATAGCGCGGAATCGTCGAATGGATTTCCTCCCCACTTAAATGTATAGCGCCCATGCCCCCTTGCCGCAAGGCCCTCTCGAGGGTTCATACTCGTCGGCCGGAGCTCGTTCCGGAAAAGCGAGCCGGGATCAGGGGAGTGCAATGACCGAGGAAAAGGCATGTGGCGTCGGGCCGTCGACGATCGATGTGGTTTATGAGCGGTTGGGTGATCCGGATGATCCGCCGGTATTGTTGATCATGGGTGGCGGGGCACAGTTGATCAATTGGCCGGACGGATTCTGCGCGGCGCTGGTCGAGCGTGGGCTGCATGTCATTCGGTTCGACAATCGGGACGCGGGCCTGTCGACGCATTTCTCCGATGCGCCCGCGCCGGACTTCCAGGCGGCGATGGCCGGGGACTTCTCGACCGTGCCGTACACGCTGTCGGATATGGCCGCGGACGCGGTCGGGCTGCTCGATGCGCTCGGATATGACAGCGCTCATATCGTGGGCGCCTCGCAGGGCGGGATGATCGGGCAGACGATGGCGATCGAACATCCGCGGTGGGTGCGGTCGTTGACCTCGATCATGTCCACCACCGGGAATCCCGAGGTCGGGCGCACCAATATGGCTGCGTTCCGGTCGCAGGGCGAGCCGCCGCGCGACCGTGCGGGGTTCGTCGATTGGCGGGTGCGGGTGCTGCGCGCGCTCGGTTCGCCGGGATATGCCTTCGACGCCGAGGCCGTGGCCGAGGTGGCCGGGCGCTGCTGGGATCGCGATCACGACCAGACCGCGATGCTGCGTCAGGCGGTGGCGGTCGTGGCCTCGGGCGATCGCACGGCGCGGCTGCGCGAGCTGCGCGTGCCGGCATTGGTGATGCACGGGACCGATGATCCCGTCCTGGATATCAGCGGCGGCCGGGCGACGGCCGCGGCGATCGCGGGCGCGAAACTGCTGACCTTCGAGGGCATGGGACATTCGCTGCCGCGCGAGCTGTGGGAAACCTTCGCCGACAACATCGCGGAATTGGTATAGCGAGACCGGCTCGCTGGCGGTCATCGCGCCGGAGGGTCACGGCCTGGATCTCGACTGCGCGGTACTGACTCCGGCCGCGTCCAAGGGGTTGGAGTTCGACGTGGTCGTCCTGGTCGAGCCGAGCGCGATTGCGGCTGGTTCCGAGTTCGGCGCGGCCGATTTGTATGTCGCACTGACCCGTGCGACCCAACGGCTGCACATCGTCGCCTCGCAGCCGTTGCCTCCGGCGCTCCGAATGGATTGATCCACAATTGTTTCGCAGTCAAGTCACAGCCAACTGACAGATTGGTGAAAACATGTTCCGGTCCAGCGGGTACTGATTCCGGCAATTCACGAAATTCACCACCTGTAACCGAAAGGCACTGCGGCACAACACATCTCGTGATGTCGATGATGCGTTGACGAGCGACCGCGACTCTGGTCTACTCGGCAAGGATCGGCTTGGAGATCCTGGTTGGAGGAATGCAGTGTTGACAAGATTTATTGCGGCGGGAGCCATTACGTTCGGAATTGTGATCGGGTCGGTCGGGGTCGCGGCGGCGGACAGCATCACTCCCGGGCCGAACTCGGTCGGGCCGTTCGTCGCCAATGGCGAACCAACCGGTAAGGCCGCATGCGAAGCCGCATCGCAGGATTCGGGAAATTACAGCCCCTGCTATCCGTATCCGAATGACGGCAGTCTGATCTCTCCCGACCTGAAGTACTACTACGACCCGCCGTCGAACTGATGAGCACGCTGCGGTGGGCCCGGCCCATCGCAGCGCTCCCGCGTCACTTCACCACGACCCGCGCCCCCGCGCCCTCGAGCTTGGCCTTCGCGATCCCGGCCGCATCCCGGCCGACCCCCTCCAGCACGGCCTTCGGCGCGGATTCGACCAGATCCTTGGCCTCCTTCAGCCCCAGCCCCGGCACGATCTCCCGCACGGCCTTGATGACCTGGATCTTCTTATCCCCGAACGATTCCAGGACGACATCGAATTCGTCCTGCTCCTCGGGGGCCGCCTCGGCGACCGCGGTCGGGGCGGCGGGTGCGAGGACGGGTGCGGCGGCGGTGACGCCGAACTCCTCCTCGAATGCCGTGAGGAACTCCGAAAGCTCGAGCAGCGTCATGCCTTTGAAGACGTCGAGGAGTTCGGTGGTGGTCATCTTGGCCATGATCTGTCCCTTATAGCGCTGACCAGGGGATGAATCCATAATAGGCGCAAAAGCGAACCATCGACATCCCGGCGTCGAATAGTAGATGCTGCCCGGCCGCGGCAGCGATACTCGGCGCGAAGGGATGTCGATGGTTGCTCGGCGGTTGTTCGGAGTGCTCGGCGCGGGCCTGATCGGGTGGGGGATGCTCGCCGTCCCGGCCACGGCGGACCCGATCCGGCCCGATTCGGTCTATCGGATCTTCTGGGAGCCCTATCCCGGCTACCGTGTGGTTCCCGCGAGCACGCTGGCGCGCAGTCCGGTGCTGGCCCTGGCCGCCGATGGCGCCGATCAGTGGCGACTGCTCTGGACGCCCTCGATGAGTTACGAACCCACCCTGCGCATTCAGAACACGGCCAGCGGGATGTGCCTGCGCCCGGTCGAGAACAAGACCACGGCCACCGAGATCGAACAGGGGCCGTGCAATACCGTCGCCGCCGACAGCGCCCCCGGCGACGTCTGGCTGGTCGAGCCCTCGCCGAGCAGCGGCAGCTACAGCATCACCTACTTCGCCAACCGAACGTTCAAGATGTATGCCAACAAGGCCGGGGGCAATGTCGCCGCCGTGGTCGTCGGCGCCGCCGCGGACACCACCGGGGCTCGCTGGATCCTCACCCGAGTGTGACGGCATCGGGGAAGTTCGGCGAAAGTCGGAGCCGCCCCGCGTGATCGCGGTCATGCTTGGGACCGGGGTGCGGATGGCGCAGGGGCGCATGGTATCTCGGCTCGATGCGGAGGAACCAGCCTGGGCGGCAGCACTTCCGGGCTATCGACCGTGTACTGAGGCGGAGCATGCCGGATTCCCGGTCGCGTTCTGGATGTCGACACCGCTGATCGATATGCCGCGCTATCTGCGCTACCTGCGCGATCGCTTCGAATCGGCCGGTGGGCGAGTGGAGTTGGGTACGGTACGCGATCTCGAGGAGCCGGACGCGCCGATCGTCGTCGACTGCGCGGGACTGGGCGCACGCGAACTGGCCGGCGATACGCAGCTGCGGCCGGTGCGCGGACAGCATGTGATGCTGGAGAATCCGGGCCTGACCGACTTCTTCGTGGAGGGCGGCGGAGGCACCGAATGGACCAGCTTCTTCCCGCATGCCGAACGCGTCGTGCTGGGCGGCGTCGCCGGGGTCGATGACTGGCATACCGAACCCGATCCGGAGCAGACCGAGCAGATCCTGAAGCGCTGCATCGACATCGAGCCCCGGCTCGCCGGGGCGCGGCTGCTCGGCGTCGAGGTCGGGCTGCGGCCGGGACGGCCCAGTATCCGGGTGGAATCGCAGCGGCGCGGAGATCGGCTGGTGGTGCACAACTACGGGCACGGCAGCGTCGGCATCGCCATGTCCTGGGGCTGTGCGACCGAGGCCGCCGACCTATGCGACCGCGGTCGAATCGGCGTCGACGACCTCGGATAGCGCCGTGCCGCGGCGGAATTCGAGGTGCGCCTCCTCGACCCGGCCGTAGCGCAGCCGCACCGAGTCGATATAGAAGTTGTTGAGGATCTTCCACGGGTCGCGGGTGCCCTGGCGCGGGCTGATGGCGTCGCCGCGCTTGATGTAACCCGATTTCAGCGCGTCGCCCATCATGGATTCGGTACCGCGATCGCCGTCCTCGGCGCGGGCGACGACCTGGGTATAGCCGCGGCGGGACATATGGGCCAGCAGGCGGCAGAAGTACTCCGCCGCGAGATCGGCCTTCAGCGTCCACGACGCGTTGGTGTATCCGAGGATGACCATGGCATTGGGGACGCTGTCGAGCATGACGCCCTTGTAGATCACCCGGTCGTGCGTGGTCACCGGCCTGCCGTCGACCTCGAGTTCCATGCCGCCCGCGAACTGGATGACCAGGCCCGTCGCGCTGACGATGATATCGGCCGGGAGCTCCTCGCCCGAGGCGAGCCGAATGCCGTTGGGGGTGAAGGTTTCTATGGTGTCGGTGACCACCGATGCCTGGCCGCGGCGCAACACCCGGAACAGGTCGCCGCTCGGGACCACGCACAGCCGCTCGTCCCAGGGGTTGTACTTGGGCGAGAAGTGGCTGATATCGACCTTGCCGCGCAATTGAGCCCGGACCGCGCCGAGCATCAGCCGCCGCGCCAGCCGAGGCCGCGAGCGCGAGAGCTGGAACACCCCGCGCTGCAACGCGATATTGCGCGCCCGGCCGATCCGGTAGATCACCGGTGCGGGGACGCGCAGCTGCTGCAGGGCCACGGCCACCGGATCCTCGGCGGGAACCGGCAGGATATAGGTCGGCGAGCGCTGCAACATCGTGACGTGCGCGGCCTTATCGGTCAGGGCGGGCACCAGCGTGACCGCCGTCGCGCCGCTGCCGATGACCACCACGCGCTTGCCCTCGTAGTCCAGATCGTCGGGCCACTGCTGCGGGTGGACGATCCGGCCGGTGAAGGATTCCTCGCCGGGGAAGCTCGGGCGATAGCCGCCGTCGTAGTCGTAGTAGCCGGTGCAGCCCACCAGGAAGCGGCTGGTGTATTCCATTGTCTCGCCGGTGGTTTCGTCGACCGTCTGTACGGTCCACAACCCGGCGGTGGTGTCGAAGGCGGCGCGGGCGGCCCGGCGGCCGAAGCGGATGCGCCCGGTGACGCCGTATTCGTCGGCGGTCTCCTGCACGTAACCGCGGATGCTCGCGCCGTCGGCGAGCACCTGGGTTCCGCGCCAGGGGCGGAAGTGATAGCCGAAGGTGTACATATCGGAATCGGAGCGGATACCCGGATACTTGAACAGATCCCAGGTGCCGCCGATGCGATCACGGCGTTCGAGGATCGCATAGCTGAGTTCCGGCAGTTCGCGCGTGAGATGGCAGGCCGCACCGACACCGGAGACTCCCGCTCCGATAATCAGCACGTCGAAGTGGTTCTCGCTCATCCGGCCGACCTTCCGCCACGTTGCGTACATCCAACTCCATGTTACCGCTACATCCTGTCACATACACTTTTCTCCGACAATAGGCGTCCTCGGCGCACTATCGTGGAGATCATGTCCTCGATGCCGGACCGGATCGCTGCCCAGCTCGTCGCCTTCTCATTCGTGGACAATGCGGGGATTACGAGGGTGAAAGCGGTTCCGATGCAGCGGCTTTCGCATGCGGCGCGGTACGGCGTGGGAGCCTCACCCACATTCGACGCCTTCAGTTTCGACGATGTGATGAACGCGGGGCGGTATCTCACCGGACCCGACGGCGATCTGCGGCTGGTTCCCGATCTGTCGCGGCTGACCGAACTTGTGTTCCAACCGGGTTGGGCTTGGGCGCCCGCCGACAAGTTCACTCAGGACGGCGAGCGCTATCCGGGCTGTCAGCGGCATTTCGCCACCCGCCAGGCCGAGGCGGCCGGGCGCGAGGGGCTGCGGCTGTCGATGGCGTTCGAGACCGAATGGGCCGTGGGCGCGGACGAGGATGCGTTCACCCCGGTCGTGACCGGGCCCGGATACGGGATCATCCGGCTCGGGCGGGTGGCCGACTACGCGCGCGAACTCGTCGGCGCGCTGGACCGCCAGGGCGTGAGCGTGGAGCAGTTCCATCCCGAATACGCACTGTCGCAACTGGAGTTGTCGGTAGCGCCCGCCGCTCCGGTCGCGGCGGCCGACGATGCGGTGCTGGTGCGCCATACGATTCGTCAGGTGAGCCTGCGGCACGGCTGGCGCGCCTCGCTGGCGCCCTGCATCGAGCCCGACGGCACCGGCTCGGGGGCGCATCTGCATCTGTCGCTGCACGATGAGCGCGGTCCGCTGTTCGCCGGGGGCGACGGGCGATACGGTCTGCGTCCGGTCGGCGAGGCATTCCTGGCGGGTGTGCTGCGGGAGTTGCCCGCACTGGTCGCGGTCGGGGCGGGCAATCCGGCCAGCTTCCTGCGGTTGCTGCCCTCGCGCTGGGCCGGGGCGTGGCAGTGCTGGGGGCGCGAGACCCGGGAGGCGGGGCTGCGGCTGATCACCGGGATGCGCGGCACCGAGGAGTGGGCGGCCAATGCCGAGGTGAAATGTCTTGATGCCACCGGGAACCCGTATCTGGTGGTCGGCTCGGTCATCGCCGCGGGGCTGGCGGGGGTGGCCGAGGAATTGCGGTTGCCCGCCGAAATCCATGGTGATCCAGCAGGTTTCGATGAGTCGGCGGGTGTGGCTCGGCTGCCCGCGACGGTGGCGGAGGCGGCCGAGCGGCTGACCGAATCCAAGGTGCTGGCCGAGGCGATGGGGCCCGAACTGCATGACGCCCTGGTGACCGTGCGCCGCGCCGAGGCCGATCGGTACGGCGGGGCGGGCGCGGCGGAGCTGGTCGAGTTGACCCGTTGGCGGTTCTGACGTGCTCACCGACGAGATCGAGCTCATCGATCAGCACTGCCACGGCATCGTGGCCGCCGATCTGAATCGGCCGGAGTTCGAAGCGCTGCTCGGCGAGGGGCGGCGCGGGAGTTTCGAGTCGGCGCTCGGGCTGGCCGTAAGGCGTTGGTGCGCACCGGTTCTCGGGCTACCCGCGCATGCGCCGGCGGAGGAGTATCTGGCGCGCCGAGGCGAATTGGGGTGGCGGGAGGTCTCCGCGCGGCTGCTGCGCGCGGCGGAGGTATCGCGATGGCTGGTGGACACCGGATTCGGATTCGATCCGGCATTCGCCGAGCTGTGCGGCGGCGAGGTCGCCGAGATCGTGCGCATCGAATCGGTAGCCGAGCGGGTCATCGCCGAATATGGGCTCACCGCGGCGGTTTTCGACGAGATCGAGCGGGCGCTGCGGGACAGTGCCCGGGGTGCGGCGGGTTTGAAGACGATCGCGGCCTATCGCTGCGGATTGGACTTCCCGGCGCACGGTGTTCCACCGGCCGCGAGCGCGGTCTCCGGCTCGCGCCTGACCGATCCCCGGGTGCTGAGCTGGCTGGTCGGACTCGCGGCCCGGATCTCGGCCGAGACGGGCCTGCCGCTGCAGTTCCACACCGGATTCGGGGATACCGATCTGCGGCTGCGGCGCGCGGATCCGTTGCTGCTCACCGACTTTCTGCGCGCCACCGAGGACACCGGCGCGACCGTGGTGCTGCTGCACTGCTGGCCGTTCCATCGCAATGCCGCCTATCTGGCGAATGTGTTCGGCCACGTGCACCTGGACCTCGGGCTGACGATTCCCCATGTGGGACACCGTGCTTCGGCGGTGCTGGCCGAGGCACTGGAGCTGGCGCCGTTCGCCCGACTGGGCTACTCGTCGGACGGGTGCGGGCTCGCGGAGCTGCACTATCTGGGGGCGCGGTTGTGGCGGCGCGGTCTGGGGCAGGTGCTCGACGAGTGGATCGCCGACGATGCCATCACCGTCGCCGATGCCGAGCAGCTGGTCGCCGCCGTCGGCGCGGGCAATGCCGCGCGGCTGTATCCGGGCGCGACACCCCGGTTCGGGCATAGGCCGGATTCGTCCGATCGGCCGCTACGCTGAGCGCGTGATTTCAACCGCGCCGCAGACGATTACGCTGCCCGGGGGCCATATCGCCGGATACGTCGAATACGGCGATCGGGGCGGGAGCCCGGTGCTGTACAGCCACGGCATCCCCGGGTCGCGCCTGGAGGCGCTCGCCCTCGACGCGGCGGCCGCGGCATCGGGGCTGCGGGTCATCGCCGTCGATCGGCCGGGTATCGGATTGTCCTCGTTCATCCGGCGGCGACGGGTCGCGGAGTGGGCGGATATCGTGGCGGCGCTTGCCGATCGGCTCGGTCTGGAGCGGTTCGCCGTCGTCGGCGTCTCGGGCGGCGGGCCGTATGCGCTGGCGTGTGCGCACGGGCTGGCGGACCGGGTGAGCTCGGTGGTGCTGGTGAGTTCGGTGGCCCCCGTGGCCGAGCATGATGCCGAGCGGCGAAATCTGATGGTGCTGCGGCGGTTCCCGGCTCTGGCACGCCCCGTCGCGGCGCTACTGGCGGCCCGGGTGCGACGGCCGGGCGGGGTGGCCGAGATGGTCGCCGGGATGCCGGCGGTGGATCGGGATCGGGTGGCCGAACATCCCGAGGTGCTGATGGCACTGTCGGCCAATGTGGCCGAGGCCTTTCGGCAGGGAAGCCGCGGAGTCGCGACGGATATGCGGCTGTTGTTCACCCGCGACTGGGGCTTCCGGCTCGCCGAGATCACCAACCCGGTGCAGATCTGGCACGGCGACGGGGACCGTAACGTCCCCGTCGCCGATGCGCGCCGACTTGCCGCCGAACTTCCTTGCGGCCGAGCGATTGTCGTTCCGGATGCCGGGCATCTGCTGATCGTGGACCACGCCGAGACGATTCTCGCCGCGATGCACGCCGACGAGCCCGGTAGAGCCTGAGGCGCTCGCCGCGGCGATCAGTTGTTGGCGTCGCGGTAGGCCTCGACCAGGTCCTTGGGCAGACGGCCGCGGGCCGAGACCTTACGTCCGGTGGACTGGGCCCACTCGCGAATCTTGTTGGATTCCGCCTTGCTCAGGCCCGATGCGGAGCCCGTGCCCGTCGCGGTGGCGGCCTTACGTCCGCGGCGTCCGCCGATGCGGCGGGCGGCGTCCGTGTAGGGGCCCATCGCGGCATAGAACTTGTCGCGGTTCTTCGCGCCCAGCTCGATTTCGTATTCGATACCGTCGACCGCAAAGGAGATCGTCGGGGTGGGGACGATGTCGGTGTCGATCCGCTCGCCGGTCAGGTCGTCATAGGTTTCGACAATTGTCTTCTGCGCCATTCGGCAAGACTATCATCTCGTCGGCGGCGCTTTTCCGGGTCGGTGGCACGCCTTTGTTCGCGCAATTCGCCGGTGCCGCGGGAGCGGCAGGCGCCCAGGTCGGACCGGGGTGTATGGGATGCGCTGGTGAGGGTCGATCGAATCAACGCGCGCTTGTCCGTTTCGTCGCCGATAGGGTCGCCGATAGCGCAGCCGATTGAAATGGCCCGGCTCGGGCGGCGGCCGCTCCGGTCGATCCGGAGCGGGTGTGGTAATGCCCTCGGATGCTCTTTTTGTCGCGTCACGGGTGGTCGCCGGTGTCCTTTTCCGGCCTATTCCCGAGGATGCGCCGGACGCCGGGGACGGACGCACTCTCGGATAATCCGGAATCGACGGCGGTCGGCGATATCGCTTGTGCCGCAACGTCTTAGGCGAAGGCGGCCGGTGGCGACCGGGCGCTGTGGAACGATGGCCGCGTCAATTCGTTCCCGCGTGGAGGAATTCGGCTGGAATCCGGGGATTATTGTGCACTTTGTCTGATACTTGTCGTACCGGGTATGTGAAACTGCAGCTACCGCGTTGATTCCAACTGGTGTGTTGTGGATATCACACAGGGAGGTGTGCGGGCTCACAATGGCCGCCTACCTTCCGCACTGGTAGGAGAAGTCGATGTTTGCACGTCTCGGGCGGCCCGCGGTCCTGGCGTTGGGAGCCTGTTTGATGGTCGCCACGGCGACAACCGCTTGGGCCGATTCGGATCAGCCGCCACCGCCCCCGGTACCGAGCGAAGAGCAGATCTATCCCGCGGTGGTTCCGCTTCCGACACCGGATCAGGACCCCTGGTACGACGACCCCGACGATCTGGCGGAGTTGCACAACGGCGATATCGTGCGCACCCGGGACGTGCAGTCCTATGCGCTCGGCATACCGATTCCCGTGGCCACCAAGCAGATTCTGTATCGCACCACCGATCCCCACGACAATCCGCTCGTCACCGCGACGACCGTGTTGGTGCCCGGCATTCCGTGGACCGGCAGCCCGCGGCCGCTGGTGTCGTATCAGGAGGCGCTCGACAGCACGGCCTCGATCTGCAATCCCTCGTACACGCTGCGCGCGGGATTGTTCAAGGAGATCACGCTGATCCAATACTTCCTGGAGCAGGGTATGGCGGTGGCGATTCCGGACTTCAACGGCAAGAAGAACTCCTGGCTCAGCGCGTCGGAGGGCCGCATGGTGCTCGACGGGATTCGCGCGGTGCAGCGCGATGCCACACTGGGACTGCGGGATTCGGGAGTGGGCCTGTACGGCTACTCCGGCGGTGGCAATGCGTCGGCCTCGGCGGCCGAGCAGCATGCCGCCTACGCCCCCGAATTGCGGATCCTCGGTTCCGCGCAGGGCGGCGTCGCGGGCGATAAGGCCGCGCTGTTCGATCGGATGATCGGGCCCACCACGTTCTACACCGTCTCGGCGCAGTGGGCGCTGTGGTCGATCGTGTCCGGACTCGCCAAGGACTATCCGGATGTGCTGAGAATGGACGATCTGCTCACCCCCGAGGGGGTGGCCTATATGCGGAACATGAGCGGCCGCTGCCTCTGGACCGAGGTGGCCACCGGCCTGCTGACCCCGCCGATGGCGAAGTTCCTGAAGGATCCGGATCTCCTGCGGCGTCCGGAGATTCAGCAGCTGCTCCACGACATCAGCTTCGGCAATCCGGAGAACAGGCCGGATATCCCGATCTTCATGTGGCATTCGATGACCGATCAGCTCATCCCGCTGAACGCGATCATGCCGGTCGAGCAGGCGTACTGCCGATCGGGTGTCAACCTGCGCTGGTTCACCATTCCGATGAGCGAGCACGTCTCCGCGGAGCTGATCGCCTACCAGCCCGCCGACGCCTGGCTCAGCTGGGTGCTGCGCGGCGGCGATCCGGGGCCGGTGCTCTGCCAAACCTAGGGGCGGAGCCGCGGGTGGGCGCCTGACCAGCGTTGTTGTCAGGCCTCGCCAACTTCTGGAGTATCGAAAGTGGCTGGCCGCGCCGATGTTCCGTCTCGGCCGCCGTGTCCGACACCGAGCCCCATCGTGTGATCGTCGCCCGGAAAGGTCGAAGCCATGACAAACACCCTCGATGCTCAAGGCACCCACCCACGGCTACGGCCCGTGCGGCCCGAGCGTGCCGCCCGCAGCCAATGGGCAAGCGCCAAAACAGTTTTGGTCACCCGGGTCGCGGGCCCCGGAAAGCTCATCTCCGCGGCCCGTCTGGTGATCCCGCTGGGCGAGCGTCAGCTCGCCTTCCGTGTCTCCTCCTATTCCCCGGAGGCGCGCCAACTCACCGCCGACGGACGCGTTCTCGTCCAACCCGGCGACTGGCACGGCAGTCCCGCCATGGGTTCGCATCAACGGCAGGGCTGGGCCCAGCTCGTCACCGTGGGCAGCCTCCTCGACCATGTTCACCTCGCCATGACCACCAAATACGGCTGGCGGCTGTCCGTGGCGCGCATCGGCCATCGGATGGCCCGCGGGGCGGCGCGCTACGGCGATGTGGTCGTGGTCGTGAATGTTCATGAGCCCAGCCCGATTCCGCTGCCGCCGCGCTGAGCGAGAGAATGCGTGAAAGACGTTAGTGCGTAGGGGGTTTGGTTACGGCGATTCCAATTGTGGGTGCTCGGTGGGTGATTCGGCGGCGGGTGTGCGGGTGGCGTGATTCCATGCGGAAGTATGAACCGCATACCGAGAGGGCTGGGACGGTTCGCGTCTGCCCTCGTAATCTCGCTACTCGCAACTACTTTCCTGGGGCTGCCGGGGTCGTGGGGGCAGCCGCCGGGGGGCGCGCCCGCGCCGCAGCCGGATGCCACGATCGCCCCGGGTGAGGTGCGCGCGCCCGATCAACAGTCGCGGGTGTACTTCAAGATTCCGGCCGCGAACGAGATCGTCCGGCTGCAAACGCATTTCACGGTTCCGGCGCAGCCTCCCCAGGTGGGAACGATGTTCCTGTGGCCGGGACTCGAGCCGCGCCCCGGCGGTCGGAACTACGATCCGATCGGACTCGGAGTGCTGCAGCCGGTGCTGACCTGGGGACAGAGCTGCGCCCCGGATTCGCAGCCGTCCGCCTATTCGACGTGGTGGATCGCCGCGATGTATGTCAATGTCGGCAACGATCCGGACTACTCGGGCTGTCGCTCGGGCCAGGCGATGTCGGTGCGGGTGGGTGAGGTCCTCGACGTCGATATGGTCCTCGACCCGGCGACCGGCGTGTGGAAGCAGACCGTCACCGGACGGTCCGGCTCGGTGGACTTCTCGATCGATATGGGGGAGCAGGCGCAGAATATGGCGCTGTTCGCGATCGAACCGTGGAACAACGCGAGCCTGGCCGGGCGACTGGACTTCTCCGACACCACGATCACCTTCCGGGACCGCGCCGATGACAGCTGCCTGCATCCGGAGCTGACCTATACCGGCACCGGTGGGCGCATCTCCCCGCCGGCCGTCGACGGCGCTCGCTGCCATATCGACAGCATCGGCGTGAACAGCCCGACCCAGGCGACCGAGCAGGCCGCCGCGGCGGGTAGTCGCTGAATCGGATCGATCGCACGGCGGTGGCCCTGGCCGCCGTGCGATTGCTGCCGTGTTGCTGCGGTCGGAAATGTCTGGTGCGCCGTACCGTTGGCGCGTGGCGACGAACAGGGGTTTGCGCGGGAGAACCATGCTGTCGGTCGTGGTGATGACGGCGGTGGCGGGGTGTACGTTGCAGGCGACGTCGCCGGGGCCCGCGCCGGTGGCGCGCGGGCGGGCCGCCCCGTCCGCGTCGGTGATGCCCGCGGCCGTCGGGGCCAACGAATTGGGCACCGTTCCGATCCTGATGTACCACCAGATCATTGCCGACCCGGCCGGTGAATACGACCAGACGCCCGCGAAGTTCCGCGCCGAGCTCGACCGGCTCTATCGCGAGGGCTATCGTCCGGTGACCGTCGCCGACTACGTCGCGGGCACGATCGGCATTCCGGCCGGAACGCACGCGGTCGTACTCACCTTCGATGATTCGACCACCAGCCAGCTGGCGTTCACACCCGACGGCGGGCTGGTGCCCGATACCGCGGTCGCGATCCTCGAGGAATTCGCGGGACAGCATCCGGACTTCCGGGCGCGGGCCACCTTCTATGTCAACAGCGAACCGTTCGGCAACGCCCCGGGCGCGCTGAAATGGCTCGTCGACCACGGCTACGAGGTCGGCTCGCATACCGCGACCCATCCCAATCTCGCCCAGCTCGACAGTGCCGGGGTGCAGCGGGAATTCGCCGACAACGTCCGTGACATCGAATCGGCCACGGCCAGCAAGGTGCACACCATGGCCCTGCCGCTGGGGATCTATCCGGCCGAGCACGGCCTCGCCGCCGAGGGGAACTGGGCGGGCGTCCCCTACCGATTCGACGCGGTGCTGCTGGTCGGGGCCGAACCGGCGCCCTCGCCCTATGGCTCGCTCGACCGGATGGGCATCCCGCGCATCCGCTCCGGTAAGAGCGACGTCCCGTTCGACTCGACCTACTGGCTGGATCGGCTCGCGGCCAACCCCGCCGACCGCTACACCTCCGGCGGCGATCCGAACAAGATCTCGTTCCCGGCGCAGCGGGCGGCGGAGCTGTCCCCGGCGCTGGCGGGCCGCGCGAACCCGTACTGAACGCATTCCCGCCCGTCGACGGCGGATTTCCGCGAATGTGGCCAATGCACAATTGAAACGCGTTCGTCCGGCGCGAGTCCGGCTGTAGCGCATCGCTATTGAACGACTTATCCAAAGGTTATGGAAAACCCTTGGCTGGGAAGTCTTCCCGAGTTGACGTCGGGGTGGGCATATGGGATTTTGCACACAGACTTCCGTGCGCTCGTCGGTGAGCCGCCGCGCTGACACGGACCCCGGCTCGAGGAGTGGCAGGTTAGTGCGTCTACGTCTACGGCAGGAAAAGCCTGGAGACAGACCGGATTCGATGGCCGTACCGTCCACCGCTGATCGGCGGGTGCTCGGCGCGGCGATGGCGGGCATTCTGCGACCGCGCACCATCGGCGGTCAGCTGTCGCGCATCCTCGCCTTCGCGCTGATCTTGGTTTTCGCATTGCTGGCGGTCACCGCCTACGGCGCGTATTCGGACTATCGCGAATCCGATGACACCAGGCGGGCGGTCTCGCTCGCGCTGCGTGTGCAGGATCTGACCGACCAGCTCCAGCGCGAGCTCGGACTTACCAATGGTTTGCTCAGCGGTGACAACCGGCTGCAACAGCCGATGCTGGATCAGCGGCACAGCGTCGATGCGACGCTCGACGCGGTGAAGTCCGCGGCGAATTCGAACGCACCCGGCGCCGAGGAGGTGCGCTCCGCGCTCAACCAGCAGAACTTGCTGAACCTGCTGGGCAACACCCGGACCCAGATCGATACCCGCCGCATCAGCCGTCCGGTCGTGCTCCAGTTCTATTCCGACGCCGTCAGCGCCCTGAATCATCTGACCCTCGGCCTCGATCAGGCTAACGACCCGCAGATCCAGCGCGGACTGCAGGCGTTCTACGCCCTCGGCGCGACCAAGGAACAGTTCGACCGCGAGCGCGGCTTCCTCAACGGTGTCTTCGTCGTCGGGCATTTCTCCGGCGGCGAGTACGGGCAGTTCATGGAGATCCGCGCCAATAAACAGGCCGCGCTGCAGAGCTTCTCGCGCTTCGCGACCCGGGGGCAGCAGGCCGATCTGGACGAGGCGATGCTCGGCGACAACTCCGCGGAATCGGAGCAGGACGAGAGCGCGGCGCTCGCCTCCGGCGACGGCCCGCTGGCCCGCGCGGTGGATCCGATGGCCTGGTGGAACCGGATGACCGGCGTCATCGACGCGCAGCGCACCGTGCAGAAGTCGGTGGGTAATGAGGTGCAGGCCCGCGCGGACGATCTGCGCGGCGCGGCCACCACGAAACTGATCATCTTCCTCGTCGGCGCGGCGATCGCCGTCATCGCCATGATCGCGCTGGTGCTCGCCTCGGTGCGCGCGCTGGTGCGGCCGCTGGCCGAATTGGCCGATGAGGCCGACGATGTGGCCTCGCGGCGCCTGCCGCAGGTCATCGAGGCGTGGTCGCATTCCACGGAGAGCCAGCCGGACGCGCCCGCGCCGGTGCGGATGCCGCCGGGCTCGAGTACCGAGATCGCGGCCGTCGCCGGCGCCCTGGATCGCGTGCAGGCCACGGCCTTCGAACTCGCCTCGCAGCAGGCGCTGGTGCGCCGCAACACCACCGAGTCGATGGCCAACCTGGCACGGCGTAATCAGAACCTGGTGCGCCGCCAGCTCTCGCTGATCAGCGAGTTCGAGCGCAAGGAACTCGATCCGCAGGGTCTGGCCAACCTGTTCGAACTCGATCATCTGGCCACCCGCATGCGCCGCAACGCCGAGAGCCTGCTGGTGCTGGTGGGCGAGAATAGTCCGCGTCGATTGGCGCGACCGGTCGCCCTGACCAACGTGATTCGCGCGGGTATGGCCGAGGTCGACGACTATCGCCGCGTGGTGCTGCGCCGTGTCGACGATGTGCTCGTCGTCGGCGCGGCGGCCAGTGAGCTCTCGCATATGCTGGCCGAACTCATCGAGAACGGGCTCGCGTTCTCGCCGCCGGATCTGGAAGTCGAGATCTACGGCCGCCGGGGGCCGCGCGGATATATGCTCGCCGTGGTCGACCACGGCGTGGGCATGCTTCCGGCGCAGCTCGCCCAGTCCAATGCCAAACTGCGCGGCGAACAAGACTTCATCGTCGCGCCCAGTCGCTACCTGGGCCACTACGTGGTCGGTCGGCTGGCGAAGCGTCTGGGTATCGACGTGGAACTGAACACCTCGCCCGTCAGCGGTATCGTCGCGCGGATGTCGCTGCCCGCGGAACTGCTTGCGACGGAACAGGATCAGCCGACCTCCACGGTGGAGGCGAAGGCGCCCAGCACCGTGGTCCAGCCGTCGTGGGGCGCCGATAACGTGACCCACCGCGCGATCGATCGGCCCCCGCCGGCACCCGCGATCGCGCGCACCGCGGCGCCCGAACCGACGACCGCGACCTGGACCGCCGCGCCCGAACCGACGACCGCCACCTGGGCCGCCCCGCCGCCCGCCGCCGCGCCTCGCCCTGCGGCCGATCGCGGCACGCCCACCACGCGCAACGGTTTGGTCAGGCGTAACAAGCGTTCTCGCGCCGAACCGGCGACGAGTTCGCCGCCGCGCAATGACACCGGCCTCATCCCGCGGCCGGAACGTGGGGCCGCCCCGCAACGATCCCCGGAGGAGACCCGCAGCATGCTGTCGTCGTTCCGGGCCGGACACGAGCGCGGCACCACGACCACCCCGACCGTGCTGACCGCAGAGGAGAATTGGTGACCACTCACGTGCCGAGCGCAGACCCGCAGACCTTCAACTGGATGCTGGCCAACTTCGTCCGGAATACCGCCGGCGTGCGCGACACCGTGGCGGTCTCCTCCGACGGACTGCTCATCGCGATGTCCGACGGTCTGGACCGCGCGGCCGCGGATCGGTTGGCCGCCATGGTCTCCGGACTGTCCAGCCTTGCCAAAAGCGCCTCGCGCAGCTATTCCTTCGACGGACTGAAACTGATCATGATCGAGATGAAGCGGGGCTTCCTCATCGTCTCGGCCATGGGTGACGGCAGCTGCCTCGGCGTGATCGCCGACAGCAGTTGTGATGTGGGCCTGCTCGGCTACGAAATGTCGGTGCTGGCCGAACGTGCCGGATCGCTCCTGGATCCGGCTCTGATTTCCGAGCTGCGAGAGACTTTGCGTAGATGAGAGATAGTGACAACCCGTGGTTGCCGGACCCGGGGACGAGCCCGACACAAGACGTGTACGGCTGGTTCGGCCATCGAGCGGGGCATCATGACCAGGCCGAGGACGACGAGTTCGTGCGCCCCTTCGTCGTCACCGGCGGACGCACCACTCCCGTGATCGACGGCCTGCGCATCGAAACGATGGTGCAGGCACCGCCTTCGGCACTTCCCGCGCCGCTGCAACTCGAACAACGCGCCGTCGTGCAGCTGTGTCAGCAGCCGCATTCGATCGCCGAAATCGGTGCGGCACTGCATGTTCCGGTCGGCGTGGCCAAGGTGATCGTGAGTGATCTGGCCGCGGCGGGCTATGTGAACGTGCGCGAGGCGCCCGAACTGTCCATTGCGGCGATCGAGAGGATCAGGGATCTTGTCCGGGCGCTCTGAGCCCTTCGCACCGACCACGCCCTCCTCGGTGAAGATCGTCATCAGCGGTGGATTCGGCGTCGGCAAGACGACGTTCATCGGCGCGATCTCCGAGATCGAACCACTCGCCACCGAGGCCGCGATGACGGAGGCCTCGATGGATGTGGACGATCCGGGCCGGCGCGGGGACAAGACGGAGACCACCGTCGCGCTCGACTTCGGCCGGATCACGCTGGATCAGTCGTTGGTGCTCTACCTGTTCGGCACCCCCGGCCAGGACCGGTTCGTCTTCTTATGGGACGACCTGGTCGACGGCGCGCTGGGTGCGGTGATCGTGGTGGATACCAGCCGGATCGACGATTGCTTCCCGGTGCTGGACTACTTCGAGAGGAAGAACACGCCCTTCGTGGTCGTGATCAACCGTTTCGAGAACGAGCGGATGTTCGCGCCCGCCGAGGTGCGGGAGGCGCTCGAACTCGAGGAGTGGATTCCGCTCGTGGAATGCGATGCGCGAAGCCGGGATTCGGTGCGCGATGTACTCGTGGCGCTGCTCGAGCAGGTGCTGTTCCATCGCATTGCGGTGTGAAACGGTTCTGGACGAAACAACTACGAGAGGTAATACTCAGCCGGTGTTCACCACGCGTCCGACCCTGCAGGGCACCTTCGGGATGGTGTCGTCGACCCATTGGCTCGCCTCGGCCACCGCCATGGCGGTGCTCGAGGACGACGGCAACGCCTTCGACGCGGCCGTCGCCGCTGCGTTCGTCCTGCATATCGCCGAACCCCATCTCAACGGTCCCGCCGGTGAGGTGCCGATGATCCTCGCGCCCGCCGGTCAGCCGCCGCGGGTGCTGTGCGGTCAGGGTCCGGCGCCGGCCGGCGCCACGATCGAGCATTACCGCTCGCTCGGCCTGGACCTGGTGCCCGGCACCGGGCCGCTGGCCGCCGCGGTACCCGGCGCCTTCGACGCGTGGCTGGTACTGCTGCGCGATCACGGCACGAAAAGCCTTGCCCGGGTGCTGTCCTACGCGATCGGCTATGCCGAGCACGGCGTGCCGGCGGTCGAGCGGATCGGCGATACGGTGGCGCAGGTCGCGGAGCTGTTCGAAACCGAATGGCAGAGTTCGGCGGCGGTATATCTGCGCGACGGCCGCCCGCCCGCACCGGGGGAGCTGCTGCGCAATCCGGCATTGGCGGCGACCTGGCGGCGCGTGATCGCCGAGGCCGAGGCGGCCGGTTCCGGCCGCGAGGCGCAGATCGAGGCGGCGCGGCGGGTCTGGCGGGAGGGCTTCATCGCCGAGGCGCTGGTGGCCGCGGCCGCGCGCCCGGCCATGGACACCTCCGGCGAGCGGCACGCGGGCACGCTGACCGGCGACGATCTGGCGAATTACGCGGCGACATACGAGGATCCGGCGACCTATACCTGGAACGGCTGGACCGTGGCCAAGCCCGGGTTGTGGAGTCAGGGGCCGGTGCTGTTGCAGCAGTTGGCGCTGCTGGACGAATCCCTGGATTATGCGACGGCCGAGTACTACCACCGCCTCATCGAGGGTTCGAAGCTGGCCATGGCCGATCGTGAGGCCTGGTACGGCGACAGCACCGCAGTCTCGCTCGAGACGCTGTTGTCGCCGGAGTACAACGCGGCGCGGCGGGCGCTGATCGGGCCGCGGTCCTCGGAGGAGCTGCGGGCGGGCAGCCCGGACGGGGCGCAGCCGCGGTTCAGTGAGTACGTGCGGACCGGTTCCGCCGCGGGCGTGGATATTCCGATCGGTGCGGGGGAGCCGACCGTGGCGCCCACCGGTGGCACGCGCGGGGATACCTGCCATCTCGATGTGGTCGATCGCTGGGGCAATATGATCGCGGCGACGCCGAGTGGTGGCTGGTTGCAATCCAATCCGCTGGTGCCCGAACTCGGATTCCCGCTCGGCACCCGATTGCAGATGTCGTGGCTGGATCCGGATCTGCCGAATTCCCTTGTGCCGGGCCGACGCCCGCGCACCACCCTGAGTCCGTCGCTGGCATTGCGCGGCGATACGCCGGTGCTGGCATTCGGCACTCCGGGCGGCGATCAGCAAGATCAATGGAGTCTGCATTTCTTCCTCGCGGTCGCGCTGCGGGAGCCGGTGCGCGGCGGATGGGATCTGCAGGGCGCCATCGACGCGCCGAACTGGCATCAGGAAAGCTTCCCGGGTTCGTTCTATCCGCGCGTGATGAAACCGGGTGCGGTAGTGGTGGAATCGCGGATCGGCGCCGAGGTCGTCGCCGAACTCGAGCGCCGGGGCCACCGTGTCACGGTGGGTACGCCGTGGTCGGAGGGCCGCCTGTGCGCGGTGGCCCGCGATCCCGAGACCGGTGTGCTGTCGGCGGGTGCGAATCCGCGCGGAATGCAGGGGTACGCCGCCGGGCGATAACTTCACAGAACTTCACAGAGCGTTCGGCACAGCGGTCCGTAATTACGAGATCGCTCTGTGTCGCACCGCTTTTCGGCAATTCAAGATCTTCTATTCTCCAACGAGAAAAAACAGAGACCGTGAAGTAGGTTGTAGCCCATGCTCGTTCGCCTCTCCAGGCTGCTGGGGCTCGGCGCTGTCGCCGTCGTGCTCGCTTCCTGTGCGCAGTTGCAGTATCCGGACCGGACCGCAACGCATACAGATGATTTCGGTACGCCCGTGGGTACGCAATCGATCCGCGAGGGCGGCGATCTCGTGATGGGTCTGTCGAATGAACCCGACAAGCTCGATCCGACGACCTCCAGTTCCTTGTATACCCGCTATGTCATGAGCTCGATTTGCGAGAAGCTCTACGACAACGATGCGGCGGGAAAACTGGTGCCGCAGTTGGCGACCGCATTGCCGACCGTCGCCCCGGACGGGCTGACGGTGACCATTCCGGTCCGCACGGGAATCAAGTTCGCCGACGGCACGCCGTTCGACTCAGCCGCGGTGCAGGCCAGCCTGCAGCGCCACCTCACCATGAAGGGCTCGCAGCGGACCAGCGAAATGGGCCCGATCGCCTCGATCGAGACCGACGGTTCCGATCAGGTGGTGATCAAATACAAGAAGCCGTTCGCGCCGATCACCGCCGCGCTCGCCGACCGGGCCGGAATGATCATGTCGCCCACCGAAATCGCCAAGGCCGGCGACAACTTCGGTACTCATCCGGTATGTGTCGGCCCGTTCAAATTCGTGAAGCGGGTGCCGCAGACCTCGATCGTGGTGCAGCGCGATCCGCTGTACTACGACGCCGAGAAGGTGCATCTCGACACCGTCACGTATCGCATCATGACCGATGCGAATATCCGTGCGGCCAACCTGCGTTCGGGTGATATTCAAGTGGCGGACACGATTTCGCCGCAGGATGTCGACGCCCTGGCGAAGGAGCCGGGATTGCGTCTGCTGCAATCGGGTTCGCTGGGTTTCCAGGGCCTGTTTCTGAACATCGGCAATGTCGACGGCGTCGGTAAGCCCGCCAAGCAGATCGATACCCCGCTCGCGAAGGATTCCCGGGTGCGGGAGGCGCTGTCGCTGAGCATCGATCGGCAATCTCTGGTCGATACCGTATTCAACAATTGGTACGAATCCGCGTGCACCGGGATCGTGCCGAACAGCACCTTCGCCACACCCGCCGGAACCGCCTGTCCCACATTCGATCCCAAGCGCTCGCGGCAGTTGCTGACCGAGGCCGGTGTGCATATTCCGTACCGGGTGTCGGTGGCGGTGCAGAACGTCCCCGATCAGCTGCGCTACGCACAGGCGCTGCAGGCCAGCGTCGCCGCGGGCGGTTTCGAGCTGAATGTCGTGCCGACCGAATACGCGACGCTGCTGGACGTGCAGAAGCGCGGCAACTATGAGGCGATGCTGAACGGCTGGTCGGGCCGGCTCGATCCGGACGGCAACATTTCCCGGTTCGTCCTGAGCGGTTCGAGCGGTAACTACGAGGGTTACAGCTCGCCTGTGGTCGACGATCTGCTCGGCCGGGCCGCGCGCACGAACGACACCGCGCAGCGCGCCGATCTGTACGCGCAAGCGGCGCAGGCGATCCAGAAGGACAACCCGTACCTCTACACCTATCGCATTCGCGTGCTGACGGTGCACTCCACCAAGATCACCGGCATCGAGGCCTATCCGGACGGCGTGGTGCGGCTGGGCCGGGCCGCCTATCTGACAGATAAGGGCTGAGGCCGATGCGCATTCGCTTACTCCGAACCCTCGCGCTCGGCGTCGCCGCCCTCGCGCTCGCCTCCTGTTCGCAGACGCCCCGGCCCACC
This sequence comes from Nocardia sp. NPDC051570, assembly GCF_044454005.1. Taxonomy (NCBI): domain Bacteria; kingdom Bacillati; phylum Actinomycetota; class Actinomycetes; order Mycobacteriales; family Nocardiaceae; genus Nocardia; species Nocardia sp. NPDC051570. The sequence continues at coordinate 390,265 of NZ_JBITDI010000006.1, read as the reverse complement.
GAATTCGCCTCGCATATGGACGATTACGGCACGCCGATCAGCACGCAGCAGGTCCGCCAGGGCGGTGATCTGGTGATGGGTCTGTCCAATGATCCCGATAAGCTCGATCCGACGACCTCCAGCTCGCTGTACATGCGCTATGTCATGAGCACGATCTGCGAGAAGCTCTACGACAACGACTCCTCCGGCAATCTGGTCCCGCAGCTGGCGTCGGGGCCGCCGCGGTTCTCCGACGACGGACTGACCGTCACCATCCCGGTCCGCTCCGGAATCAAGTTCGCCGACGGCACCGCGTTCAACGCCGCGGCGGTCGAGACCAGTCTCGAGCGCCACCTCACGATGGAGGGCTCGCAGCGCAGCGGCGAGATGGGCCCGATCACCGATATCGATTCCGATGGATCGAATCAGGTGGTGATCCACTACAGCACCCCCTTCGCGCCGATCACCGCCGCGCTCGCCGACCGGGCCGGGATGATCATGTCCCCGACGGCGATCAAGGAGGAGGGCAAGAACTTCGGCGACCATCCGGTGTGCGTGGGCCCGTTCAAGTTCGTCAAGCGGGTGCCCAACGCCTCGATCGTGGTGGAGCGCGATCCGCAGTACTACGACGCCCAGAACGTGCACTTCGACACGATCACCTATCGGATCATGCCCGATGCCAAGGCCCGCGCGTCGAGCCTGCGCTCCGGGGAGATCCAGGTGGCCGACACGATGTCCCCGCAGGACGTCGACGGGCTGAACGCGGATCCGCGGTTACATCTGCTGGTGTCGGGTTCGTTCGGCTTTCAGGGCTTCTATCTCAATGTCGGCAATGTCGACGGCGCGGGGAAACCGATCAAGCCGATCGACACCCCGCTGGCCCGGGATCCGCGCATCCGGTTGGCACTGTCGCTGACCATCGATCGACAGAACCTGGTGAACAAGGTCTTCAAGGGGTGGTACGAGGCGGCGTGTACGCCGATCGCGCCGCGCACCTCGTATGCGACCCAGGCGAGTACGGCCTGTCCGCAGTTCGATCCGGAACGTTCCAAGCAGCTGCTCACCCAGGCGGGTGTGCAGATGCCGTACCCGATCACCATGCAGGTCATGAATGTCGACGATCAGCTGCAGTACGCGCAGGCGCTGCAGGCCGAGGTCGCCCAGGGCGGATTCGATCTGCGGATCGTGCCCACCGAATACTCCGACATGCTGACCGCGCAGAAGAAGGGCACCTACGAGGCGCTGCTGCTCGGCTGGTCGGGCCGGCTCGATCCGGACGGCAACATCTCCCGGTTCCTCACCACCGGATCCAGCGGTAACTACAGCGGTTACAGCTCGCCCGCGATGGACGATGTGCTCGGCTGGGCCGCGCACAGCACCAGCGGGGCGCGGCGCGGGGCGCTGTACGAGCAGGCCGTTCGGTTCATCGAGCGGGAGAACCCCTATATCTACACCTACCGGCTGCGCAATCTGACCGTGCACTCGACCTCGGTGACGGGGATCGAGGTGTACGCCGACGGCGCTGTCCGGCTCGGCAAGGCCGCGTTCGTCACGGATCGGAATAGCTGAACAACCATGCTGCAGTATGTGTTCCATCGCTTGTGGCAGTCCGCTGTCACACTCGTGCTCGTCTCGCTCGTCGTCTTCATCGGGGTCCGGGCGCTACCCGGTGATCCGGCCACGGCGATGGCCGGTGAGCAGGCCGATCCGGCCGCCCTCGCCGCGATGCGCGCCCAGCTCGGCCTGGATCGGTCGCTGCCGGTGCAGTACTTCGACTTCCTCCGGCATGCGATCACCGGCGATTTCGGTCGCTCGATCCGCACCGGCATCCCCGTGCGGAGTCTGATCGGCACGACGCTGCCGGTCACGCTGCAATTGGCCCTCTACGCCATGATTCTCGCGGTGCTGGCCGGTGTGATCGGCGGCGTGATCGCCGCGGTGTACCGCGGCCGGTGGCCCGAATGGCTGGCCAACGGGGTCTCGCTGGTCGGAATGTCGGTGCCGACGTTCTGGCTGGGCATCATCGGCGTGCTGTATCTGTCGGTGGGGCTGGGCCTGTTCCCGGCCTCGGGATATGTCTCCCCGCTCGATGATCCGCTGCGCGGCATCTACTTCCTCACCCTGCCCGCGCTGATCCTCGGTGTGACCCACGCGGCCGTGGTGCAGCGGCAGACGCGATCGTCGATGGTGGAGACGCTGACCGCCGACTTCGTGCGCACCGCTCGGGCGAAGGGTCTCGGGCCCGGTACGGTGATCGTGCGATATGCCTTGCGCAACAGTCTGATCGTGGTGACCACGGTCATCGGTTTGCAGCTGGGTCTGCTCATCGGGAGCGCGTTCGTCACCGAACGCATCTTCAGTCTGCCGGGTATCGGGAAGCTGACCCTGGATTCGGTGTTCACCCGCGACTATCCGGTGATCCAGGCGGTCGTGCTGGTGATCACCACGGCCTACATCGTGATCAATCTGCTGGTCGACGTGCTGTACACCGTGATCGACCCGCGCGTGCGAGTGTCCGGGAGGGCGAAATGACCATCACCGACACCCCCGTCGCCGACACCGGTTCGGCCGCCGCGACCCCGCCGCCGGCCCGGGCCCGCGGACGGGTGCTGCGACATCTGCGCGCCAATCCGCTGGGCATGCTGGGCGCCGCGCTGCTGCTGATCGTCATCGTGATCGGCGTGCTCGCACCGCTGCTGGCGCCGTACGCGCCCGCCGAGGTGCATTTCGCGACGCCGTTCCAGAAGCCGGGCACGGTCGGATTCGCCTTGGGCACCGACGATTTGGGCCGCGATATCCTCTCCCGGGTGCTGTACGGCACGCGTGCCTCGCTCGAGGTCGGCGTGCTGGCGGTGCTGTGCGCGGTGCTCATCGGGGTGCCGCTGGGTCTGCTGGCCGGATACTGGCGCGCGCTCGATATGCTGCTGTCACGGATCGGCGATGTGCTGCTCGCCTTTCCGTTCGTGATCATCGCGGTCGGGCTGACCGCGATCTACGGCGCGGGTCTCGGCGAGGCCGCGATCGCGCTGGGCATCGCGCAGGTGCCGGTGATGATGCGCGTGGTGCGCGCGGAGACGTTGCGGCTCAAGGAGACCGACTTCGTCCTCGCCGCGCGCACGATGAACGTCTCGTGGTGGCGCATCCTGGGCGAGCACATCCTGCCCAACTCGCTGGCGCCGATCATCGTGCAGGCCACCGTGATCATGCCGACGGCCGTCCTGGGCGAGGCGATCCTGTCGTTCCTGGGGCTGGGCATCAAGCCGCCCGCGCCCAGTCTGGGCATCATGCTCTCCGATGCGCAGCAGTATCTGCTGCGCACCCCGTGGCCGGGCATCTTCCCCGGTGTGGCGCTGCTGCTGATCTGCTTGGGATTCAACCTCTTCGGTGATGCGCTGCGCGATGCGCTCGACCCGAAGACGAGCCGGTGAAGGAGCTGGCAATGACCGAACCACTGGTGGCGATCAGCGATCTGCGGGTGTCTTATGGCGCCGCGACCGCGGTCGACGGCGCGGATCTGGTGATCGCGCCGGGTGAGCGGGTCGCGGTCGTGGGCGCCTCCGGATCCGGCAAATCCACACTCGCCCATGCGATCATCGGCCTGCTGCCCGGCGCCGGCCGGGTGACCGGCGGCACCATCCGCTGGCGCGGTGAGGACATCACGCATGCGGACCAGAAGCGGCTGCGGCGGTTGCGCGGGCGCGAGGTCGGGCTGGTGCCGCAGGATCCGATGTCCAATCTCAATCCGGTGTCGCGGATCGGTCGGCAGGTATCGGAAACCCTACTGGCACACGGGTTGTGCACCCGTGGCGAGGCGCGGCAGCGCGCGATCGAACTGCTGGGTGAGGCCGGTCTGCCCGAGCCCGCGCGGCGGGCGCGGCAGTATCCGCACGAGTTCTCCGGCGGTATGCGCCAGCGCGCGCTGATCGCGATCGGGTTGGCGTGCCGACCCGAGCTGCTGATCGCCGACGAGCCGACCTCCGCGCTGGATGTGACCGTGCAGCGGCAGATCCTGGATCATCTGGACAAGCTCACCCGGGAGTTGGGTACCGCGCTGCTCTTGGTGACCCATGATCTGGGGCTGGCGGCCGAGCGGGCCGATCGGGTGGTGGTGATGTCCGATGGCAAGATCGTCGAATCCGGGCCCGCGCGTGCGGTTTTGACCGATCCTCAGCAGGAGTACACCCAGCGGCTGGTCGCGGCGGCTCCGGCGCGGGTCGTGCCGTTGATCGCGGGGCAGACGGTCGCGGAGACCGTGGCCGAGGACAAGAAGGCCGAGCTCGCCGAAGAGACTGTGGTGCTGGAGGTTTCGCACCTCAGCAAGGAGTACAGCATTCGCGGGCGCGGCGGGGTGCTGCGCGCGGTGGACGATGTGTCGTTCACGATCGCGCGCGGGCGCACCACCGCGATCGTCGGTGAATCGGGTTCGGGTAAGACCACGACGGCACGGATGATCCTGGGCTTGGTGCCCGCGACCTCCGGCACGGTCGAACTGGACGGCGCCGAGGCCGTCGGCCTGCGCGGCGCCCAGCTGCGGGCCGCGCGCCTGGCGATGCAGCCGGTCTTCCAGGACCCGTATTCCTCCCTGGACCCGATGTGGACCGTCGAACGCCTGATCGCGGAACCCTTGCGCGCCTTCGGCATCGGCGACCGCACCACCCGCCGCACCCGCGTCGCCGAACTCCTCGACCAGGTAGCCCTCCCCGCCGCCGTGGCCCACCGCTACCCCAACGAACTCTCCGGCGGCCAGCGCCAGCGCGTAGCCATCGCCCGCGCCCTGGCCATCGAACCCCGCCTGGTGGTCTGCGACGAGGCCGTCTCCGCCCTCGACGTCCTGGTCCAAAAGCAGATCCTCACCCTCCTGTCCGACCTCCAGGACCGCCTCGGCATCAGCTACCTGTTCATCTCCCACGACCTCGCCGTCGTCCAGGCCCTGGCCCACGACGTGGTCGTCATGCGCGAGGGCAAGGTGGTCGAACAGGGTCCGGTCGAGAAGGTCCTGAAGGCACCCAGCGATCCGTATACGCAGCGCCTGCTGGACGCGATTCCCGGTGCGGCGGTGTGGGATTCGGCGGCGGTGACCGCATAGCGGAGCCGTGGTCCGGCCCTGGTATATCTGCCGCAGCCCGAGCCAGGGCATACCCAGTCATCTCTCTAACGCTGTTGGCAAGCATCCAAGATTGACGTAATGATTACGTCATCATATGGTAGTAGCATGTTGTTCCCGACGCCTGCATTGAGTGCCGTCGATACCGATGTTCTCGCCGACGTCGATCGGATGCGCAACGAACTACGCCATGAACTGCAGGCCAAACCTGGCAAATGGGCGGGTAGGCTGCGTAAGTTCCTTACCGCGGATGCCGTCGCCGCGTCGAACTCGATCGAGGGATTCAAAGTCTCGACTATCGACGTGGAGGATTTGATCGCGGGCGAACGAGACGTCGAGGTCTCCGATGAAAACAGGGCTGAGACGCTTGCGTACGAGCGGATGATGACCTACATACAGACCCTGCACGACGTAGATGATTTCGCCTACAGCAAGGGATTCCTCAACGCCCTCCACTGGATGCTGCAGGGACACCGGCATGCCGAGCGGCGTCCGGCTGGGCAATGGCGACGTGGCCCCGTGTACGTGACCGATGCCCGGGACGCGAGTATCGCCGCATACACGGCGCCCGAGGCAAGCAGTGTGCCGGTCTTGATGGAAGAGCTCGTCGATTGGCTCAACACCGACGATGGCACGCACCCGCTCGTGCGCGCGGCGATGGCGCATCTGCATCTCGTGTCCATCCACCCGTGGAGCGATGGTAATGGTCGCATGTCGCGATCACTGCAGACACTGATGATCGCGCGGGGCGTTCTCGCGCCGGAGTTTTCGTCCATCGAGGCATGGCTCGGTCGGCCCGGTAACACCTGGGAGTACTACCAGGTACTCGGTCGGCGTGGCAGCACTTATCGGCCGGATCAAGATGTGTCCGAATGGATTCGGTTCAACCTGACCGCGTATCACCAGCAGGCACAAACCGTACATGCCCGTTGGGTTCGGTCCGCCGCGGTGTGGGCGATGCTCGAGAAGTATGTGGCGGGTATCCATTTGGACGAGAGGGTGGTCAGCGCGTTACATGACGTCGCTGTGTCCGGCAGGGTCCGTCGAACCCGCTATGAGCAGGCCGAAGGGCTGAGTCTTCAACAGGCGCAACGCGATCTGCGTGATCTCGTCACGGCTGGTGTGTTGCGGCCGGTCGGCCGGACCCGTGCCCGCTTCTACGTTGCTGGACCGGGCTATCCCGCAGAGGTTTTGGAAGTCGCCGGCACCCCGGCTATCCTCGACAACCCGTACGGGCGATAGCAACTTCGCGCTGATTGATCGCGGTTGGCTGGATAGCCTGCTGGAATCGATTCCCAGTGTGGGGGTGCTGGATTCGTCGGAGTCGAGTGCGGCGGTGAGTGCCTGACGCGAGGCCGCTGGTGCACCGGTCGATAGCGGTCGGGGTTGTCACCAGCTGGCCGGACGCGGCGATCGCCGGTATCTGATGATGATCACGTCCAGATCGCGCCACCACTCCCGCACGTACTTCGCCGAACCGATGCCGAGGTCGAGGATCAGGCATAGGCCCAAGGGGTACGTGCCCCAGTGTGCGCTCACCTCTATCAGGTGGGACGGGACCACCGAGCCGGTGAATACGTTCACGGCCAGCATGCCACCGGTCCAGCGTTGTCGATGGAATGCCCGAACGAGGCTTCGGTCGAGCGCGTCGGCGAGCTGGGCCGTGGGCGTGTCTATCAGTGCGGCTTGGTTATCGGGTCCGGCATGGTCGGCCCTGCGTGCATGCGGAGGGGGGCGGTTGCGGGTGAGGTTGTTTGTCATATCGGCTCTCCTCTCGGGAAGCGCCGAGATGCGCCCCGGCACTGAAAACGGTTCTGCGGCCCACGATCGCGGTCTACGTTCACGAAGTTCGCGGAATTGCGGCATAGCGTCCCCTTGATGTGGCGCCCGGAATCCGTTCCCTGGCAAAGGCTTCCATCAGCCGGTGGGCCTTCTTTATCAGTTACCGATCGGAGTTCGGGCGAATCATCGGCAACCATATGAAACGTCGGATCAGATGTGCTGGTCCGGGCTGGGTCACGATATGCGCGGCGCGTCGATCGCCGTCCAATGCGGTGATGTGGTAAACCTCGCCCGGTAGATAAACGGTGCGGAAAGAAGTGGAGAACGCTACATGAACGAAATCACGTCCCGTCGTCCTCCCATGCGCGCCGTAGGGCTACCGACAGGGCCTGAATCAACTCGGGACTGGCTCCCCGGCTGCCGGATTCCACTCGGGAAACCGTCGCTTCGCTCCAGGTAGCGCCGCTTTCGCGGGGTGGCATCAGTGCGACCAAATCCTTGATCGACAGCTGTAGCGCCTTGCGTACGAGGCGGAGTGCGACGGGGATCTCAACGGGCTTGCGGGGTCTACGTCTGCCGTCTCGTCTCATCTGTGAGACATCGGCCATGTGATCTAGGTTACACGCATCGGAGTGTTAAACCATAGAAAGCGGTTCAAAAACCGTGGGTAATTTTGCCTATTTGTCACATGGTAGTGGAAATATGGTTAATCCCAAGGTCAGCAATTGTTTCGTCAACCGAAACGCCGAGTCATGAAGCGCTCGATGCCTGACCCGTCGATATAAAAAGAGTGTAAATTGGACCCCAGCGGTTCTTCTGGACGGAAGACCTACTCTCAGGCAGGCACATGATGACCCGCAAGCGCACTGTCAAGGAGCAACGCACAGTCGACCAACGCAAGGTTCGGCTCGGCGAGCTGATGGCCGAACGCAAGGAACTCCTCGGACTCAGCCTCTCCGTGATCGAGGTGTACCTTGCTCGCGCGACGTGGCTGACCTTCGTGCGCGGGGAATTCAGCGATCATCCGCATGAGATGACCTTCGCGAAGATCGAGCAGGTGCTGGGATGGCTGCCGGGCTCCTGCCGCGTCGTGCTCCAGGGCGGCCATCCCCCGGTTCCGCGCGAGGTGACCGCCGACAAGCTGCTGACGGCGCACGTCAGCGCGATATCGCCGCACTCCGAACAGTCGGACCGGCACCGCATCGCCGAGCTGCAGCAGCGCAGCTCGCAAATGGTGGAGCTGGCGAAAGCCGAACGCGTGGACCGCAATCTGTTGCTCATGTACGCCCGCAACATCCGAGACCTGGTGGGCGAGCTCTTCGGCACCGCCGACAATGGCGGCTACTCGATGATCGACCCCGAAGCGGCAATGCTGGAAAGCCGTTCGGCAAGCGAGCCGCACCGCCACGGAAAGTTATCCTGACGGTTCGCGTGGATTGCTGCCTGCGGGTGGTCTTGCCGGAATATCCTGGGCGGCGAGCACCGCAGAGAGGGGTTCGCCATGTCGGACAGCCGCGGACCGGCGGGCTCGCGATTACCGACCGAAATCGACACCACCACACCGCATGTGGCACGCCTCTACGATTACTGGCTCGGGGGTGTGGACAACTACCGTGCCGATCGACTGCTGGGTGACGAGATCGCCACTCACATCCCGAGTATTCGTACCATGGCACGCGCCAACCGGGCTTTCCTCGGTCGTGCCGTGCGCTACGCGATCGCCGAGCTGGGCATCGACCAGTTCCTGGACATCGGCACCGGCATTCCGACCGCACGCAACACCCACGAGGTCGCCCAAGAAGTGGACCCCGCGGCGCGCATCGTCTATGTGGACAACGACCCGCTCGTGCTGGCACATGCGCGCGCCCTGATGGGGAGCACGCCGGAAGGAAAGACCGCCTTCATCCACGCCGATCTCCGCGATCCGGTGTCGATCGTGACCGATCCGATCCTCACGGCCACGCTCGACCTCGACCGCCCCGTCGCCATCGTGCTGGTCATGGTCCTGATGTACTTCCCCGACGATGAGGACGATCCACGCACCATCATCAAGCGACTGCTCGATGCGATGCCCCCCGGCAGCTGTCTCGTCATCAGCCATCCCACTGCGGATTTCGATCCACAAGCTCTCGCGCGGGCCACACAAGCCATGGAGCAGGCCGGTATCACCTTCGTCCCGCGCGGCCGCGCCGAGACCGAAAGCCTGTTCGCCGGCACCGATCTCGTGGATCCGGGTGTGGTTCCGGTGCGGGAGTGGCACCCCGAATTCGCCGACACATCCATATTCGGCGGCACGTTCGATACCGAAACCGCCTGGATCTGGGCGGGTGTGGGACGTACACACTGAGCATCGCGCTCAGTCGTCGAAGATGGCCACGGCTCGGGTCCAGCCCGCGGAGGCGGCGTGGATCTTGACGGGGAAGCAGGCGATCTGGAAACCGTTGGCGGGCAGCGATTCCAGGTTGTGCAGCTTCTCCAGGTGGCAGTAGCCGATCGTGCGGCCGGCCCGGTGGCCCTCCCAGATCACCGAGGCGTCGTGGTCGCGGGCGTAGCGGGCGGCGGTGTGCACGAACGGTGCGTCCCAGCTCCAGGCGTCGGTGCCGGTCAGCCGGACGCCCCGCTCCAGCAGATACAGTGTGGCCTCGCGGCCCATACCGCAGCCGGAGGACACGTAATCGTCGGCGCCGTACCGGATTCCGGCCGAGGTGTTGACCACGACGATCTCGAGCGGCCGCAGCTGATGACCGATGCGCTTCAACTCCGCCTCGACGTCCGCGGCACGGACCACATACCCGTCCTCGATATGGCGGAAGTCCAGCTTCACCGCCGGCTGCAGGCACCAGTCCAACGGGACCTCATCGATGGTGATGGCCCGCGCCCCGCCGTCCATGGTCGCCGAATAGTGGTAGGGCGCGTCGAGATGGGTGCCATTGTGCGTGCTGATCCGCACGCGTTCGATCGCCCATCCCTCACCGTCGGGCAGATCGTCCACCGTGGCGCCGGGAAAGAACCCGAGCACATCGGATGCCGTATCGGCATGAGAGTAGTAGTCGATCTCCGGTAGATGTCCGGGCGGATCCGAGGCGATTCCCGCCCGCAGCGGTACGGAGATATCCACCAGCCTGCGCACGATCTCTCCCTTCCTCGACGAACCCCCCAGGTCGAATCTAGTCGGAATCGTGTGCGCCGTTTCGGCAACGCACCAGGAACGATCGCTCGAAGGTGATCACCGTTTCCCCCGTGGATTTCCTGCCGGTCGTCTCGACCGTCACGATGCCTTGGGTGGGGCGGGATCTGGAGTGGCGCGTGGTGAGGATGCGGCTGGTGGCGTAGAGGGTGTCGCCTACGAAGACCGGGTCGGCGAGGCGGACTCGGTCCCAGCCGAGGTTGGCCACGGCGCGGGCGGACAGGGCCTGGACGGTCATGCCGCCGATCAGGGCCAGGGTGATGGAGCTGTTCACCAGGACTCGGCCGTATTCCGAGGCGGCGCCGTAGGTTTCGTCGAAGTGTAGGGGGTGCTGGTTCATCAGGAGCAGGGTGAGCCAGGTGTTGTCGGTCTCGGAGATCGTGCGGCCGGGCCAGTGCTTGATGACCATGCCGGGTTCGAAGTCCTCGTAGTCGCCGCCGTGCTCCTCGACGTATTCGTTGTCGCCGACGCGTCGCAGGGTCATCGCCGGTACTCCTCGTAGATGGCCGCCGCGGCGGCGGTGTCCTCGATGGCCATGCCCACGCTGCGGAGGATCGTGGTGCGGCCGTGGGGGTCGGGCAGGGGTGTGCCCAGTTCGTGGAGATCGGTGAGGGTGATGAGGCCCTGGCTCAGGGCCGCGCGGATCTCTCCGGCCTCTTCCTGTGCGGCGGAACGGGTTTCGACGGTGATGACGGCGGACTTCAATAGCGCCGGGTCGATCTCCAAGGCGTTCTCATGGACGCCGCCGATCACGTTGAGATGTGCGCCGGGGGCTATCCAGTCGGCCTGGATCAGGGGCTCGGGATCGGCGGTGGCGGTGGCGGTGCAGATCAGTTCGGCGTCTCGGACGGCATCGAACGGGTTGTCACAGACGGTGATTCGGGCAGGGGAGTGGGGAGTGTCGCGGATATGGTCGGCGAAGGCCTGTGCCCGAGATCGGGTTCGAGACCACAGGCGGACCGAATGTATCGGCCGGACAAGGGATATCGCATTCAGTAATGCCTTCGCTTGGACGCCCGCACCGATGACGGCCAGATCCTCGGCGTCGGGGCGGCTGCACAGCCGAGTCGCCAGCGCCGCGAGCGCGCCGGTCCGGATGGCCGTCAGTTCCGCGCCGTCGAGCAGAGCGAGGATGCGACCGGTATCCAGATCGGTCAGGACCACGATGCCATGGATCAGCGGCAGACCCCGGCCGGGATTGGCCGGGGTGAGGGTGGTGACCTTGACCGCGGCGAGTCTGCGCGCGCTCCACGCGGCGGGGCTCACCAGCAGCTCGGACATGGTCGAATCATGGTGGACCAGTGTGCGTTCCGGGGATTGCGCCCGCCCGGCGGACAGGTCGGCGAAGGCCGCTGCGAGGGCGTCGATCACCGCGCGCAGGGTCGCCTCGCCGCGCATTTCGGCGGCGGTGATCATCGGTGGCGTGGCGGTCATATCCGCACCTCGCCGCGCGCACTCAACTCCGCGACCACATCGACGATGAGATCCTCCTGACCTGCGATGGCCTGGCGTCGGCCGAGTTCGAAGAAAACATCGCGCGGATCGACCCCGGCCCGTCCGGCCAGGTCGAGCACCGGATTCTTGAATCCCGAGAACACACCGGCCAATCCGCTGACGATGCTCAGCGAGTTGGTGACCGGGGGCGCGGGCATGAGCGTCCGCTCGGCGATATCGGCGGCGTCGAGCAGGCCGTACAGATTGATACCGGTCGAGAACCCCATCCGCTCGAGCACCGGCACCAGCACCTCGAGCTGGGTGTTGCCCGCACCCGCGCCGAAGCCGCGCGCACAGCCGTCGATGATCCCGGCCCCGGCCTGCGCGGCCGCGAGCGAATTCGCGACGGCCATGCCGAGGTTGTTATGCCCGTGGAAGATCACCGGCACCTCGACCGCCGCGGCGATCGCGGTGATTCGCGCTGTGACATCCGGCGGCAGGAAATGCCCCGCGGAATCCAGGATGCCGACCGCCTGCGCGCCGTATTCGACCAGCAGGGCGCACTGCTCGGCCAGCTGCTGCGGGGTGGCCATATGGCTCATCAGCAGCACGCCGTGCGCCTCGGCGCCCGTCTCGCGCAGGAAGCCCAGATGCCGTTCGGCGAGGTTCGCCTCGGTGCAGTGCGTCCCGATCCGCACCACATCCGCGCCGTGCGCCAGCGCCGTGCGCAGATCGGCGGTGGTGCCCCAGCCGGGCAGCATGAATACGCCCATTCGACTGTGCGACAAGGCCTCTCGCACGGTCGCGAGCATCCGCTCATCGGACAGCGCGGCCCGGCCGACCTGCAACGAGGATGCGCCCAGGCCGTTGCCGTGGCCCACCTCCACCACCGGGATGCCCGCCTTGTCGCAGGCCGCGGCGTAGTCGCGGAGCTGATCCACCTCGAGCCGATGGCGGACGGCGTGGTGCCCGTCGCGCAGCGTGGGATCGTGGATCAGCACCTTCGCGGTCATTGCCCCACCCCGGTCATGGCGGCCGAATTCCGGCTGGCCGCATACTGTTCGGCCACCAGGATGGCCGCCGCGTTGATGATGTCCAGATTCCCCGCGTACCGGGGCATTACGGCACTGGTCGCGATCACCTCGGCCGAGACCGATACCCGCTCACCGGCCACTGTGCATGCGGTGATCCCGTAGCCGGGCGCGAAGGCCCGCACCTGCTCGGCGGCCGCGGCCAGCACGGCGTACACGCCCTCGGTGGTCGCGCCCTCGACCTCCGCCGAGATCGCCACCCGGAAGGTCGCGGGCGGAACGGCCGGGCTGATGTTGATGATCGCCTTGGTGTCGGGCACGCCGCTGAACACGCTCAGCGCCTGCTGCGTGGTCATCACGAATTCGTCGAGATTCAGCCGGGTGGCGCGCCCGGCGATATCGCTCGCGACCGTCGTGACGACCTCGAGGTAGCGCGTCGGGAACCGGCGCGCGAGCGCGTGGACGAGGGGGACCGAGGCCTGGCCGCCGCAGCTGATCAGGCTGATATTGCGATGGGTCGGCACCCGTGTGCCGGTGACCGTGGGGACGACCATATGCCCGAGCTTGCTGGGCGTCAGATCGATCAGCAGTGTGTCGAGCGGTTCGAGTCGCTGCCAGTGTTCGCGATGGGAATGCGCGTTGGTGGCGTCGAAGACGACGTCGAACGGGCGTGCCGCCGCGAGCAGGGCATCGATCCCGTCGGCGGTGACCGGGTAGCCGAGATCGCTCGCATGCCGCAGACCCGCCGAACGCGGATTGCGTCCCGCCACCAATGCGCACCGCAGCAGCGATGATCGGCGAATCTTGTCGACCAGATCCATGCCGATCATGCCGGTGCCGAGGACGGCGACCCGCAGGGGCTCAAGAGAATTCATGACCGGCCTCCTTGCCAGTACCGAACCGGATGTCCCAGGCGTCCGCGAGCGCGACCGTGGCACGGGCCTTGCGGGCGAACGGCGGGCCGACCATATTGCCGTCGAGGACGGCGACACCGCCGACGGGCACGGCCGCGGTGACCCGGCGGGCGAACCGCAGCTCGTCCGGATCCGGGCGGTAGGACCGGTTGATCGCGTCGAGCTGATCGGGATGGATGGCGACCTTGCCGTGGAAGCCCAGGGCCCGCGTCCCGTCGATCTCCTCCTGCAGGGCCGCGGGCTCCTCGAGGTGGAAGTTGCTGGTGTCGATGCAGCCGATGCCGTAGTGGGCGCAGGCCATCGCCATGGCGTGCCGGGCGCCCAGCATGCCCGCCCAGGTGATCTCGATGCCGAGGGTGGCCGCGAAATCGGCCGAGCCGAAGATCAATCCGTCGGAGACCGCGGCGATGGCGTCCATCCCGGTCACCGCCTCGACCGTCTCGACGGTCACGTAGATCTCGGGATGGCGTCCGGCGCAGGCGAAGACGTCACGCACCATGGTGATCTCCGCGGGGGATTTCACCATCGTCAGGACGAGGAAGCCGGGCGCGGTCGGGCATTCGGCGAGCAGGATCAGGTCCCGCATCGCCTCGAGCGTGCTGAGTTCGTTGATCCGCACGGCCGTATTCGCCGGATTCGGGGCCTTGTCCAGCGCCTCGCGGCAGATCGCCCGCGCGTCCGACTTCGCCTGGGCGGGAATGGAATCCTCCAGATCGATCAGGTGGACGTCGGCGTCGTAGGACCAGGCCTTGATCACTCGCTCGAGCGAGAGCGCCGGGGTGTAGAAGATGCTGCGCGGTATCGCGCGCGCGGTGGGGCTCATCGGACCGGCTCCGGTGTCGGGGCGGGCGTGGGCGCGCCGATCTGGGCCAGCACCGCGCACAACCGGCGGATCTGTTCCTCGGTCTGCCCGGCGCGCAGCATGACTCGCAGTCCGGCGGTGCCGCGGGGCACGATGGGGAAGAACACCGGCGAGACATAGAATCCGGCCTCGAAGACCGTCCGGCCCGCCTCGACCACCGTCGAATCGCTCATGGGCACCAGGCGGATCGGATAGGTGCTGCCCGCCTGGGCGGTGGGGATCAGCGAATCGAACAGCGCGATATTGCGATACAGCCGCTGCTGCAGATCGGTGAGTTCGGCGGTGCGGTGGATCTCCGCCGAGGCCAGGCCCGCGCCGCAGGCGGCGGTATTCAGCAGCTGCGAATAGTTCAGCGCGCCACCGAAACGCTCGATGATGCGCAGCGTGTGCTTCGAATAGCCGTCGAGCACGATCGCGGCGCCGCTGGTGCCGAAGGCCTTGTTCAGGGTCATCACCACGATCGTGCGATCGTCGCGAACAGGGGAGTGCGAGCGGACGTAGCCCATGCCGCGCTCGCCGTAGGCCGACAGCGAATGGGAATCGTCGTAGTAGACCAGCAGGCCGTACTTGTCCTGCAGCTCGGCCAGTTCCGCGACCGGCGCGTAGCCGCCGAGGCTGTCGCTGCCGTCGCAGACATAGGCGACCCGGGCGTAGGTCTTACAGGCGTCCTCGATGAAATCCAGATCGTGATGCGGTGAGGTGACGACCTCGGTCTCATCGGCGCAGACCGGTTTGAGGTTGGCCATCGAGATATGCGCGTACCGGTCGAAGATCATCAGCGGCCGGATGCCGTTGCCGAGATGACCCGATGCGATCAGCGGTAGCAGGCCGAAGGTCGCGGTGCTCGCGGCGATCGAGCAGACGACGGTGGCGCCGAACAGCTCACCCAGCGACGCCTCCAGTTCGAGCATGGCCGGGATCTGCACGCGGCTGCGGGCGATGCAGTGGTCGAGGACCTTATAGCGGCGCAGCGCGTCGATACCGCCCTCGATCACCCGCGGATGGGAGTCGAGATCCAGATAGGAGCAGCAGCTGAAGTCGATGAATTCATGTCCGGCGGGGACGAATTCGAGTCCGGGCTCGGTGCGCAGCAGGCCGGTGTCCACGTCGAGGTGGGCGGCGATTCCGGCGATGCCGTTGCGTTCGGACAGGTCCCAGAACGCATTTCCGATGCCGACCAGCTTGTCGTTGTTGCGGTATGCGTTGGTGGGGGTGATCTGTCTGCGGTCGGTCATCGCGTGCTCCCGGCGGCCTCGGGCTGATAGTTGTAGACGCCCTTGAGTTTTCGGTAGGCCGCGGTGTAGAGGGCGCTGCCCAGGACGTAGGGGCGGCGCAGGATCTTCCGATCCCACATCCAGAAGTTCATGTTGATGTTCAGCTCGTCCACCGATTCGGCCTGATGCCACCAGCCCAGGGGCAGATACAACATCTGGCCGGGTTCGAGCAGGATGTCGCGGCGCTGCGGCAGCCGGGCCGTCAGGCGCGGGAAGCGGTGCGGGTCGACGTCGGTGAAGTCGAACGCCTGCGACTTGTCGCCGAAACCCCGCAGCAGTGAGCGCGGATAGTAATCGCGGAATCCCGGTGGCATCAGGATGAATCGCTTGCGGCCCGCCAATTGGATATTGAAGTTCTCCAGCTCGTCGAAATGGCTCTGGGTGAATACGCTGCGATGGCTGATCCACAGATTCGCGGCATTGCGCAGACTCCGCGGGCCGAACAGCTCCTCCGGGTCGAATCCGATGATCGCGCGCACCGCGTCGGGCAGGTTCATGATGTTGGAGACGATGCGATGCCAGGCGCGCGCGTCCGTACCGTCGCCGTAGCGTTCGAAGAACTCCCGCAGCAGAATTCGCGAGGTCTCCCAGCGCCGGGTGTTGGTCCGGCTGCTCGGCTCGGAGAACAGTGTCACCGGGGCGTCGCCGAGCCGGTCGAGCACCAGGTCGCGGTCGAAGGCGCGGCGCTGGGGCAGTCGATCGATCACCACGGGCACATCCGCCCGGATGACCGCATCGCGGCCCAGTGCTCGGAAATCGTCGAATGCTATGTGCGCCACCGGAAGTGCGGTGTGTAAAGCGGCCCCGTTGTTGTCGTGTGTCACGGCGTCCTCCCTGTGTACTACTTCTCACGCCTGCTTACTGAGTTCGGATGCTGGTGCGGCGGAACCGGATTCGCGGCCCGCCGCAGCCCGTAGCGTCGCGCGCCCGGCGACCGCCGCGCACAGCGCGAAGACGCCGCCGCCGACGGCCAGCCATCCGGCCAGATGATGGCCGCCTCGATCGGCGAGCTGTCCGCCGATCGCGATGCCGAGGGCGGATCCGAGCGCGGCGATGCTGGACAGCCAGGCGAATCCCTCCGACAGCGAGCCCGCCGGAACCAGTTGCTGCACCAGAGCGCTGCCGGTGATCCACGTCGGCGAGACCACCAGGCCGGATACGAACGCGGCCGCCGCCATCACGAGGGTCGGACCGGCCAGGGCGAGCGGCACCGCGCCGAGGCCGAGCAGCGAGATCGCCACGAGGAACAGCCGATCCCGGCCGACCCGCCAGTTCACCGCGCCGAACCACAGGCCCGACAGCAGGCTGCTCACCGCGGTCAGAGCCATCAGCAGGCCGGTGAGTTCGGTGATCCGATGTTCGCGGGCGAAGGCGATGATCGTGATGTCGACCGCGCCGAGGAACAGGCCCATGCCCAGATAGGTCACGACGAGTACGCGGATGCCGGAGACGCCGATCGCGCGGGCGCTTCGGATTCCTTGGGCCGGTCCGGATTTCGGCTCGGAACGCCGGTGCAGTGCGAGCGCGCCGCTGCCGAGAGTCGTCAGCGCGATACAGGCGATCAGGCCGGAGGCCGGATGTATGCCGGTCACCACCGCGACGACCAGCAGCGGTCCGGCGATGAAGATGATCTCGTCGATGATCGACTCCACGGCATAGGCCGTGCGCAATCGGTCCGGCGTGGCCAGCGTCGCCCAGCGGGCGCGCACGAAGGAGCCGACCGGAACCACCGTGCAGCCCGCGCCCAGCGCCGCGGGGAGCAGGACCCACAGCGGGGCGTGCAGCACGATCGCGACGCCGAGTGCGGTGGTGGCCAGCGCATTCAGCACGCCGCCGGCGAGCAGCACCGGGCGCTGGCCCAGCCGATCGGCCAGGCGGCCGATGAACGGCCACGCGAGGCTCTGCGCGATGACCATCGTCCCGGCGATGGTTCCGGCGGTCCGCAGCGATCCGGCCACCGCCGCGACGAGCAGCACGCAGCTGACCGCGCGCATCGAGGCCGGGAAACGACCGATGAGGCCGGAACCGGAAAGTACCAGTGCACCCGGAGATTTCAGCAATCCGATATAGGATCCGAATCCGGTATTCGATTCGGCCGCATCGCCTGCCACGTAATCTCCAGAGAATAGGAACTAGTCACGCTCGCTACGAGTGGTAAGCGTACAACAGTTACTCTGACATATCTCTGAGATGCATTGGGGCACATGCGAAGTCCAGGCAGAAAACATTCCCGATACATTTCGCATTTCGAAAGGAGCCCGGGATTATGGGGTCTGGCGCGAATCGGCTACGTTATCCACCAGGGCTTTTCGGTGGGATACTCGTCGAGGTCGTCGGGCCAGTCGCTCGGGCCAACCACATTGCCGCCGGGCGTCGGGCGAGAAGTGGGGTCCGGAGGCGCCGGAGTCGTGTGGCTCCACGGCCAGATGTAGTTGGGAGAGGCCTCGAGGTCGCCTACCTCCGGTGGAATCGGCCGGGCCAGATATTCGATGTCCGGCCAGCGGCATTCACCCGCCCGGACCCGGGCGGCATACTCCCGCAGGGCGGGGGAGGCACCCTCGGCGTCGGCGAGAGCGGACATGAAATCCTCGGTCACCACGGTGCGCTCGTGCAGGATCTCGGCGACATCGAGGTTGTCCAATTGGATTCGGGCCGTGCGCAGATCGTCGACGGCGCCCATCAGATCGCGGACGAGCGCCTCGACCGTGGGATCGAGGTCGGGTTCATGGTCGCGGCCTCGCTGCGGTCTCATGCGTTGTCCCACGGGTTGGATCCGGACCCGGCGTCGTAGCCGTCCTTCGGTTTGCCGAGCGTGTTGTCGATCCGCGCGATCTCGGCGACGTCCTTGGCGAGGGCCACCTTTCGGGTGGCGTCTTGGACGGAGTCGGTGATGGGGGCGATGGTGTCGTCGAGCTTCTGCTCGGCCCTGTCCTTCAGCTGGCCGATCGGGTCCTTGATGAATTCGAGAAGCTTCTTCACCTTGTCGACCAGGGCCTTGATCTTCTGGACCAGATTGATCGCGGTATCGATGATGGTGAACAGTTTTCGCCCGAGGTCGACGATCTCCCAGGCCTGCCCGACGAGCGGGATCTTCTTACCGATCGTCTTGAATACTCCCTTGACGCTGGTGAAGTCGATCTGGTCCTCGAGAATTCCCCAGAGCTTCTGCAGGATGGACTTGACGGCCTTCCTGATCTCATCGGCGACCGCTCCCAGGGCGTCGCTGATCACGCGGCCGACCGGACCCTCCCATTTCATGGCCGCGATCTGATGGTTCGCCCAGTCGTTGAACGACAGCGCCGCCTTACCGTCCCAGGTCGGATCGATACGCTTGAGCCCGGATTCGAGGTTCTTGCCGCATGCCTCCATGCCGTTGCCCGCGGCCTTGTACGCCTCGCCGATCCTGCGGACCTCGCTCCAGTTTCCTGGGATCGGTTCCAGGCATTTGCCGAGCGGGTCGATCTCGCTGCCCGCCGTGCGCGTGATGTTCTTGATCGTCTCGTTGAGATCGCCGAGGACGGGGGCGACCTCACCGATGAGCGCGGCGGTATCCTCCTTGTTCGCCTGCGGCTTGTCGAGTGTGAACTCCTCGGGCTTGGAATAGCTCGCGGGCGAGGCATAGGCCTCGGTCACCCCGAAGGCCTCGATAGTGCCGGGGGTCGTATTCGGCTTACCCGGTCCGACCGGGCCGAGGTAGGTGTGGTTGTTCAGTGCGTCATAACTTCTGTTGTCCTGGTCGGAGTACATCCAGGCGGCCTTGTTCAATTCGAGGCCGGTTACATTGGTCGTGTCCGCGAGGGTGTCCATGCGTGATTTGGTGCCGTCGGCCGCGCCGCGGACCGGGGCCAGCAGTCCATCGATGATCGGGCCGTGTAACCAGGATGCGGGATATCCCTCCGTGCCGATGAAGGTCGCCGCCGTGGCGGCGTCCTCGCCTATTCCGCCGACAAGGACGCCGAACCCCGCCAGTTCACTCGGATTCGCCTTGAATGTCTCGCCCACCCGCTGTTGTCCTTCGCTCTTACTGTGTCTTGACGACTGATTCGATGATTCGGTCGATATCGGCATCCGACAGCGACTTCGGTAGTCCCAGATGGTGTTCGACCATGAACACCGCCACCTCGGCGGAGGCGTATGCCGGCGTCGCGATGATGTCGAATCCGGCCTCGGTCGGATCGCACTGGGATTTCTTGGGGATGTTCGTGATCCGCGCGGTGTAGCGAACGGCCGGTCGGCCGGAGATCGTCGACGTGATCGGCCCGGCGATCGTGACCGCCGCCTTCTGGCCGGACTTGTTGTCGGAGAAGATCTTTTCGGCCCTATCGATATCCGTCCGTGCCGCGGTGTCGATATCGATTCCGCTGCGCCCGCGTGCCCCGACGGTGGCCAGTGCCGACCCCTCGGTGGTCGGGCAGTAGCCGTAGCCGTAATCGCTCACCGCGCCGTAGCCGACGATGGTCGCGCCGCTCGATTCGTCGGTCCACCCCATTACCGCCTGATTGCTGGGCCGCCATCCGGCGCCGGGCGGCACGCTATAGGTCAGTCCGTATCGGGTCGGTACGGGTTGTGGGTTCCCGGTAGACGCCGCGGACATCGGCGGCGGAACACCCATCGATGGGAATCCGGGAGGTAGGGGCGGATCCGCCGGTTCGGCGGGGCCGGGCGGCGGCCGCCACGTCGTTGCCGCTCGCTCGGGCGGCTCGGTCTGGTCCAGGTACGGATTGCCGATCCACAGTGCGACTCTCAGCACTGCGATGGCGGTAACCAGCAATAAGGCGATTCTGACGAGCTGGACGGTGATCCCGCCCCCTCGAACGAACCGGGTCATGCGCGACACGCGAGCGGCTACTTCGTGCCTAGGGGCGCGGTGAAAGCCACGGCCAGTTCGCGAATCTGGTCGCAGGGAGTGGGAACCTGTGCGGGGCCGGGGAATACGACCAGGCCGACGTCGAGGATTCCGTCCGGGGACGAGACCGCCGCGGAGCACATTCCCGGAAGGTTCGGAGTCTTGTACAGCACGGCCTCGCGGCCGTTGATCGGGGCGGAGTCGAAGACCGAGCGCCTGTCGTTGGCCCGGATCTCGTCGAGGGTCTGGTTGATCGACTTGATCGTGACGCTACCGGTGAGTGCCTTCTCGCCGTTCACCACGGCGGTCCTGGTGAAACTGCAGCCGATGCTGGTCAGCAGGTCCGAGACGATCTCACCCGCGTCGCGCTCCCGAGTGGTCGGGTCGAACCCCACACGGCTGACCACATCGTCACCGATCTCGACGCACGGATCGAAGCGCACCTGCTTGGTTCCGGTCTGCGCCGGTGCCGGGGGTACGGATACCCGCAGCGACGGTTTCGCGGTATGCCCTCCCGAATCTCCGCTATCGCACGCCGACAATGCCAAAGTCGTGACGAGTACCCAACCGGCCATTTGGGCTCGTTGCATAGGGCTACGCCCTCCCCTCCCAGCTACCTTCGAACAATTGCACCGAATAGGACAATTGCCCCGAACGACAGCACGCAGCCTAACCGAGTCTCCGATTTGATCTCTGCAGCGGGTGGGAAGTGGGAGTCTTCCTGGGGTTATGTGGAGATTGTATGGGAATGCTGGATGCCCGGGAACAGGGTGTGTTGTCTGGTGGTGTGCTGTCGCGCTGGAACAGGCCGGGGTTTCGATTCAGCGGAGCGGGAGCACGATACAGCCTCGAGCAGGGCGCGTTATCAGCCCGATAATGCGCCGGGTTCATCACACCCGGATTCTGTTGTGGACGTGAGGTATTCGCCCGGATGGTGATACCGATTCATCCGTGGCCGCTGACACCGATCCACATGCGCCGGTGGGATCCACCGCGTGCGACCGGGTCTGTGGTGACCGACCGGGGCCGCGACCGCACGCCAGTGGGCATCGGTCGTGCCCGCGAGTCGGTGGTGGGGTTCGCAGGCGAAGGTCAGCTGATCGGCATCGGTCCTCCCGCCCTCGGCCCACTCGGTCCGATGATGGGTCTGGCACAGCAACCCCGGCTTGGTGCAGCCCGGGAAGGTGCACCCGATATCGCGGGCGTGCAACACGATCCGCTGATCCGCCGACGCGATCCGCTTGGACCGCCCCAGATACAACGGACGACCGTCAGCGTCGTCGAACAAGGCCAGATAGTGATGGGCGTGCGAGGCCAACCGCACCGCGTCACCGACCGACAGCATCGCGCCACCCCCGGTCGCCACGTGCGGCCCGCTGACCGGCAGCCTTCCGCCGTCTCCGGTCACCACACGCGCCCCGCCGACACCCACCTTCGGGGCAGTCGGATCATGCTCGGCGACCGCGTCTTCCAGCTCCCGCAACGTCATCGATACGATCACCGTCACCGGCAATCCCCGATGCTGCCCCAACCGGCCCGACGCGATCGAGTCCCGCAACACCACCTTCAATGCATCATGGTGACGCTGGCCCGCGCTGCGCGTATCTCGCCGTTGCGCGTCTGTACCGGGTTCACCGTCCACGCACGGTGTGTCGTCGTCGGGATTACAGGCACCGGGCTTGGCGTACTTGGCGAACACCGCCTCCAGATATGCCCGCAACTGCGGATCGGCGACCATGGTGCAGGTACTCATCAGATCCCGGCCCTGGCGACCCATCGTGAACGACCGCCGCCGCGCCCGATCCGTATCGGTGAACGTGCCATCCGGATTCACCAGGGCCTCCAGCTTGTCGGCCACCCTGCGTAGCTGGTCGGGCCGCAATACCCGTGCGTGCCCGGCCAACTCGGCCTCCGCCCGCGCCCTGGTTTCCGCGTCCACGACACACGGCAGATGCGCCATGACATCGCGCACGATCTTCACATGCGCGGGACCGATCACGCCCTCGGCGTGGGCGGCGGCGGTCGCGGGCAGTATCGGATCGATGACCTCACCGGTGAGACCGGTGTGATGGGCCAGATCATCAGCGGCCCGCCACCGCGCTCGCGCCTCGGCCGGGCTGATCCGCAACCCGTCGGCGAGGGTATCGACCAGCGTGCCGGTGGCGAATTCGGTGCTGCTCCACTGCTCATGCAGCTGCGCGACCAGTTCCAACCCGACCGCGGGCACCGCACGAGCAACCACCTCGAGGCGTTGTAGCAGCACCAGCCGATCCCGATTCGACAACGCGTCCGTGCGGACCTTCACCACCTGTGCCAGTGCGTTCTCCAGCGCGCACGCCGCCGCCTCGACCGACGGATCGGTGATCAGGGCGGGAATCGCTCGCATGTTCGAATCCTACCGACCTCACTAGCGACACGCTAGCGACTTCTACTGGTCACCAAACACTTTCCGCGTGTCGTGCACCCTGGTGCGGCAAGCGAGGCGGTCCATCCTGTTCCGCTATCTCGGCACCGGGCAATACGCGTGGGCCGAGTTGCTGATGCCCGACGGCGGGCACATTCGAGGTAGAAGCTGTAGGGTCTCATCGGCATTGGCATGTGACGATGCCTTGACCTGCGGTTTTATAGCTTGTCTCACGCCGCAACTCTCGCCTTCAGTCGCAAAGCTATGGCATCTCTTCAGTTTTCGACGCCACATTGCCGTCCCTTGGGACGTGATAGAACCGCTAGTTGTCGAGTAACTCTGGGGCGAAGACGTCCTCGATCTGCCACCGTCGCGAGGACAAGCCTTGTTCGAAGTGGTAGCGCAGATAGGTATCGAGGGCGGTGCGGTTGGCTGCGATGCCGTAGGGCCACCAGTTGTCGCCGAACTGTTCACTATTGCGTTCGATCAACGCGTTGATCCACGGCACCATGGTTTGGACTTCGTACAGTCTGCGGTTGCGGCGATAGTATTCGGCGGCAGTGTCTTTCGCTTGGGAGAAGACGCGGTAGACGTCCCGCGCGAGGCCGGGGCGCTCCCGCAGCAGATCCCTGCGGACGACGATGGTGTGCATGATCGGGAAGATCCCGGTCCGCTGGTGATAGTCGCGTTCGAGGGGCTCGAAGTCGGGGAACAGCCGGGTGACGTTCGGAGATCCGTCGAGTACGCACTGCGGAACGTTCGCCGAGAACAGGGCGTCGATCTCACCCGCGTCGAGCATCGCGCTCAGTGTCGCTCCCTCGGGTGTGGTGGTTACCGTGAGATCGGCCGGGTGCGGGTGCGGGATGAAATCGAAAGGGGGCATGGGTGATTCGAGGCCACCGATTACCCAGCGGTTCTGTTCGGGCTCGAATCCGTACTCGTCCATGAGGATCCCTTTGGCCCACACGCCGGAGTCCTGGCCGTAGGTGCCGAATTCTCCGATGGTCCGTCCGGTGAGAGCGGCGGGGTGGGTGATGCCGCTGTGGGTGTTGACGAAGATGCACGAGTGCCGGAACACCCTGTTCGGGAAGATCGGTAACGCCACGTACGGCAAGCCTGTTTCGAGCAGCCGCAGGTAGAACGTGAGGCCGAGTTCGGCGATGTCGAACTCGTTTCCGCGGATCAGCCGGTCGAAGATCTCCGGCAGGGTGGCGGCGGTTTTCATCGTGACGTCGCTGCCGTCGACGGTAACGCTCCCGTCGAAAAGTGCCTGCGTCGTGTCGTATCGGAAGCACCCGATGCTGAGAGTGTGGTCGGTCATGAGCGTGAATCTCCTTGTCTGCTCGACGCTTTCAATCCTTCGCCGCAGGTGGGCCGCCCGTCCAAGACCATCTCCGCAAACCCGATACCGCGTAGGTATCGTGTTGTGGTGGATCTTCGTTTGCTCCGATACTTCGTGGCGGTCGCGGAGGAGCGAAACGTCGGCCGGGCGGCGAACCGCCTGCACATGACACAGCCGCCGTTGAGCCGGGCGATCCGGGAGCTGGAGGACGAATTCGGCGTCCTCCTGTTCGAACGCACCCCGAAGGGCGTCGCCCTCACTCCCGCCGGCACAACGATGTACGACGAGGCGAGTGCGTTGCTGGCGCAAGCCGACCGGATCCGCAGCCGGGTGACCGCCGCGGGGTCGGCGACCCTCACAATCGGGACGCTGGCGGATACGGCCGCACACGTCGGCACTCGGCTGGTCGCAGTGTTCCGGGCACGCCATCCGCAGGTAAATGTCCGCGTCCACGAAGCCGATCTCGGCGATCCGACGGCCGGACTGCACGCCGGGCTCGTCGACGTGGCGCTGACTCGAACTCCCTTCGACGACAACGGCATCAACATGCGCATCCTGCGCTCGGTACCCGTCGGCCTGGTGATGCGGGACGACGACCCGCTCGCCCATCGCTCTTCGGTGTCGGCGACCGACCTGACCGGCCGCCGCTGGGTCCGGCTGCCACCCGGCGTCGACCCGGTATGGACCGCGTACTGGACCTGCGACGCGCACGACGACACAGCGCCGGTGATGCGGACGATCCAGGAATGCCTGCAAGCGGTGGTGTGGAATGGAACGTCGGCGCTCGCCCCCGTCGACCAGCCGCTGCCCACCGGCCTCGTCGCCGTGCCATTCCACGATCGCCTGCCGAGCAGCCTCGTCGTCGCATGGCTGAAAACCGCTCGCAGCCCGCTGATCCGCAGCTTCGTCCAGGTTGCCGAGCGCAGCTACAGTCTCCGCGATGACGAAAGCGGCGTCTGAGCCGACATCTGAACCGTCCGAATCTCCACGAACATCCGCACAGCCCGCTCACGCCACTCGGCCGGGTACTTCTTCCTCGACGACACGACTCCATCCTCCTCGAGAGATGAAGTCTCCTGACATGCCGGGGGATTCAGTCGCGAATCGCGGTCTGATCACCATCGAATCGCAGCTCGGCACTGTAGGTGCTCTGTTCGTCGGGTGGGTCCGGCCGGGTCTTCGATTTGATCTGTGAGGTGGGTTGAAAGTGGGAGTCTTCCTGGGGTTATGTGGGGATTGCATGAGAATGCTGGATGCCGGGGGCAGGGTGGGTTGTGTGGTGGTGTGCTGTCGCAATCCGAATGGGAAATCCTGATGGGAGGCAGGCTGTGGATGAGGAGAACTCGACGTTGGCTCGGCGGCAGTTGGGGAAGGCGCTGCGGGATGGGCGAAAGGCCTTGGGGCTCACGCTGGAACAGGCGGGGGTTTCGATTCAGCGCAGCGGGAGCACGATACAGCGGCTCGAGCAGGGGCTGAGGGCTCGCGTTCGGGAGCTCGAGGTCGAGGCGTTGTGTCGGGTCTATGAGTTCGATGACGGGAAGACTGCGGCGTTGCTGCTGCTTGCCGCGCAGGGTGATGAGCTCAATTGGTGGTGGGAGTACCAGGAGTTGCCAGCATCCACAGTCTGGATCTTCGTCGGGTTGGAGACCTCGGCCCGCACGATAACGACCTACGAAGCCGAGTTCGTCCCGGGGCTCCTGCAGATTCCCGCGTACACCGGAGCGGTCATGCTCGCCGCTTATCCGGAGGAGAGCCCCGAGTCGCGTGCGCAGCGGATCCAGCATCGGATGCGACGACAGATGTGCATTACACGTAGGTACGATCCCGCGACCTATAACGTGATCATCCGAGAGTCGGTTATCAGGGGAACGGTCGGCGGATCGCGGGTAATGGCGGCGCAGTGTAAACACCTGGCGGATATGAGTACTCGCCCAAACGTCACCCTCCAGATTCTCCCGCTCAGCACGGGCTTCCCCTTGGGTATGTCGGGTGGACCGTTCGTAAGCTTCGAGTTCGGTGTCAACAGGCGTGGTCAGGCAGCCGAACGTCCTGTAGTGATTGTCGAGACGTATCGGGGCGTTCTGTACTTGACCAAACGAGAAACCGTTCTGAAGTACCAAGAGGGATACGATGCCCTTCAACGGAATGCACTCGATCCAGTGGCCAGCCGAGCATTGCTTCGGCAGGCGGCGAGGGAGTACGCGACATGATCGACCTGTCAGCCCCGAGATGGTTCAAGAGCAGCCGCAGTAACGCCAAAGAGAATTGTGTCGAGGTGGCCCACCTCCCCAACACCCTTGTCGCCGTGTGGCATTCGAAGAACCCCACCGCCCCCGCACTCCTCTTCACCCCCACCGAGTAGTCGGCCTTCAACGCCGCCGCCTCCCGTGGCGACCTGGATCGCTGACACCGACCACATCGGCGGATCGCCTCACTGATGCCAGAAACCCACCTCGCTCCACGCGACGGTGATGGGACCGGAGCCGCTGGCTGTCTGATACGCGCCGAGCTTGTCGTAGAACTCTCCGCCGGGGGCGTTGGTGTCGGTGTAGGCGAGCTTGTCGTCGATGTAGACCTGCAGGGTGTGCCGCGCGGTGTCGTGCACGGTTTCGACCCGCACCGGAGTGCCGTCGGTCGCCGTGCCCGCCGGGGCGATCGTCGCTCCGCCCTCGACGTTGTACAGGCGACGGTTCCGGTCGACGGCGAGCAGGAAGTACGGGCCTTCGTTTCCGTTGAACGTCTGCTTCAGTGCGATTCGGTCGCCGGTCATATCGTGGATGGTGAATGTGCCTGCGAATCGGCGGATTCCGTCGGAGTAGTTGCCCGTGCCGCCCGCGTAGCCCTGGTATCGGCGTTCGGCGCGTGCGGCTCCGTTGTCACACGCTCCCTTCGCCGATGCGTCGGGTGCGCTGGCGGGCAGGATGAAAGTGCTTCCCCCGGAATCGGTTCGGCCTCCGTTGCACAATTGCGCGCTGAAGGTCGGTGCGTCCGGCGTCCAGTCTCGAGCCTGGACCGGGTCGCTCGACGCGGTGGGCGCGAACGTGAGCGGGGCGAGGATGATGCATGCGGCAAGGAACAGCTTCTTCACGAGTTCGACCTTCGCTTCGTATCCGCAGGTTATCCGTAGGTGTGTACGGTGCATTTACCGTCGGAGAACATGGGATTCGTATCGACCGGCAGGCTCGGGTCCGGGTCGGCGATGATGGCGAAGTTGTCGGTGATGGATGCCTCGCAGTCGTCCAGTGCGGGTTCGGGTTGCGTGCTGGCCGGGCCCATCCACAGGTCGACGTGGTACTTGTGCTTGCTCCAATCGGCCGTGCACTCCACGCAGCCGTCCTCCATGATGAAGTACTTGCGCAGGTGGGCGACATAGATTTTGGTGCCCGGGGCGAATTCGTGCTGGTCGGTGGCGAAGGTGCTCGGGTGATCGAAGGTGCCGAGATCCTCGGTCGCCTGCTGGTGGATCTGCGGATAGGCGATGACGGCGGTGCCGTAGTGCCCGTTGCCGTCGTCGTTGTCGTTGTAGCCGTAGGAGGTGATGTAGGCGGTGGTCGTCTGCGGCGCGGCGTGCGCGGCCGCGAACGGCAGGCCGATCAGGAGTCCGAAGGTGGCGGATGCCGCCGAGAGCAGGGCTTTGGTGGTGTGCAGCATGGTGTTTCGCCTCCGTGGGGGCCGCGGCGAGTTCTGTTGCGTGCCGGGCTGTTTCGAGTGGAAGTAATTCTCACTCTCGGGGCGGGGTTGCGGGGGCGGGTTCGGGTGGCGCAATTGTGAAATCGATGTCCAGTCAAAGATGTTGTGTAACAACATCATTCACATACCGGAATGTTCACGTATTCGAATGTCAGCCTTCGACTCGATTTCCCGTCGCCGGGTGGAACAGGTGGATGGCGGCGGGGTCGGCGATATGCAGGGTGATCGACTCGCCGGGGCGGGCGGGTGCGCGCTGGGGGGAGCGGGCGACGAAGGTGACCTCGTCGCCGTCGAGGCCGGTGACGGGCGCACCCGGGATACGGGCGTAGACGTAGGATTCGCTGCCGAGATCCTCGACCAGTTCGACGGTGACGGCGAAAGCCGGTGTATCGCCGCGCAATTGGAGATGTTCGGGGCGCACGCCGATGGTCACCGTGGTCAGCCCGGCCTCGGCGATGCGGGTCATCCGGTCGCGGGGCAGCGGCACCGTGGTCCCCGCGAGGTCGACGCCGTCGGCGACCACCGGCACCGTGCACAGCGTCATCGACGGTGAGCCGATGAATCCGGCGACGAAGGCGTTGGCCGGGTGGTCGTAGAGTTCGGCGGGGGTGCTGAACTGCTGCAGTCGGCCGTCACGCAGGACCGCGACGCGGTCGCCCATGGTCATGGCCTCCACCTGATCGTGGGTGACGTAGACGGTGGTGGTGCCCAGCCGTCGTTGCAGCGCGGCGATCTGGGTGCGGGTCTGCACGCGCAGCTTCGCGTCGAGATTGCTCAGTGGTTCGTCCATACAGAACACGCGCGGCTCGCGCACGATGGCGCGGCCCATCGCGACCCGTTGCCGTTGTCCGCCGGACAGTTTCGCGGGTTTGCGATCCAGGTAGGGGGTCAGGCCGAGCAGTTCGGCGGCCTCGGCCACGCGGCGTTTACGTTCGGCCAGCGGCACTTTCATCATCTTCAGCGCGAAACCCATATTCTCGCCGACGGTTTTGCTCGGATACAGCGCATAGTTCTGGAACACCATGGCGATATCGCGGTCCTTCGACGGCACGCCGACCATATCCCGGCCGTCGATGCGGATCGATCCGGTATCGATCTCCTCGAGCCCGGCCAGCATGCGCAGCGCGGTGGATTTGCCGGAGCCGGACGGCCCGACCAGCACGATGAACTCACCGTCGGCGATATCGAGATCCAGGGAGTCGACCGCGAGGGTGTCGGCCCCGGAGTAGAGGCAGGAGGCGTTCTCGTAACGCACTGTGGCCATGGATGTTTCCTTACTTGATCGCGCCGAAGGACAGGCCACGCACCAGCTTGTTCTGCGCGAGCCAACCGGCCAGGACGACGGGCAGGGCGGTGAGGACCGCGGCCGCGGACAGTCGCGCCCAGTACAGTCCCTCGCCGGTGATGAAGCCGACCAGATACACCGGAATCGTCTGCGCCTGCACCGCGGTCAGATTCACCGCGAAGAAGAATTCGTTCCAGGAGAAGATGACGCAGATCAGGGCGGTGGCGGCGATGCCGGGCGAGACCAGTGGCAGGATCACCTCACGCATGGAGGTGATCGTTCCGGCGCCGTCCATGCCGGCGGCCTCGAGCAGTTCGCCGGGCACCTCGAGGAAGAACGAGCGCATCATCCACACCGCGATGGGCAGATTCATGCCGGTGTAGAGGATGACCAGGGCCCAGATATTGTCGAGCAGTCCGATATCGCCGACGATCACATACAGCGGCACGATCGCGGCCACGATCGGCAGCATCTTGGTGCCGATGAAGAACATGAGCGCGTCGCGGGTGCGCCGGATCGGGCGCAGCGACAGCGCGAACGCGGCCGGAATACCCAGGGCCAGAACGAGTATCGCCGAGACGATGGTGGCGAACGCCGAATTGAGCAGGGTCGTGCCGATACCGCTGTTCAGTACGGCCGAGAACTGATCCAGGGTCGGGGTGAACACCACCCGCGGGGGATCGGTG
Organism: Nocardia sp. NPDC051570; assembly: GCF_044454005.1. Classification (NCBI taxonomy): domain Bacteria; kingdom Bacillati; phylum Actinomycetota; class Actinomycetes; order Mycobacteriales; family Nocardiaceae; genus Nocardia; species Nocardia sp. NPDC051570. Next base: position 360,445 of record NZ_JBITDI010000006.1, on the reverse strand, counting down.
TAGGCGTCGCCCTCCTGTTTGAAGGCCGTGATCACCATCCACAGCACCGGGAAGAACATCCCGATGCCGACCACCCAGGCCAGCACGCCCCAGCCGATACCGGATCGATCGCGCCGCTTGGCATTCATCAGGCCGCCTCCTCTTTCCCGGTGAAGGACCTGAACAACAGGCGCAGCGCGAGCGTGGCGACGACGGTGGTGGCGATGACGGTGACCACGCCCATCGCCGCGGCCTGGCCGATATCGAAGCCGAGGAATGCGCGCTGATAGATGTAGAAGGGCAGATTCGAGCTGGCGATGCCCGGTCCGCCCGAGGTCATCATGTACACGGCGTCGAACGTGTTGACCAGGTAGATCGCCCCGAGCACCGCACCCAGTTCGATGAACCGGCGCAGATGCGGCAGGGTGAGTTCGCGGAAGATCCCGAGCGCGTTCGCGCCGTCGACCCGGGCGGCCTCGGTGATATCGCGCGGCATCGACTGCAGCCCGGCCAGGATCAGCAGCATCATGAACGGCGTCCACTGCCAGACCAGTTCCGCCATCACCGCGGGCAGCGGATACTTGCTGATCCAGTCGACCTGGCCGACGCCGAAGGGCTTCAGCACGAAGTTGATCAGGCCGAAGACCGGATCGAGCATCGTCGTCTTCCAGATCAGCGCCGCCGCGACCGGAGTCACCAGGAACGGCGTGATGAGCAGCGTCCGCACGATGCCGCGGCCGAGGAAGGCGCGGTCGAGCAGCAGGGCCAACAGCAGCCCGAGGATCACCGAGACGATCACCGTGCCCGCGATCAGGATCACGGTATTGAGCGTGACCTCGCGAAACTGGCTGTCGCGGAACACCTCCGCGTAGTTCTGCAGGCCGGTGAAATGCCGCGAACCCGGGCGCACCAGATTCCACGACTGCGTGGAGTAGTACAGGGTGAAGACGAACGGCACCTGGGTGACCACGATCATGAAGATCAGCGCGGGCAGCAGGGGCCCGCGGCGGCGCCAGCCCTGGGCGCGCGAGATATCGCTCATGGTTACTGATTCCCTCGATACGACCGGCCGACGACGTCGGCGTACTCCTGGGCCTGGTCGAGCGCGGCCCCGACGCTGGTCCGCCCGGCGATCGCCGCGCTGATCTGCTGACTCACCCGGGTGCCGAGATCCTGGAACTCCGGAATGGTGAGGAACTGGATGCCGGTGTACGGAACCGGTTGCACCGTGGGATGTTCCGGATCGACGCCCCGCATCGCCGCGAGGGTCAGCGGACCGTAGGCCTTCGACGCCTGCTTGTACTCGGGTATCTCGTAGGTCGACAGGCGGCTGCCCGGCGGCACATGCGACCAGCCCAGGCGCTCGCCGACCATACGGATATAGCGCTTACCGGTCATCCACGAGATGAACTTCCACGCGGCATCGGCGCGGGGGCTGGACTTCGGGATGCCCAGCGACCAGGTATAGAGCCAGCCGGAATTCGGTTTACGCACTGTCGGGGCGAGGACGTAGCCGATCTTGCCGACCACCTTGGACGAGGCGGGATCCTCGAGCACCGAGACCGCGGAGGTGGCGTCGTACCACATGGCGGTGTCGCCCTGCGACAGCTGAGTGGCGCATTCGCCGAATCCGCTGGTGGCCGCGCCCGGTTCGCCGTGGGCGCGCACCAGATCGACGTAGAACCGCACGGCCGCGGTGACCTCGGGGCTGGTGAGCTGGGCATGCCAGCTCTCGTCGAACCAGCGCCCACCGAAGGTGTTGATCACGGTGTCCAGCGGCGCCAGCGCCTCGCCCCAGCCGGGCTTGCCGCGCAGGCAGATTCCGGAGCGGCCGTGGCCGGGATCGTCGAGTGTCGCGGCGAACCGCGCGACCTGATCCCAGGTGGGATTGTCGGGCATGGTCAGCCCGGCCTGGGCGAACAGATCCTTGCGGTACATGAGGAACGAGGATTCGCCGTAGAACGGCACGGAGTACATATCGCCGTGGTAGGACAGCGATGTGCGCAGCGACGGGATGAAATCCTGTTCGTCGTAACCGGGGGTGGCGCGCGCGTAGGTCGACAGGTCCACCAGCCAGCCGTTGGCCGCCCACTGCGGCGTCTCGTAGTTGCTGATCATGACGACGTCGAATTCGCCGCCGCCGGTGGCCACCGAGGAGGTGATCTTGGCGCGCGCCTCGTTCTCCGACAGCGAGACGAACTTCAGATGGATGCCCGGATTGTCGCGCTCGAACTCGTGTGACAGCGAGATCGCGTCCTGCATCTGGGAATTGGAGACCATGGCGATGGTGACCGTCTCGCCGCCGCTGCCGGTGAGCGATCCGGCCCCGGCGCATCCGGTGAGCGTCAGCACGGCGGTAATCGCGAGCGCCGCAAGCGCTTTCGTTCTCATCCGCGCACCGCTGTGTTTCATCACTCCGGTGATCGCGTGCGCCGCAGACGATCGCGTTCTCATCCGCGCCCCTCTCTCTGTTCGAGCAGCCACCGAGCGCATTCGATATCGGTGACCAGGATCGTGGCCAGGCGGCCGCGCAGGGCGCCGAGAACCGCGCCGTAGCGCGCGGCGCCTCCGGCGATCAGCACGGTCGTGCGGCAGGCTCGGACGGCGTCCAGGTCGACCGAAACCGTGCGCGCGGCAAGCGAACCCGTGATGTCGCGGCCGTCGGCGCGGAAGAAGCGGCCGCCGATCTCGCCCACCGCGCCCAGGCCGCGCAGTTCGTCGAGGATCGTGGTGTCGAGGTAGCTGCCCTCGAACAGGGTGGTGGCGGTGGAGACCGTGCCGACGCCGAACATCATGACGTCGGCCGCGCGGCCCGCGGCGAGCGCGCGGCCCAGGACCGAATCCCGGTGCAGCGCGGTCACTGTCGCGGCGTCGGCGTACAGCGGGGCGTGCAGGCGCAGCGGCGCCGCCCGCAGCTGGGAGGCGCAGCGGCCGAGGGTGAATTCGACGCCGGTCTGATAGTCCGAGGCGGTCATCGCCCCGTCCAGCTGCACCACCGTCGCGCAGCGCGCCGCCTTCGACCCCAGCTCGCGGGCGACCGCGATCGTCTCGGGCCCCCAGGTGAATCCGAGGGTGTCGGTGGGCCGCAGCCGCCGGGTCAACACGCCGACCGCGGCATGGGCCATCGATCGCAGCCCGGTCGGCGAACCCTCGATGAGCACCCCGAGTACGACCGCCTCGGTCAGGCCGAATGCCGCCTCCAGCTCGCGTTCGACCTCGCCGTGCACGGTCTCGCGCAGCTCCTCGGGCACGCCGACCTCGATGCGGACCAGGCCTTGGGCCCGGGCGCGGGCGATGAGCCGACCGGCGGTGGGCCGCGAAACGCCGAGGATGGCAGCGATTTCCGCTTGGGTGGCCCCGTCGAGGTGATACAGCTGCGCGGCCCGCAGGGCGAGGCGGACCTCGTCCGGAGTGCTGGGCTGCGGGGGCACGGCGATCACGATCATCCTCATCGATTGCGTGATCATCTGCTCACGCGGTGAGCTGCTGCTCGGGCCACGGTACCATCGCAGATGTGACGCAGGCAACACTCTCCGTTCCGACCTATGCGCGCTCCGGGTTGTCCACGGGCATCGTGCATTTCGGTGTCGGCGGCTTTCACCGCGCCCATCAGGCGATGTACGTCGACCGGCTGCTGGAGCGCGGCGGCGCCGACGAGTGGGGGATCTGCGGGGCCGGGGTGCTGCCCGGTGACCGCCGCATGCGCGATGTGCTGGCGGCGCAGCAGTGCCGATACACGCTGTCGGTACTCGGTCCCGACGGCGGCTGGGATACCCGGCTGATCGGCTCGATCCTCGAATACCGTTATGCGCCCGACGATCCCGAGGCCCTGCTCGAGAAGTTGGCCGATCCGGCGACCCGGATCGTCTCGCTCACGATCACCGAGGGCGGTTACGGAATCGACCCGGCGACGGGGGAATTCGATGAGCACAGCCCCTGGATCGCCGCGGATCTGCGCTCGAATCCGGTGCCGGTCACGGTCTTCGGCCTCGTCGTCGAGGGGCTGGCGCGGCGGCGGGCGCGCGGGCTCGCGCCGTTCACCGTGATGTCGTGCGACAACATCGAGGGCAACGGCGAGGTGGCGCGGCTCGCCTTCGGCACCTTCGCGCGGCTGCGCGATCGGGCGCTCGGCGACTGGGTGGCCGAGCGGGTGCGGTTCCCCAGCTCGATGGTGGACCGCATCACGCCGGTGACCCCGCCGGACGCCGAGGCGGAGATCCTGCGGCGCTACGGATTTCACGATCGGTGGCCGGTGATCACCGAGCAGTTCACCCAGTGGGTGCTGCAGGATTCGTTCAGCCTCGGGCGGCCCGCGTTCGAGGAGGCCGGGGTGCAGGTGGTCGACGATGTCGCGCCCTATGAGCTGATGAAGCTGCGGCTGCTCAACGCGAGCCATCAGGCGCTGGCCTACTTCGGATATCTCTGCGGTTATCGGTGGGTCAGCGATGCCGCGCGCGATCCGCTGTTCGAGCGATTCCTGTTGCGGTACATGGGCGCCGAGGCCGTGCCCACGCTGCTGCCGGTGCCCGGGGTCGACCTCGCCCGGTATCGGCGCACACTCGTCGAGCGCTTCGCGAATCCGGCGATCCGCGACACCATCGCCCGCCTGTGCGCGGAGACCTCCGATCGCATCCCGAAGTTCGTCCTACCGGTGATCCGGGAGCGGCTCGCCGCGGGCGGCGAGATCGACTGCGCCGCGGCCATTGTCGCCAGCTGGGCGCGCTATGCCGAGGGCATCGACGAACAGGGGGAGCCGATCGAGGTCGTCGACCGCCTGCGCGACCGGTTGATGCCGCTGGCCCGGCTCCAGCGTGTCGCACCGACCGCCTTCCTCGGCGATCGGGCGGTCTTCGGCGATCTGATCGATCAGCCGCGATTCGTGCGAGCCTACACCGCCGCACTCGAGTCGCTGCACACCCGCGGCGCCAGGGCCACTCTCGCCGGGCTGGTGGGCGATTCGGATCTCAGCCGGCCGTCGTAGTGCGCACGTCGGCGCCGTCGAGGCGGTGCATCAGCTCATCGGTGGTCAGGACCGCGCCGCAGCGGCGGGCGACGTAGTTGAGGGCCATCAGATGTTCCTCGCGGGAGAAGTCGGCGGTGGCGTCCAGTACGAGGAACGGGCGGATATCGCTCATGAACGCTTCCGCGGCGCTGAGCATGCAGCCCATATGGGCGTAGACGCCGGTGACCATGAGATGGTCGCGCTTGTAATAGGACAGCAGCTCGCGCAGGTCGGTGCGCTGGAAGGCGGAGTAGCGCCACTTGGTGACCTGGATATCGCGGTCGTCGGGACGCAGTTCGGCGATGACCTCGGTCTGGGCGCCGTTGGACATGCCGGTACCCCAGAAGTCGGCCAGGATGCCGCGGCGCGACGGATGCTGATCGCCCGGCTGCATGGTGTAGATCACGGGAATGCCCAAGGCGTGGCAGCGATCTCGTAACAGGGCGATATTCGCGATCAGCGCGCTGGCCGGTTCCCGGTCGTTGTCGTAGGCCGACATGAAGTACCGCTGCATATCGTGGATCAGCAGGGCCGAACGAGAGGGGACCAGCGGCCAGGACACCGCGTTGCCGACCACCTCGTCGGGAGTCGGCATGGCGTACGGGGCAATCGACGGGATGGGCATGGGATCTCCTGTGGTGTGCGTCGGTCAGGCGACGGCGGTGGGAACTTCGGCGATGCCGAGCGAGCGGAGGATGCGCCCGAACTTGCCGGTGGTCTCGGCCAGTTCGGCCGCCGGATCCGATTCGGCGACAATGCCGCCGCCCGCATGGGCGAGCAGGTCGCGGCGGTCGGCGGACAGTTCGGCGCAGCGGATGCTCACCATCCACTCGCCGTCGCCGCGGGCGTCGCACCAACCGATCGCCCCGGCGTAGAAGCCGCGATCGCCCTCGAGTTCGGCGATCAGGCGGGCCGCGTCGGCGGTGGGCGTCCCGCAGATCGCGGGCGTGGGATGCAGGGCCGCGGCCAGTTCCAGCGCGGACGGTCCGTCGGCCCGGACGGTGGCGGTGATCGGGGTGCCGATATGCCACATCTCGGGGGTGCTGGTGAGTTCCGCCGCGGGCGTGTGCACTTCGGCACATCGATCGCGCAGGACGCCGCAGACCTGGTCGACCACATAGCCGTGCTCGTGTCGATCCTTGGCGGAGGCGAGCAGGGCCGCGGCGACGGCGCGGTCGGCCTGCTCGTCGCCGAGAATGCGGCGCGCCGATCCGGCCAGCGGATGGCTGAGCACCTCGGATCCGTCGCGGCGCACGAGCACCTCGGGACTCGAGCCCACCAGATGACGGCCGGTGTACGGCGCGCCCGCGGCCGAGAGGTCGACGAGGAAGCCGTTGCCCATCGGATCGGTCGCGACCAGCTGCTCCAGGATGTCGCACGGCCGGACCGGTGCGGCCGAGCGAGCGCGAATCGTCCTGGCCAGCACGACCTTTCGCAGCGGATGGGCCGGATCGGCGAGCAGTCGCACGGCGTGGGCCACGCGCCGCAGATGGGTCTGGGGCTCGGGCACGGCGGCGGTGAACTCGAAGGTCGGCGGCGCGAGGGGCGCCGTGGGCCGGAGATCGGTGTCGCGCACCGTCACCGACCGCGGCGCCCACAGGGCCGCCGGCGCGCCGGGGTCGAAGGGCAGCGCGCCGACGATATGGGTGACCTCACCGTCGCGCAGTGCCGCGGCGGCGGCCGATGCGGAACGGAAGACGCGTCCCGCACCCCACGCACATACGGTGCGATACGGGCGGGACAGCACGAAGGCGGGTTCGGCGGAAATGGAGATCATCCTCTCTCACATATCGAGCGTCGCTCCGCCGTCCACCCGCAGATCGTGCATGGTGATGTGGCGAGCGTCGTCGGATACCAGGAAGCGGACCGCCGCGGCGATATCGGCGGGTTCGGCTATGCGTCGCAAGGGAATTCCGAGGCGGTAGTCATCGGGGTCGCCGTCGAGCACACCGGTTCGCGCGGCCTCGGGCAGCGGCTGATCGGCATCGCCGAACAGGCCACGCAGCATGGCCGTATTCGTCGATCCGGGCGAGACCATATTCACCCGCACGCCGTGCGGGGCGACCTGCAGCGCCAGTGCCCGGGTGAAGGCGGTGGCGGCGGCCTTGGACGCGCAGTAGGCGGCCATGCCGATGCGCGGTGTGCTCGCGGCGTTGGAGGTGAGCACCACGATCGCGCCGCGCCCGGCCTCGACCATCGCGCGGGCCGCGTGCTGCAGGACGTGCATGGTTCCGGTGGCGTTCACCGCGAGGCTGCGTTCCCATGCCTGCGGTGTGATGTCCAGGGCCGTACCGGAATCCATTACACCCGCGGCGTGCACGACCACATCGGCCGGGCCGTAGCGCGCGGTGAAGTCGGCGAACGCCCGGGCCACCGACTTCCCGTCGCTCACGTCGACCTCGGCGGCGTGGACGAAACCCGTTGTGCGGTCGGAGATTTCCTGTGCCACGGTGTGCACCCGGGGATCGCGGTCCCACAGTGCCACGGCCGCCGCATCGCTCGCGAGCTCCGCGGCGATGGCCGCGCCGATGCCCGCGGCCGCTCCGGTGACGACGAGCACCCGCCCGCCCGAATCGATCATGGGCATGAGGTTAGCCTAACCTTAGCAGAATAGGTATTCGTCCCACTCGTCCTCATGGAAAGAGGTGCGCCACCATGCCATCCACCGTTCTCCCCGGCTTCACGCCGTGGCCCGCGGCCGACGCGCAGCGGTATCGAGAGCTCGGCTGCTGGGCCGGAGAGACCTTCGGCGATATGCTCGCCGCCCGCGCGGCCCGCGAGCCCGAGGCCGTCGCCGTTGTGGACGATGCGCACAGCTGGAGCTACGGCGAACTCGAGCATCGGGCGCGGTCGCTGGCCACGGGACTGGCCCGGCTCGGGATCGGCCGCCAGGATCGAGTGCTGGTGCAGCTGCCCAATCGCGCCGAATTCGTCGAGGTGATCTTCGCGCTGTTCAAGCTCGGGGCGCTGCCGGTGTTCTGCCTGCCCGCGCATCGGCGGGCGGAGTTGATGCCGATCGCGGCCGCCAGCGGGGCGGTGGCGGTGATCACCTGCGGGGTGCATCAGCGCTTCGACTATGCGGCACTGGCGGATTCGATCCGCGCGGAGGTCGAGAGTCTGCGGCATCTGGTGGTCGTCACCAACGATGCCGAGGCGGCGCTGCCCGCCGGTGCGCATGCCCTCGGCGAATTCCGGGACGAGCCGGGCGATCTGCCCGCGGTGGACGCGAGTGATGTTGCGTTTCTGCAGCTTTCGGGCGGCAGCACCGGGATTCCGAAGTTGATCCCGCGCACCCATGACGACTATCACTACAGCGTGCGGCGCAGTGCCGAGATCTGCGAACTCGGCAGTGACAGCGTATATCTCGCGGCCCTGCCGGTGGCGCACAACTTTCCGATGAGCTCGCCGGGCATTCTGGGCACGCTGTGGGCCGGTGGGACGGTGGCGCTGACCGCGGATCCGACTCCGGGAGCGGCATTTCGGGCCATCGAACGGTTCGGGGTGACCATCACCGGGCTGGTGCCGCCGCTGGCGCGGTTGTGGGTGGAACGGGCCGAGGCGGGGGATACCCCGGATCTGTCCAGCCTGCGGGTGCTGCAGGTGGGTGGGGCGCGCTGCCCGGACGAGCTGGCCCGGCGTGTGGGTCCGGCGCTGGGGGTCACGTTGCAGCAGGTGTTCGGCATGGCCGAGGGGTTGGTGTGTTACACGCGCCTGGACGATCCGATCGATGTGGTGGTGCGGACGCAGGGTCGGCCGATGTCCGAACATGATCGGATCGAGGTCGTCGACGAGGCGGGCGATCCGGTGCCCGAGGGCGCGGACGGCAATCTGATCGCCCACGGGCCGTACACGATTCGCGGCTACTACGACAACCCCGAGGCCAATGCCCGCAGCTTCACCGCCGAGGGGCACTACCGCACCGGCGACATCGTGGCGGTGACGTCCGAGGGCAATCTGATCGTCAAGGGCCGCGCGGGGGATTGGGTGAACCGGGGCGGGGAGAAGGTCTCCGCCGAGGAGCTCGAGGCGTATCTGCTCGAACATCCCGGCGTGCGCGACGCGGTGATCGTCGGGACCCCCGATCCGGTTCTCGGACAGCGGATCTCGGCCTTCGTGCAGCCGAAGGATCCGGCCGATCGGCCCACCCTGGCGGGTGTGCGCGCCTTCGTGCGCGGGCGCGGGGTGGCGGCCTGGAAGATGCCGGATTCGGTGGTGATCGTGGACAGCTTCCCGGAGACCGGGGTGGGCAAGATCAGCCGCAAGGAGTTGCGGCAGGCGCTCGCCGAGGGTGCGCTCGGGAACTGATTCGGTGGTGCGGGCCGCCCCGTCCCGAGTGACGGGGCGGCCGCGCCAGCTGTTCACCGCAGGATGTCGAGCCAGGATCCCAGTACGGGATCCGATGCGAGCGTGGGGAAGTCGATATGCTCATGGCCCGCGGCGCGCCACTTCTCCACCAGGGACATGATGCGGACCGAATCCAATCCGGCGTCGAGCAGATCGGTTTCGGGGGTCAGCTCGTCCGCGGGCACGCCCAGCGCCGTGGCGACATCGGCGATCACATTCGGCGTATTCGGCATATCCGTCATTCCTCGTCGTCGAAATCGGCCACGCCGCGCTTCCAATAGCCGGCGATCAGACTGTCTTTGGGGCCCACGCCCAGTTCGGTGCGGGTCCAGCGACGCAGCGGGCGCAGTACGCCCGCCTCACCGGCGATCCATACGTAAACCCGTTCTCCCTCGGGCACTGTCACGGTGCGCACGGCCTGCTCCAGTGCGTCGCCCGTACCCGGTGCGGCCGCGCCGCGGTGCACCCAGCGCACCTGGATCCCCGGCGGCGGCGTCAGACCGATCTCCTCGGCGGCGTCGGCCACCTCGATGAAGGCCCAGCCCGATGCCTCGCGGGGCAGCCATTCCAGCCAGCGGGCGATCGCGGGCAGTGCGGTGATATCCCCGGCGAACAGGTACTTGTCGTAGGTCAGCGGAACCACCTGGCCCCCGGGCGGACCCGCGATATGCATCCGCGTTCCGGGCGTCGCCGCGAGCGCCCACTCCGAGGCGATACCGCCGGAGTGCAGGGCGAAGTCGATATCCAGTTCGCGGTCGAGCGCGCTGTGGCGGCGTACCGTGTACTCGCGCGACACCGGGCGGGGATTGCCCCAGTCCAGCATGAATCCGGCAGGCCGCGGCAGCCGCAGCACGCCCTCGGCGTCCGGAAAGATCAGGCGCACATGCTCATCGGCCACGTAGCTGTGGAAGCCCGCCAGCTCCGGTCCGCCGAAGGTGATGCGCAGCAGACCCGAGCCCAGCCGCTCGGTGCGCAGCACCTCCACCTCGTACAGCCCGATCGGGTACCCGACCCTGGCGCTCTGCGCTCCCGACAGCACCGCGGCGATGTTGTCGGCGTAGGCGGCACGATCCATCACATTCTCTCCTCGAACGGTGTCATGCGTGCTGTCTGCCTGCCGGCGCCCCGGACCGGTCGGCCTGGGCGGTCGAGCGCGCGATGGACCCGACGATCTCGCCGGTCCGCACCGCGATATTGGACAGCAGCGACGACGAGATTCCGTGCGTATGCTCGGTGCCGCCCTGCAGATAGACCCCGCCCGGCAGGGGCGCGGTCGGGATCAGCCGATAGTCGCGGGCCACCTGGACCCGGTCGTCGTCGAAGGCCACCGACTCCGCCAGCTCGCCGAGCACCTCGCGGACGTCGCCGGGACGAAATCCGGTGGCGCACACCACCGCATCGCAATCCAAGGTCTCGGTGAGCTCGGTCGGGCCGTGGGTCACATCGACCCGGACGCCGCCGTCGTAGGCATCGATGCGGCTGACCGAGGAGGCGCCGTGCATGAACAGTCGCCGTTGTCCCGCAACGCGTTCGGAGTATTCGTGTGCGTACAGCTGCTCGATCAGCGTCGGCTCGACGGCGGAATAGTTGGTGCCGCGATGGTAATCCATCAGCTTCTGGCGCAATTGCGGTGACGCGGAATAGAAATCGTCCACTGCCGCCGGGTCGAAGATCCGGTTGGCGTAGGGGCTGTCGTCGGCCGGGCTGAGCCCGTACTTGCCGAAGACCGCGTGCACCTCGGCCTCCGGATACCGTCCGTGCAGATATCCGACCACCTCCGCGGCGCTCTGTCCAGCGCCGATCACCAGGAATCTGCCGTGCCGCACCGGAGGCAATGCCGCCAGCCGGGGCAGCAGTCCGTGATTGTGGAACACACGCTCCGAGGCCGTCACACCGTGCGGCAGCCGGGCCGAAAGGCCAACGCCCATCACGATATTGCGCGCCGCCACGACACCGGTCGCGCGTCCGTCGAGGCGGATCTCGAAGCTGTCGCCGGTCGAGGTGGCCCCGACCGCCCTGGTGCCGTAGTGGACATCGGCGTTCACGGTGCGGGCCGCCCAGCGCAGATAGTCCAGGAACTCCAGCCGCGTGGGCCGGAAGGACTGCAGGTTGATGAAGTCGGTGAGCCTGCCGTGCTCGGTCAGATAGTTCAGGAAGCTGTACCGGCTGCGGACATTGCGCTGGGTCACCAGATCCTTGAGGAAGGAGATCTGCATCATCGCGCCGGGGAGCAACATTCCCGGATGCCAGTCGAAATGCGGTTTGGCCTCGATGAATCGCGCGGTCAGCCGCCGCGTCGGCGCGACGTCGCGGTTGTGTTCCTCGATCGCGATCGCCAGCGCCAGATTCGATGGGCCGAAACCGATTCCCGCGATGTCGACGACCTCGTCGCTCATTGATCTCCTCGATCTTGTGGTGGCCGAAATGACGTACAAATCGGACAGAGCGTAGCTAGGTTAGCCTAACTTTACTTCCGAGGGAAAGGTGATTCGTCCGGAGTGGGCTCGAGCCCCTAGCCGACGGGTGCGGCGTTCGAGGCGGGCGGAACGACCAGCGGCGAGCCGGTTTCCGGATCCTCGATGATGCGGCAGGTGAACCGTGGCTGTTGTGCATCAACCACACGTAGGTCTTGATACTTAGGCTTGCCTACCCTACCGTGTCGTACGTTCGGTTCACAGCCAACTCTCAGTCTGGCGGTGATGGTGTCGGAGCGTATCCGATATCCCGCCGGATGCTTTACGTATCAACTTGCCCCGCAACCGATTCGGCGCGTGCCGAGCGGGGTCGACGGCGCATGCCGTGATGAGGGAACAGAAAGGTCACTACCAGTGAAATTCACCAAGGCCGCCCTGCTGGCCGCCGCGCTCAGTACCGCGCTGGGCGTTACGGCGGGCGCGAGTCATGCCGCGCCGCAGGCGGATTCCGCCGATTCGGGTGTGATCAACTACACCTCCACCGTCACCGACGAGGCCAACGTCATCAAGACCGACGCGGGCTCGATGACGGTCGAGGACGGCGTTTTCAAGATCAAGGCGGCCAACGGCACGACCGTCGCGGGCACCGAATTGAACTTCCGCGTGGACGATTTCGTCTTCCCGATCGCCGCGCGGATCGCCGACCACACCGCCACCCTCACCCCGCAATTCGATCTGGCGCATGCGCAGTACAAGCCGGTCGCGATGCCGTTCGAGGACACCGCGCCGTGGAAGACCCCCTACGACCGTGAGCAGGCGGCCTGGTCCCGCATGACCGGCACGATGTCCCTGGGCGCGAGCATCGCCACCCTGGTGGGCGGTATCGGCGGCGGCGCGATCGGCTGCCTGCTGGGTGGCGCCGCGGGCGCGGGCATCGCCGCGGCCTCCATCGCCGGCATGTTCGCGTTCCTGCCGGCGGCCGCCGTCGGCTGCATCGCCGGCATCGCCGCCATCGGCGCGCTGGGCACGCTGGCCGGGCAGATCTTCATCACCGCGCCGATCATGATCCTGGCCGCGGCGCAGTACTTCACCACCATCAACCAGCCGTTCAACGGACCGCCGGCGAAGTAGCTCCGGCGAGCGGGGCGGCGATTGTCACGGTGTCGCCGCCCCGCTGTTTCGCCTGGTACATCGCGTTGTCCGCGCGCTGGATCAGATCGTCGACGAAGGCGGGATGTCCCGGGGCGAGCGTCGCCCCGGCGACCCCGATGCTGGCGGTGACCGATACCGAATCCATCGGTTCGGCAACGGCGCTGCGCACGCGTTCGGCGATCTCGGCCGCGGCGGCCGGGGCGGTCCGGGTGACGATCGCGAATTCCTCGCCGCCGATGCGGGAGACGATGCTGCCGCGCGGCGCGGCGGTGCGCAGCCGATCGGCGGTGCGCACCAGCACCTCGTCGCCCGCGGAATGTCCGAAGGTGTCGTTGACGGTCTTGAAGCGGTCCAGATCGATCACCAGCACGCAGATCGGTACCGGATCGGCGCGGTCGAACAGCACCGACGACTGATACTCGAGGCCGCGTCGGCTCAACAACATCGTCAGCGGATCCGACAGCATGTCGCGCCGGAACATCCAGTACCCGAACTGCAGTCCGGGCGGGACCGCGATGGCCGCGGCCATCGTCACGATCACCACCGCCGCCGTGGCGTCGTCGCCGTCGCCCAGCAGCGGAACCGCGACCGCGACGACCGACAGCAGCGCCCAGATCGTATGCCCGGCAAGGACTCTGGGGCTGTGGAAGACGCACAGATGCATACCCATGATGACCAGCAGGACCAGCCCGATCGACCGGGCGACCTGATTCGGGCTCAGCACGCACGCCGCGGTGATGACCAGATCGCCCACCGCGAACAGCGCCACCGATTCGACCGCGCCCGGCCACGGCAACAGCCACCATCGCACGAGCCACGCGATCGCCAGCGCCGAGATCAGCCAGACGATCGCCGAACCCACCGGATACTGCGGTCCGCTCGCCGACAGCATCGCCGGAGCATTCACCACCAGGGTCAGTATTCCGCCGGAGCCGACCGAGACCCGCGCCGCGCCGAGCGCCGAATGCGATGCGGTGGCACGCGTCATCCAGTCGTAGTCGACGCCCTCGCGCCACCAGGTTCGAAGCAACCGCTGTACACCGCTCATGGGACTACCCCTAGGCGTCGACCGGATCCTCGTGGATACCGAAGCCTATTGCGGTGACGTGGTCGCAAACCAGCCGGTCTACGTCACAGCTGGATATCGTCCGGATTGCCGGATTTCCGCTGCTCACCCGAGGTCGTCAGATCGTAGAAGCAGATCCGCGGTCCCGCGCCCGGCCGCGTGTACACCCGGCGGCAGTGCAGGGTGGACTTGGCGAAGACGTCGAACCAGGCCGAGCGATCGCGCGGCAGCCCCTGTCCGGTCAGCACATGGATGAGGAAGAAGTCGTCGTCGTTCTCCCGGCCGTCGTAGCGGATCTCCGGCTCACCGACCAACAGGATCTTCTGTGCGGGGAACATCTCGGCGATCTCGTCGAGCAGATCCACCACGGCCTGCTCGCCGTTGCGGAAATGCTCGTGCAGCGCGCTCATGATGCACAGTCCATCGGCCTCGAGGCATTCGGTCGGCCAGGTCTTCGGGGCGAAGGCGTCCCCGACGACGAACCGGACACGATCGGCGACACCGGACCGGCGGGCCAGATCGCCTGCCACCTCGATGGCCTCCGGGCTGATATCCAGGCCGATACCCGTGAGCGAGGGATCGCGCAGGCAGGCATCGATCACCAATTGCCCGCCGCCACAACCGATATCGAGGATCTTGCGCACGCCCCGTCCGCGCATGGCCTGCGACACCACCGGCGAGTGGAAGGTGGTGAACAGGGTGTCGCAGTGCGCGCCGAGCGCCGCGCCGTCGCGGATCACATCCTTGCCGTAGACGGCCTTACCGGTGAGCAGATCGCCGATGCGGCTGGTGACCGCGCCGTACGCGTCGATGTAGACGCCGAGCCGCGCCAGGGAGACATCGGTGGTGAGGAATTCGCCCAGTCGGGTCAGACCGTATTCCTCGCCCTGGGTCTCGAGGATGCCGCGCTGGACCAGATAGCGCAGGAATCCGGTGCCGATGGCCGGATCGATCCCGGCCAGCAGGCCGTCGGCGATCCGCCGCGGGCCCGAGCGCAGCCGCTCGAGCAGCGGGGTGTCGGCGACGGCCCGCACCGCATGGCAGACGTGCATCGCGCTGATCATCTCGGGCAGGTCCGACAGCACGAACGACTGCCACTCCCTGCGCTGCTGCTCGTCCTGGAGTTCGACGAGCTCCGGACCGTCGTGAGTGAGTGTCATGGCGTGATTCCTTCCGAAGGTGGTGTGGCCCGTCACTATTCGCAGACCGCGTAGGCGTGCCTGGCCCGCGGGCCGGCCGCGGCCCGCACGAATTCCCCGTCGTCGGTGAAGCCCGCCGCGCAGACCCGGCCCAGCGAGTACTCCGGGACGAGTTCCACGGTGTGGCCGCGGCGTTCGAGTTCGGCGACCGTCTCGGGGGCGCATGTCCGTTCGGCCACCAGCACGCCCGGCCGGTGTGCGTGCGGGGTGAAGGAGGCGGGCACCTGATCGGTGTGGAAGGCCGTGGTCTCGGTCGCGCGCTGGAAGTCGAGACCGAAATCGGCGACGTTGAGGAAGAACTGCAGCGTCCATTGGTCCTGCCGGTCGCCGCCCGGGGTGCCGAATGCGACATAGGGTCGCCCGTCCCGCAGTGCGATGGTCGGGCTCAGGGTCGTGCGCGGCCGCTTGCCCGCCGCGAGCGAATTCGGATGTCCCGGTGTGAGATACGCGCATTGGCCGCGCGTGCCGAGCGGGAAGCCGAGTCCGCCGATCGCGGGGCTGCTCTTGAGCCAGCCGCCGCTGGGGGTCGCGGCGACCATGTTGCCGTGCCGGTCGACCGCGGTGACCGTGCAGGTGTCGTTCTTGGTCGTCGTGGCCGCCAGGATCGTCGGTAATCCGTTGCGCAGCTGCGACATCCACTCCGAACTCGCCTCGGTCTCATCCGGGGCGGGCGGTTCGGGAATGAACGAGGTGCGGCCGCCGGGCGCGCCCGGGCGCAGGGTCAGCGCGGCGCGGGCCTGCACCAGCGCGCGGCGCGCCCGGGTGTAGTCCTCGTCGAGCAGGCCCGCGAGCGGCACGTCGCCGAAGTCCGGATCGCCGTACCAGGCCTCGCGATCGGCCATCGCGAGTTTGGTGCATTCGATCACGGTGTGCAGGTAATCGGCACTGTCCGAACCCATCGCGGCCAGGTCGAAGCCGTCGAGCAGCGCGAGCTGCTGCAGGAATACCGGGCCCTGCGACCACGGTCCCGGCTTGAATACCTGATAGGGCCCGTAGGCGTGGCTCGGCGCGGTCTCGACCGTCGCCTCCCAGCCGGCGAGATCGTCGGCGGTCAGCAGGCCCCGATGCCGCCGGCCGGTCGAGTCGAGCATCGGGCCCGACGCCAGGAAGTCGGAGATCTCCTCGGCGACAAAGCCTTTGTAGAAGGCGTCGTGCGCGGCCCGGATCTGCGCGTCCCGGTCGGCGGAGGCGGATTCGGCCGCCTTGATCAGGCGTTGATAGGTGTGGGCGAGCGCGGGATTGCGGAATCGGCTGCCCGCGGCGGGGGCGATGCCGCCCCGCAGGTAGATCGCACCGGAGCCGAGCCACTCGTCGCGGAACAGCGGGGCGAGCACCTCGATGGCGCGCGCGGTCTCCGGAAGTAACGGAAATCCGTTGTCCGCGTAGCCGATCGCCGGTTCCAGCACCTCGGCCAGGCGCATCGTCCCGAACTCCTCGAGCAGCCGCATCCACCCGCCGAACGCCCCCGGAACACAGGCCGACAGCAGCCCGGAGCCGGGAATGCTGGTCAGTCCGAGATCGGTGAACGTGTCGATGCCGATCGCGCCGGGCATCGGCCCCTGTCCGCAGATCGCCTGCACATCGTCGCGCCGGGCCCGATGCGCCACGATGGAGATATCCCCGCCGAGGCCGTTGAAATGCGGCTCCACCACCTGGAGCACGAATCCCGCGGCGACGGCGGCGTCGAATGCGTTGCCGCCGTTCGCCAGAATCCGCATACCCGCCGCCGAGGCGAGCCAATGGGTGCTGGCGACGGCGCCGATGGTCCCGATCAGTTCGGGCTTGGATGGAGGCATGCGACTACTCCCTACGTATCGAAAGCCGTTGGTCGGCACTGCTATTCGCTCGGGAAGATGCCGACGCCCGGCGCGAGGATGCCGCTGGGGTCGAAGCGCTTCTTCGCGGCTTGGAAGGCGGGCCAGGCGTCGCCGTAATGGGCGCGCCAGTCCTGCGGGGTGAGCCGCAGCGAGCCGATCGGGTAGAGCACCGCGCCGTATTGCTTGCGCGCGTGGGCGAGCAGGCGGTCGTTGCGGTCGAGCATCTCCTCGACGTACGCCGGATCGAGCCCCGGCGCCTCGGCCACGGTGTTGATATCCAGGACGAACAGCCAGTCCGACCCGTTCGGCTCGGGCAGTGCGGGACGCGGCCTGGTGATGTGGGTGCGCCGCTGCGGATAGAGCAGGCTGATCCCGAAGGGGCCGATATCCCGTGCGGTGAGCGAGGATTGGACCTCGGCGACGTAATCCTCGACGACCGCGCCGGACAGCCACACGTCGTACCACGGCTTGACGAGCCGATCCCAGCCGACCGTCTCCCGCATGCCGTCGACGAGCCGGTCGATCGAGAAGACGTAGTCCAGATAGCCGGTGTCGTCGACGACCGGCTCGGTGGTCAGATCCGCCAGGGCCACTGCGTCGTTCGGCGGCTCGGCCGGGTCGTAGAGGACCGTCGCGTACAGCTTGTGGGTGGGCGTGATCTCCGGTGCGTACAGCTCGGCGTAGACGTGATCGATGACGGGCCGTTCGACGAGTGTGCGCACGTCGCGGAAGAATTCGGCGTTATCGGTGTATTCCAGCACGTAGGTGCGGGCGCGTTCCTTGGCGGGCACGAGTTCGATGACGGCCTTGCTGATCACACCGCATTGACCCATGCCGCCGAGCACCGCCTCGAACAGCTCCGAATTATGCTGCGGTGAACAGCGTTCGATGGCGCCGGTCCCGGTGACGACCTCGAGTTCGCGCACGTGGTCGACCTGCAGTCCGGTGCGCAGGGCGCCGACGAGTCCGCCGAGACCGCCCACCGAGAGCGTCCCGCCGACGGTCAGCGAGGTGTAGCCGGTGACCGCGGGCGGGGTGTATCGCGGTGCATGGTCGAAACCGGCGAGAACCAGGTCCTTCCACAGGATTCCGGCGTCGACCTCGGCGACGTCCGGGCCGAGGGAATGGATGCGGTCGAGGGTGCGGTTCTCGATGACCAGCCCGTCCGAGAGGCCCTGGCCGAGCGTGGTGTGCGCGTTCCCCCTGGTCGAGACGCTGATGCCGTAGGTGCGGCAGAAGCGGATCATCGCGGCGATATCCTCCGCCGAACGCGGCCGCAGGACCGCGCCGGGCAGACGGGTGGCGATATTGCCCAGGTCGGTGGCGACCGCCCGCCGCGATGCCTCGTCGACGAGCAGCTCACCGTCCAGCGCGGGCGCGGCGGCGAACGACGGGCCTGCCGCCGCGCGCGGACCGGTGACCCAGATGCGCTCGATCGGATCGAATCCTATGATTGCGGAATTCTCCGACGAACCCACGCTTACTTCGGACACGGGCAAACTCCTTTCGGCGCAATACTTTTCTGCACCGAACATAACCGGCCCGCAATGCCCGGCACATTCACAGAACTCTCAAATTACTGTCAGAACCCCTCGAGGCGGGGGATCTGACAACAACTTGACACTTTCTCGAGCATCATTTGATTGTCCGGCCCCCGCCGCCCGCCGAGTATGGAAGCGCTGGCACTACGAGCGCATTCGCGACGGAAGGGCATCCGATGGAGCTGCTGGACATCGCGCCGAGATTCCACCACCTCGCCATTCAGACCGACGATGTGGACGCCACGATCACGTGGTACCGGGAATTCCTCGGGGCCACGGTGGAGTGGTCACTGACCAGTTTCTCGCCACTGACCCACGCACGGCTCCCCGGAATCGAGAAGCTGGCCGAGCTGAAGAAGGGGGGCGTCCGGTTCCACATCTTCGACCGGGCCGGGCACAGCCAGGACGGTCCGGACCCGCTGGGTTATCAGTATCAGCACGTCGGCATCACCGTGAGCCGGCCGCAGGATCTGGTGGAGCTGCGGCAGCGCTGGCTGCGGGTCCGCGAGCAGATCGACATTCGCTGGGCCCGTGACGAACCGCCGTCGGAGATCGTCACCGATGACGACGGCATGCAGAGCCTGTACGTGCTGGACCCCAACGGCCTCGAGCTCGAGTTCGTCTACTTCCCTGGCGCGGCATCGTGACCGGCGAAGCGCGGCCCCCGGCGCTGCACGCGCGACTGCTGTCGCTGCCGCCGATCGGCCGGGCCTTCGAGGCGTCCTCGGAGGCCGCCCATGCGACCGAGTTCGCCGACCGCGATATCCAGGCATACGAGGTCTACGGCTTCCGGCCCGTCGAGACGCAGCGGCTGTTCTGGTACCGCTGGATCGCGGGCCACCAGATCTCGTTCGTGCTGTGGCGGGCGATGTGCGATGTGGTGTCGCGGCATCCCGACGGCGTGCCGGCCGAGCGCGAGCTCGACGTGCTGGCCGCCTGTGTCGACGGGTACAGCGCGATGCTGCTGTACTCCTCCACCGTTCCCCGCGAGCACTACCACGCCTACACCCGGGTGCGAATGGCGTTGCAGCACCCCTCGTTCAGCGGCACCTGGGCGCCGGACTATCGGCCGATCCGCCGACTGTTCCGCGGCCGGTTCCCGTGGCAGAGCGATCCGTCGTGCGCGGGCCTGGGCGAGGCGATCGCGCGAAACGGCGTGACCCACGATCACATCGCCGATCACCTTGTGCCGGACGGGCGTTCGCTGCTGCAGCGGTCCGCGGGCGCGCCGGGGGTGAGTGTATCGCGGGAGAAGGAGGATCTGTACGACAACTTCTTCCTGACCGTGCGCCGCCCGATCAGCCACGCCGAGCTTGTCGCGCAGCTCGATTCGCGCATCGCCGATATCGCCGCGGATCTGGCGCACCACGGGTTGTACCCCGCCGTCGACGGTCACCATCATCCGGTGGTCACCACCGGGTCGGGGGTGATGGATCCGCTGGTCGCCGGCGCCCTGCGGGTGCTGGACCGGGCGGCCCGGCTGGTATCGCAGCTGCGGCTCGAGGATGTGCGCCCATGAAGCACGGCATCGTCCTGCTCCCCGAACACGAGTGGAAGGTCGCGGCCGAACGCTGGCGCGCCGCAGAGCAACTCGGCTATCACCACGCCTGGACCTATGACCATCTGATGTGGCGCTGGTTCGCCGACCGCCGATGGTACGGCGCGATGCCGACCCTCACCGCGGCGGCGACCGTCACCGCGTCGATCGGCCTCGGCGTGCTCGTCGCGACCCCGAACTTCCGTCATCCCGTCGCACTGGCCAAGGAGCTCGGCACCGTCGACGATATCGCCGGTGGCCGGTTGATCTGCGGATTGGGTTCGGGCGCACCGGGATACGACGCGAGCATGCTCGGCGGGCCGGATCTGAGCGCCCGCGAGCGCGCGGACCGATTCGACGCCTTCGTCGAACTGCTCGATATGGTGCTCGTACACGGCGCGGTGAGCCGATCCTCGCGCTGGTACACCGCCGCCGGGGTGAACTTCCATCCGCGGGCCGGGGACGGGCGGCGGCCGCCCTTCGCGGTGGCCGCGACCGGTCCACTGGGGATGGCACTGGCCGCCCGGTTCGCGCGGTACTGGATCACCTCCGGACCGCCCAACGACTTCCACATGCGGCCGCTGCGCGAGATCATGCCCGTGCTCCGGCAGCAGTCGCGCGCTGTCGACGCCGCCTGCGAACGCGCGGGGCGGGATCCGGCCGAGTTGTCCCGGCTGTTCGTGGCCGATGCGGCGGCCGGGGGAATCACCGGCTCGCTGGGCGCGTACGAGGATGCCGCGGGCGAGCTCGCCGAGGCGGGTTTCACCGATCTCGTCGTGCACTGGCCGCGCCCCGACGAGCCATATCAGGGCGACGAGCGAGTCGTCGTCGAATTCGCCGAGAAACATCTGGCAGGGCAGCGATGCGAGTGACGACAGTGGATATGTTCGGCGCGGCGCCCGGCCGGGGCAGCGCCTTGGATGTGCTCGTTCCGGACGATGGGGCTGACGGCGACGCGGTCGAGCATGCGCGCCGCAGCGACGCCGACGAGAGCGTACTGGTGGACGAATACTCCCGTGCGCAACGGACTTTCGCCTCGCGGATCTTCAACGCCGAAGGGGAGACGCCGTTCGCCTCGCATTCGCTGGCGGGCGTCGCCGCCTGCCTGGTCGGCCGTGGCCACCTCCCGCCGGGCGAGGTCGGCCGCGCTGCCCCGACCGGAACCCAATGGTTGTGGACCGACGGTCGTGCGGTGCGGGTGCCGTTCACGGGACCCGCTGTGCACGAGGCGATTCCGCACGATCCGGCGCTGTTCGGCCCGTACGAGGGCGCGGCGCATGCGGGCGGGGTCGGCAGGGCGTTCAACTTCGTTCGCGTGACCGAGGATCCGCTCGGACTGCCGATTCCGGATCTGGATCGGATGCGGGCGGTGGGGCTGTCCGATCTCACCTTCTTCCGCTGGGATCCGGATCGACGAGAGGTGCTGGCCCGGGTGTTCGCCCCCGGATTCGCCATCCCGGAGGACGCCGGCTGCCTGCCCGCGGCCGCCGGGCTGGGCCTGGTCGCATTCGGCCTGACCGACGGCGACCGGTCCGCCGTGACGGTGCGCCAGGTGACGCGGCACGGCACCGAATCGGTCTTCGACTGCACCGCGAGCATCCGCGACGGCGTCGCGCGGGTGACGATCGCCGGGACGATATGGGTGCCCGAGTCCGATGACCAGAAAGCGAGTGCGAGATGACAATTCGGCCGGAGCCCGCAGTGGCCATGCCATCCGGCGCCGAGTTCGCCACCGACGGCGCGATCCATCTCAACGGCAACTCCCTGGGCCCGCCGCGCACCACCCTGGTCGCCGAGCTCGACCGCATCGTGTCCGATCAGTGGGCGCGCCGGCAGGTACAGGGCTGGTTCTCCGACGGCTGGCTGGATCTGCCGCGCACGGTCGGCGACAAGCTGGCCACACTGCTCGGCGCGACGCCGGGACAGGTGGTGGTCGCGGGGGAGACGACGTCGGCGACGCTGTTCAACGTGTTGGTGGCCGCGTGCCGCCTGCGTGCCGACCGCCCGGTGCTGCTGGTGGAGGCCGAATCGTTCCCGACCGATCTGTACATCGCGAATTCGGTTGCGCGGCTGTTGGATCGGCGCCTGGTCGTCGAGTCCCGCGCGGGTTTCGACGCGTACCTGCACGAGCATGGTGACGAGGTGGCCGTGGCGGTCGCCGCGCCCGTGGACTTCCGCACGGGGGAGCGGCGCGAGATCGGGCCGACGGTCGCGCTGTGTCATCGCGTCGGGGTCGTATCGGTCTGGGATCTCAGCCATGCCGCGGGTGTGCTGCCGGTCGAACTGGACGCCAACCGGGTCGATCTCGCCGTCGGCTGCGGGTACAAGTATCTCGGCGGCGGGCCGGGTGCGCCCGCGTTCACCTATGTGTCCGCGCGACGGCAGTCGCAGGTGGACTTCCCGCTGGCCGGATGGCACGGGCACGCAAGGCCTTTCGAGATGTCGCCCACCTTCGCACCGGCCGACGGTATCGATCGGGCGCGCACGGGGACGCCGCCGGTGCTCAGCCTCGTCGGGCTGAATCACGCCCTCGATCCGCTGATCGAGGTGGGCATCGACGAATTGCACCGGCGCAGTGCCGAACTCGGCGAGCTGTTCCTCGACTGTCTTGCCGAACGCAGTCCGGAGTTGGCGGGGCGGCTCGCCTCGCCCCGCGATCCGGATCGCCGCGGCGGGCATCTGGCACTGCGGGTTTCGCAGGCCGAGCGGGTCGAGAACGCGCTCGCCGAGCGCGGCGTGCACGTCGACTCCCGGCCGCCCGATCTGATCCGATTCGCGTTCGCGCCACTGTATGTGACGCACGAACAGGTGCGCCGCGCGGTGGAGGCGCTGTGCGATGCCGTGGAAGGAGTGCGATGACAAGGGCTCCCGAGTATGTCGCCTACGCCCATATGGATCAGCTGCACGAGCTGCAGCGCCCGCGCAGTGACGCGCGGGGCGAGCTGAACTTCATCCTGCTCAGTCACGTCAAGGAGCTGCTGTTCCGCGCGGTCGCCGATGATCTCGACGTCGCTCGCAAGGCGTTGGCCCGCGATGACGCCGCCGGCGCCTGCCTGGATCTGGCGCGCGCGACCCGCACACAGCGGGTGCTCGTGACCGTGTGGGAGTCGATGAACGGCATGGCGGCCGACGAGTTCGTGGCGTTCCGGCAGGTGCTGGGCGACGCCTCGGGCAACCAGTCCTTCGCCTATCGCGCCCTGGAATTCGTGATGGGGAACCGTCCGGCGCATCAGGTCGAGGCGGCGCTGCGGGACGGTCACCCGATGCTGCGCGACGAACTGGCCAAGCCGTCGGTCTACGACGCGGCGCTGCAATACCTTGCGCGGCAAGGGTTTGCGGTTCCGGCCGACTGTGTGGCGAAACCACCGACCCAGCAACATGAGCCGCATCCACTCGTCGAGGACGTATGGCTCGAGATCTACCGCGACCGCGACCGGTACCCCGAGGCGCATCGGCTGGCCGAATCGCTGCTGGAGGTCGCCTACCAATTCTCGTGCTGGCGGGCCACGCATCTGCTCGTCGTCGAGCGGATGCTCGGCGGGAAGAGCGGCACGGCCGGCACCGATGGTGCGCCGTGGCTGCGCGCCATCAACGAACACCGATTCTTCCCCGAACTGTGGACATTTCGAACCCGGCTGTAAACCTGGAGGGACACGATCACGATGACGGAACTCGAGACCGAGACGCAGAATCCGGTCGACCTCAGCTCACTAGTCCCGGTGTTGTTCGGGTTCGCTGCCTTTCAGCAGCTGCGAGCGGCCTCGGAATTGCAATTGTTCGAATACCTCGACCTGAACGGGCCGTCGACCGCCGAGCAGGCCGCCGCCGGGCTCGGGCTGCCCGCCAAATCGGCGCGTAAGCTGCTGCTGGGCACCACCGCACTCGGCCTCACCGAACGCGCCGAGGGCCGTTACGCGCTGAGCGCGACCGTGCGGGCCGCGATGGACGACGGCACCTGGCCGTTGATCCGCAACATCATCGACTTCCAGCACCGGCTGTCGTATCTGCCCGCCAAGGAGTACGCCGAATCGCTGCGCACCGGTAAGAATCTGGGCCTGCGGCATCTCCCGGGTACCGGGGACGATCTGTACACCCGGCTCGAGCAGACCCCGGAGCTGGAGAATCTGTTCTTCCGGGGCATGCACTCCTGGTCGGAGCTGTCCAATCCGGTGCTGCTGCATCAGGTGGACTTCTCCGGCGTGCGCCGGATCCTGGATGTCGGCGGCGGCGACGCGGTCAACGCGATCGCGCTGGCGCGGGCCCATCCGCAGATCACGGCAACGGTTTTCGACCTCGAGGGCGCGGTCGAGACGGCCCGCGACAACATCGCGGGCGCCGGCCTGGGCGACCGGCTCGACGTCGTGGCGGGCGATATGTTCGGCGATGCGCTGCCCACCGGATACGACGTCGTGCTGTTCGCGCATCAGTTCGTGATCTGGTCGCCGGAGCAGAATCTGGCGCTGTTGAAGCGGGCCCACGACGCGCTGCCGCCGGGCGGGCGGGTGGTGGTGTTCAACGCCTTCGCCGACGACGACGGGTGCGGACCGCTCTATACCGCACTGGACAACGTCTACTTCGCGACGCTGCCCTCGGAGGAGTCGACGATCTATCCGTGGCGCGAGCACGAACAGTGGCTCGCCGCAGCGGGTTTCGTGGATATCACCCGGATCCGCGGCGCGGGCTGGACCCCGCACGGCGTCATCGAGGGGCGTAAACCCGATGCGTGAGCGCGGCCCGCTCGACCGCGAGTACTCGCCGAGTTCCGTCGCACGCGATCCGGCCGGATCGCTGCGGCGGTACCGCACGCGCAGCGATGACGCCCGGTCCCGGCTCGAGGTGCATCTCGCGGTGCGGTACGGCGAGGAGCGCGGCGAGCGGTGTCACGTATTTCCCGCTGTGCCGCACGGCTTTCGGGGGCCCGCGACGCCCGCACTGGTATTCGTGCACGGCGGTCATTGGCAGGAGTCCGGTATCGAGGACGCCTGCTTCGCGGCCGAACAGGCGGTGGCGCGCGGCTGCGCGTTCGTCGCGGTGGGCTACGGCCTCGCCCCGGCGCGCCGGATGCCCGACATGATCGCCTCGGTGACACGGGCTTTGGCCTGGCTCGCGGGCGCGGGGCCGCTGTTCGGGATCGATCCGGACCGGGTGCATGTGGCGGGCAGCAGCGCGGGTGCGCACCTGCTGACCGCGGCGCTCGCCGGTGATCAGGGACCGCGGGTCCGCAGCGCGTGCCTGATGAGCGGGCTGTACGACCTCACCGAGATCCCGCGGACCTATGTCAACGACGCCCTCGCGCTGACGCCCGCCCTCGCCCGGGCCTGCAGTCCGCTGTGGATGTCCGCGCCCCGCTGTGATGCGGTCCTGCTCGCGGTCGGGGAGCACGAGACGCCGACCTATCTGCGCCAACACGAAAGGTATGCCGAATATCTTGCCGCACAGGCGATCACGGTGACCGAGCAGACGGTGCCCGATCGCGATCACTTCGACCTGCCGCTGGATCTGGCGGACCCGTCGACCCCGTTCGGCCGGGCCAGCCTGAACCAGATGGGCCTGATACCAGAAGGGACGGTGACATCGACGCGATGAATCACCCTCTCACTGCCACGTCGGTGGTCGCGGCCGAGGCCGCCACCACCGAGACGATCGCCGACGCGTTCGCGCGGACGGCACGCGAATACGCCGACCGCGAGGCGATATCCGACGGCGTGACGACACTGAGCTACGCCGAACTGGACGCGCTCACCGATCGGCTCGCCCGGGTGCTGCGCGAGCGCGGCCTCACGCCGGGGGAGCGGGTCGGGGTGCATCTCGACCGAGGCCTCGGCACGTACCAGGTATTCCTCGGGATTCTCAAGGCCGGTCTGGTGGTGGTTCCGTTCAACCCGGCCCATCCCGCGGAGCATAAGGCGCGCATGTTCGATGCCGCCGAACCGGCGCTCACGGTGACGGATTCGGCCGCCGTGCCCGGCGGGATCGGTGCGCGGACCTGCCTGCCGGTCGACGAATTGCTCGCTGCCGCGGCGGCCTCGGCCGCGGGGCCGGTGCGGTCGGGGGTGGGCGTGGACGCACCCGCGTTCATCCTGTTCACCTCCGGGTCGACCGGCGTGCCCAAGGGGGTCGTGATCGCCCATCGTGGAATCGCCCGGGTCGCCCGGCATCTCACCGGTTTCACCCCCGGACCCGGCGATCGGTTCCTGCAACTCGCACAGCCCGCGTTCGCCGCCTCGACCACCGATATCTGGACCTGTCTGCTGCGCGGCGGCCGCCTGACCGTCGTGCCGCAGGACGTGCCGCCGCTGGGTGAGCTCGCGCGGCTCATCGCGCGCGAGCGGATCACGGTGCTCAATCTGTCGGTGGGACTGTTCAATCTGCTCGTCGAACACCATCCCGACAGCGTCGCGCGGGCGCGGTCGGTGATCGTCAGCGGCGATTTCCCCTCCGCCGCACATCTCGAGCGCGCGCTCGCCGTCGTCGAGGGGGATCTGTTCAACGCCTTCGGATGCACCGAGAATTCGGCGCTGACCGCAGTGCACAAGATCACTGCGGCGGATCTGTCCGATGCCGAGATTCCGGTCGGACGGCCCATGCCGGCGGTCGAGATGACCGTGCGCGACGAGTACTTCGACGAATGTCCGCCGGGACGGCTCGGCGAGCTGTGCATCTCCGGTGACGGGGTGGCGCTGGGGTATCTCGGGGATCCCGAACTCACCGAGCGCAAATTCGTCCGGCACGAGGATCGGCTGCTGCTGCGGACCGGTGATCTGGCCAAGCTGACCGAGGGCGGGGAGATCGTGCTCGCCGGTCGCACGGATCAGATGCTCAAGGTCCGCGGATTCCGGGTGGAGCCACGGCATGTCGAGGTCACGGCCGAGGCGTTCGCGGGCGTGCAGCAGGCGGTCGTCCTGGGCATGCCCAGTGGCGGGCCCGCCGATCAGCTCGTGCTGTGGTGCGTGCCGACGCCCGGATATGAACTGGCACAACGCGATCTGATGGATCATCTGCGTGCCGGCCTGCCCGACTACATGGTCCCGTCGCTGGTGCGGGTCCTGGAATCCTTCCCGCGCAACGCCAACGGCAAGATCGACCGTAGGGAGCTGGCCGCGCAGTTCGCGCAGCGCACGGCGGACGGGGCGGAGGCGACACCGGACCGGCTGGCCGTGCTGGTGGGGTCGACACTGGCGGAGGTGATGGGGAGCGAGCCGATCGGCCTGGATGCCGGTTTGATCGAAAGCGGTGTGACCTCACTGCATCTGATCGATCTGGGGGCGCGGCTCGAGGATGTGGTGGGCGTCGCCCTGGCGCCCGACGAGATCGTCGGCGCTGGCACCGTGCGCGGTGTGGCCGATCTGATCCGCAGCACGCGGACGCGAGGTTGAGATGGCGGCTACCGAGAGGGAAACAGTAACCGGCACAGCGCGAATGCCCGCATCACCGGCCCAGCCCGGGATGTGGTTCGCCAGCATCTACGGGGCCGATCCCACGGCCTACAACCAACCCTTGGTGCTGCGCGTGCGCATCCGGCTGGATCAGGCCCGGCTCGTGCGGGCATTACACCTTGTGCACCAGCGGCATTCGGCGCTGCGCACCACCTTCGAGATGAGCGCCGACGGCGAACTGCGGCAGGTGGTGCACGACGAGCTGCCGCCGATCGTCGACGCGCGGGACCATCCCGGCGGCGATGTCGACGCCTGGGTGGCCGAACAGGTGGCCCGGATCGCGGCGGCCACCTTCGATCTGCGCGACGGCCCACTCGCGCGGGTGCGGCATCTGCGGCTATCCGGCGAGGATCGCAGCGTGCTGGTGTTCAACATTCACCACACCGTGTTCGACGGCCTGTCCTGGAGGCCGTACCTCGGTGAGGTGGAGGCGGTCTACCGCGCGCTCACGCACGGCGACGAACCGGCGCGGCGACCGCGGCGGCAGTCGATCGAGGCCTATGCGCGCTGGTCCGAATTGTCCACGGATGCGGTCGCATTGAGCTACTGGCAGAACAAGCTGGCCGATGCTCCGGCCCCCGCGCCCCTCGGGTTGCCGGGGCAGGGCCCGGCCCGGCATGTCGTCGGCCATGCCGTGCTCGACGAGTCGTACTCGGCGCGGGTGCGCGAGTTCTGTGCGGCCCACGGCGTCACCACGAGCATGTTCTTCATCGCCCTGTACTTCGTGCTGTTGCACCGGCATACCCGCAATGATGATGTGCTGCTGGGTATTCCGGTCTCCGTGCGCGGCGGCGGTGACGCCGAGGTGCTCGGACATCTCACCAATACCGTGGTGCTGCGGCATCGGCTGGCCGGTGACGCGACCGCGCGCGATGTGCTGCGATCGGTGAGACGCGAAGTGCTCGAGGCACTTCGGCATCGACATACGCCGCTGGAGGCGGTGGTCGGCGGGCTGCGTGCGGCCGGTGCGGCCCAGGACGCGGCCGGTGAGGTCTTCAACGCGATGATCACCGTGATGCCGTCCGACGCCCGTCGGCTCGATCTGCCCGCGTGGGGCGCCCAGACCTGGGACCACGTGCCGGGCGGAGCGAAGTACGAGCTGGCGCTCCTGGTCGACGAGACCTCGGGGCACTACACGCTGAATGTCGAACATGCGACGGCCGCGGACGACGGCGAGAGCTTCACCGCCTATCTCGCGCAGCGCCTGCGGGTGCTGATCGAGAGCGTGCTGACCGGGCCGGATACCCGGGTCCGGGATCTGGCCTGGGTGAGCGAGGCGGAGTGGCGAGCGATCGGCGAACTGTGCGCACGCCGCACGGCCGCGCCCGAATTGGGCACCGAGTTGACCGCCGATCTGTTCGCGGCGGCCGTCGAGGCGGCGGGTGCGCGGCCCGCGGTGACGACGGCCGACGGTGCGGTGACGACCTACGCCGATCTCGGTCGGCGGGCCGATGCGGTGGCGGCGAGCCTGGCCGCGCGCGGAGTCCGCGACGGGCGGCCGGTCGCCGTGCTGATGCGGCCGGGTCCGGATCTGGTGGCCGTGATCGTCGGCATTCTGCGCGCGGGCGGTGCGTATGTCACGCTCGACGCGGATCAACCGGCCGAGCGGATGAGCTTCGCGTTACGGGACTGTGGCGCAACGATTCTGGTGCGCGAGCGGGGGACCGGGCCGTCCGGGGTGACACTGCCCGACGGGCTCGAGGTTCTCGATTCGTCCGATATGGACGGCGGGGCGATGCGAGTCGAGAGCGGACGGAAGACGCCGGAGGATACGGCCTACATCGTGTACACCTCCGGATCCACCGGACGGCCCAAGGGTGTCGCGCTGCCGGAGATCACGCTGGCCAATCTCGTACACAATCAGGCGATCTTCTCCGCGGGCCGGCCGATGCGCACCTTGCAGTACATGCCACCGGCCTTCGACGTGTTCGCGATCGAGGTCTTCGGATCCCTGTGCGGCGGAGGCGTTCTGGTGGTGCCGCCCGCGAGCGCCCGCACCGATTTCGAGGAACTGGCCGCACTGCTGGCCGATCAGCGTGTCGAGCGGATGTATCTGCCGTATGTGGCGCTGCGCGAACTCGCCGCGGTGCTGCGGGCGTCGGCGCGGGAGCTGCCGGAGCTGCGCGAGGTGTATGTCACCGGTGAGCGGCTGGTGGTCACCGCGGATCTGCGGGCGATGTTCCGGCGCAATCCGGAGGCTCGGCTGATCAACGCCTACGGGCCGTCGGAGGCACATCTGTGCAGCTGGGCCGCGCTGCCCGCCGATCCCGATGCGTGGCCGACCATTCCGCCCATGGGCCGGGTGGTCGCCGGTGTCGACGCGTACGTGCTCGACGATCCCGATTCGACCGGCTCGGCCCGGCCCGTGCCGTTCGGCGTCGAGGGTGAGCTGTGCGTCGCGGGCCCGGTCGTCTCGCCCGGATATCTGGGCCTGCCGGATAAGACGCGCGCGGCCATGGTCGCCGACCCGTTCGTCCCCGGACAGCGGATGTACCGCACCGGCGATGTGGTCGTGCTGACGCCGGACGGGCAGCTGCACTATCGCGGTCGCCGCGACGATCAGGTCAAGATCCGCGGCTACCGCGTCGAACCGGGCGAGGTCGAGGCCGCGCTGGAACGGGAATTGGGCGTGGCGGCGGCCGCCGTGCTCGTGGTGGCCGCGGGCGGTGACCGTGCGCTGCACGCCGTCGTGCAGAGTGCCGCCGAGCCGCCCGCGGACTGGCGCATCAGGCTCGGCGCGGCCCTGCCCGACTACATGATCCCGCGCCGGCTCACCCGCATCGACACCATTCCGGTGACCCCGAACGGCAAGACCGACCGCCGGGCATTGGAGACGCTGCTCGACCGGCCCGCCACCGTGGACCCCGTGGCCGACGTCGACTGGACCGATTCGGAGCGGGCGATGGCCGAGCTGTGGAACGAGGTGCTGGGGCAGCGGCCCGCCACGCCGGATGTCGATTTCTTTGTCCTGGGCGGACATTCGCTGCTCGCCGCCCGGTTGCACCGGATGGTCAAGCAGCGCTTCGCGACCGATGTTCCGCTCTCGGCGCTGCTGAGTACGCCCACGCCGCGCGGTATGGCGGGTCGACTCGCCGACCGCGACAGCGCCGCGACACCGGATCTGCGCGCGGAGGCCCGCCTGCACGACCTCGTGATCGGATCTCGCCGCGAACCGGTCGACGCGCCCGTATTACTCACGGGGGCAACGGGATTCCTGGGCAGCCATCTGCTCGACGAACTGCAGCGCACCGGGCGCCGGGTGCGCGCCCTGGTGCGCGCCGACAGCGTCGAGGAGGGGCGCGATCGCATTCGCCGGACGTTCCGGAAGTTCGCCCTGGACCCCTCCCGCCTCGATGAGGTCGATATCTGCCTGGGCGATCTCGCCCGGCCACGGCTCGGACTCGGCGAGGAATACGAGGCGCGGGCGCTGGCGGTGCGCGAGGTGTATCACGCTGCGGCACATATCAACTTCGTCGTGCCCTATCACACGGTCAAGCGCACGAATGTCGACGGTCTCCGGGAGCTCATCGACTTCTGCGCGGTCAATCGCACGCCGCTGCGCCTGATCTCGACCCTCGGTGTCTTCCCGCCGGACGCCACGGTCGGCCGGGTCGGGGAGGATACGGTGCCGGGCGATCCCGCCTCGCTGGGCATCGGATACTCGCAGAGCAAATGGGTCGCGGAACATCTTGCGCTGCAGGCGCGGCGGGCCGGACTGCCGGTCACCCTGCATCGCGTCGGCCGCATCGCCGGTCACCGCCGCACCGGCGCGTGCCGGCACGACGACTTCTTCTGGTTGCAGATGAAGGGTTTCGCGCTGCTCGGCCACTACCCGGCCGACATCGTGGAATCACCGGCGATCGATCTGCTGCCGGTGGACTATGTGGCGCGGGCGATCATCCGCTTGTCCGAGGCCGAGCCGGACAACGAGAACTGGCACCTCTACCACGCGGACGGACTGGCCTGGCCCACGATCATCGAGGCCATCCGCGGCGAGGGCTATCCGGTGCGCCCGACCGCCCCGGCCGATTGGATGACGGCCCTGGAACGGCAGGTCGAAACCGACGAACGCAGTCAGGGACTCGGCCCGCTGGTGCCCTTCATGCGTGAGGGCGTGATGCGCCTGGGCGCGCATTCGTTCGACAACGAGAAGTCCCGGCGCGCACTGGCCCGCCTCGGCTGCCCGTACCCACCGGTGGACACCGCCTGGATCCACCGCATGTTCGAGTATTTCCGCGCCGTCGGCGCCCTGCCGCCGTCGGACGCGTTACCTCAGGGAGGAGGTCGCAGTGCCTGAACTGCAGATGCGTTCGGTGGTGATCATCGGCGCCGGTCCGGTCGGCTGCGCCCTGGCGACGCTGCTGTGCCGCCAGGGCCTGCGGGTGGATGTCTTCGAGCGAGGTGAGGAGTCGGATGGGACGGGATCGGGTCACTCCTTCAATCTCACCCTCACCTCACGCGGTCTGGACTGTCTGCCCCGATCGGTGAAAAGACGCCTCTACCTTCAGGGTTCGGTGCTGGCCAAGCGGATCATCCATCACCGTGACGGCGCGATCTCCACCCAGCCGTACGGCACCACCGACGCGCACCATCTGCTGTCCATCCCGCGGCGGGTGCTGCAGGACATCCTGCGCGATCAGGCGCTGCGCGCGGGGGCCCGAATCCATTACGGCCGAGCGTGTATCGATGTGGACACCGCGCGTCCAGCGGTGCTGCTGCGCGACGCGCGCGGCGAAACCACCTGGTTCACAGGGGATCTGGTGGTCGGCTGCGACGGCGCCAACAGCGCGGTGCGCGAGGCCGTCGCCGCGGCGCATCCGGCGGATATCTGGGTGACGAGCGAGACCATATCGCACGGCTACGCCGAGATCACCATGGATTACGGCGACGCCGACCCGACCGGAATGCATCTGTGGCCGCGCGGCGATCATTTCCTGCAGGCCCAGCCGAACCGGGATCAGACCTTCACCACGAGCCTGTTCAAGCCGCTGGCCGGGGACGCGCCGCATCGGTACTTCTCGGATCTGCCCTCGGCCGATGCGATCAGCAGCTACTGCGCGACCGAATTCCCCGACGTGTTCGGGCGGATGGTCGAGGTCGGCACGGATCTGGCGGCCCGGGATCCCGGGCGGCTGCGGATCGTCACTTGTGCTCCGTACCACCATCTTCGGGTGGTGCTGGTCGGCGATGCCGCACATGCGGTCGTGCCGTTCTTCGGACAGGGCATCAACTGCAGCTTCGAGGATGCCGCGACGCTGTCGGGTCTGCTGGGCAAGTTCCGGCCCACGAGCTGCGACGGCAGGGTCGTGGCCGCGCTGGTTGCCGAGAAGTACAGCCAGGTGCGGGTCAAGGCCGGGCACGCGCTGGCCGAACTGTCGCTGCGCAATCTGGACGAGCTGTCCGATCACGTGAACAATCCGCGGTTTCTGGCGCGGCGTGCGTTGGAACGACGGCTGCACGAGCTGCGTCCCGAACTGTTCACCCCGCTGTATCAGCTGGTGGCGTTCTCCCATACGCCCTACGACGCGGCACGGCGGGTGCACACCGAGCTGAGCTCGGTGCTGGACTCGCTGTGCCGCGGGCGCGATCTGCCGCGCGAGCAGGACGCGGTGATCGGTGACTTCGTCGAGCTGTACAGTCACGGGTTCGCTCCGGAGACGGTGCGGACCGGGTAGTCAGCCCGCCGCCTCCCCGGCGGGGGCGGGTGTTTCGGCATGTGCCGGTTTACATTTGAGCGCTTCATCGTTGAAGCGGAAGCCGATGCTGTGGACGGTCAGGATCCAGTCCGGGGATCCGAGCTTCTTGCGGACGCTGCTCAGGTGGGTGTCGATGGTCCGGCTCGCCAGCGATGTCACCTCGGCGTCGAGGTCGTCGTATCCCCACACCCGCCGCAGCAGTTCGGCCCGGGAGAAGACCTTATGCGGTTCGGTGGCGAGCAGCCGCAGCAGTTCGAATTCCTTGCGGGTCATCTCGACCAGTCGGCCGCCGACGCGGACCTCGCGCAGCGCCGAATCGATCTCCAGCTCGCCCACGATGAGCGACGGCTGGGACATGATGTGGACGCGTCGCAGCAATGCCCGCAGGCGCGCCATGAGTTCGCGGCTGTGGTACGGCTTCACGACGCAGTCGTCGCAGCCCGCCTCCAGTGCCAGGATCCGATCGAGCTCGAAGGGCGAGGCGAAGGCGATGATCGGGATCTCGCTTGCCCGGCGGATTTCCCGACATAACGTGAGCCCATCGAAATCGGTGAATTCGAGATCGATGAGCACCACGTCGAAATCGGAGTACGAGGCCATGGTCTCGGTACCCGTCGCGGCCGTATCGGTTTCGAAACCGTGCCGTTTGAGGTCCTTGACCGTCTCCTCGATACCTTGACAATCCGCCACGAGCAACAGACGCGGATGAAGCAATTGACTCCCCCTTTCCAGCGTCAGGATCAATGCTTATGCTGCGGACATTTCGATGAGTACCCGGGCGGCCGATTCCAGCGCATAGTTCATCGATCCGCCATTGGGTTCGAATGCGGTATGCTCGCCGGCGAAATGTATTCGGCCCTCCGGTGTTCGGAGCGGGGCCATGAGTTCACTGTGACCCGTTTCCGGAAGTATGTACGCGCCGCCCGCATACGGCTCGTTGTCCCAGGCCACGGAGGTACCCAGTTCGAAGTTCTCCCGGGCGCCGGGCAGGATCGGCTCGACCTCGCGCAACGCGAATTCGATGCGTTCGTCGGGGCTCAGATTCGCCGCCGCCTGGGCGGGCCATCCGGTGAGCCAGCATTCGACGATCTTGCGCGGTCCCGGCAGCCGCGGTGTGGCATCACGGACGGTGGCGATGGCCGTATCCGTCGATATCATCAGCCGTTCTTCCGGCCAGAACTTCGTGCGCATCTGCAGGAATATGCGCAATATCGACGCATAGCGAAGTCGACGAACGGCCGAGTGTTTCTCCGCCGATATCCCGGCCATCGAGAGATTGATCCGCCGCAGGGTGGTGGCCGGTGCGGTCACGATCACCCGGTCGGCCCGCAGGGTCTGTAGCCGCTCGCGATCGAGGAAGGTCACCTGCGCCTCGCGCTCGTTCTGCGTGATGCGGACGACGGGCCGGTGGTAGAGGATGCGGTCGGTGATCTTGTCCGCCAGCGCCCGGGCGAGCCGATCGGTACCGCCCTTGATCTTGTACCACCCGGCGTCGGCGGTGGAGAAGGAGCGCGGGCCCGATTCGTACCGCGCCCACGACATCGCCGAGGCGGATTCCAGTTCGCCGCCGCGCATCTCCAGGAACATCGGTTCCATCAGGCCGATCGCTGCCGCGGAGGCGCCGCGATCGACGAGGGCGCGGCGGACGGAGATCCGGTCGAGTTCCAGCAGGCGCGGCGTCGGGGTCCAGGTGAGTTCGGCGATTTCCGGACCGATGTTCTCATGCCATTTCGTGACGTATCCGGCGATCATATCGGCGACGGAGAGGTCCCGTTCCGCGGCGTTGAGGCCCAGCTCCACGGCATGATCGCCGATCTTGTCCGGGCGTATGCGAATACCGTTGCGGTAGTAATAGAAATCCGTGTCGACGAGGTCGCTGGGCTCGGTCTCGACGCCCATCTTCCTCAGGTAGTGCATGGTGTAGTGGCAATGTTGGGTCACCGTCATCGCACCGGCCTCGGCGCGGAGGTCGTCGGCGAATGGATGACGAAGAGTCCGGGTTCGCCCGCCCGGATGATCGCTCGCCTCGAGCACGGTGACCCGGATTCCTCGCTGCGCCAATTCATAGGCGGCGGCGAGTCCGGCCAGACCGGCTCCCACGACGATCACGGAATTGACGGAGGTCTGTGGGGGGAGGCCACTATCGAAGGTGTTTCGGACATCCTGTTGCGTCGGCCCGGGCACTACTTTCCTTTCGATGAACTGCGCGTGTCGCACATATCCATCGAAGTATCAAGATCAAAGACAAGAATACGTGCGAATAGAAAAGAACCCCCATTCTTTCTCGTCCATTCCGACTGAATCCAGCGTATCAAGTCTTTTCAGATGGGGCAAACATGGTGACAATGGTTGACGGTTGCCCGGACGTTACTCGCCGGAATTGTTTCTCACCGCGCTGCCCGGATGTCGTTTGCCTGAATGAAGTGTGACGTTTATCACATTACAAGTCAAGAATAAGTAATGCCGAAATGAGGTACGGGGTTTTGTTCAAGTTTGTAGAACCCGCGGATCCGGCCCGGATCTCGTGCGCGGGCTATGATCGGAACGCGTCGGCCGGTGAGCGACTCCTGCGACCGAATGCGGAAGCCTTGTGCGAGGCTCGTTTTCGGCACCCCCCTCAACCACACGGAGTCATCGAACATGGAGTCGAACGAAATCAGTCAGGCGGAGCTGGACGGCGCGCACCCGTATTCGCCCGGATTGCTGCGCGTCTACGACCTCTGGGTGCTCGGGTTCAACAACACGGTCGTCTGGCGCTGCCCCACCAGGCATCTGCGGCGGCTCTACGACGACAACGTCTCCGGCGATCACCTCGACATCGGCCCGGGCACCGGCAGACATCTGGCGCGTGCCGTCTTCCCGACCTCGCAGCCGCGGATCACGCTGATCGACCTGAACCAGCATCCGCTGGATATGGCCGGTCGACGGCTGCGCGAACGCCGGATCGAACCCACCACCCATATCGCCAGCGTGCTGCGCCCGCTGCCGGTCGAGCGTCGCTACGCCTCGGTCGCGGCGAGCCTGTTGATGCACTGCGTGCCGGGCGGCTGGGACAGCAAGGGGATCGCGTTCGCGCATATCGCCGACGCGACGGCCGATGACGGCGTGTTCTTCGGCGCGACCGTACTGTCCCATGACGTCCCGCATACCCGGATCTCGCGCGCCACCTCCGCGTCCTTCAACCGCCGCGGTGGTTTCCACAACGAGGACGACGATCTCGACGGCCTGGTCGGCGCGTTGGAGAAGGCCTATGCGGACGTGCGGGTGAACACCATCGGCTCGATCGCCCTCTGGACGGCCCGGCAGCCCCGCCGCTAATCGGTGCGGGCGGGTACGAGCAGGATCGCGACCGGACCGTCGATATGTTTGCGCGCGTTGGTCACCGAGAAGGCCGCGGCGCGGAATTGGTCTCCCTCGATCGCGATCGTCTGTTCGACGACGGAGTCCGAGGTCGCCGCGAGCACCCGATCGGTATCGATCTGAGCGAGTACCTGCTCGAGCAGTTGCTCGTCCTCGAGTGCGGGGGCGAGCTCGCCGGTGGCGGTCACGGTCACCTTGTTCTGCGCGTCGACCATCAGCAAGGTGGCATTGGTGTACCGCACGAGGGTGCCCAGGCGCGTATCCAGTTCGCGATCGCGCAGCTGCGCGGTCAGCCCGTAGACGGTGGCGCGGCCGGAATCGGCCGAGCCGACGAGATTGGTGCTGGACCAGAAATGGACCCAGTCGTCGCCTGGGCGTACCGACCAGAACGCCTCGGTGTAGGCGCCCTCCTTCCCGGTCCGGGCGCCGTAGTACAGCGAGAGGAATTCCCCGGCGTCCTCGGGGTTGGTATGGCGCAGCAGATCCCTGATCGGCCGCTCCTCACCGGGCAGACGGTCCGAACCGATCAGGCCGAGGTTGTCGCCGCCGCTGCGGGTTGCGACCTTGTGCAGGTCGAGGATCCACGAGTTGTAGACCGGACGGATCTGCACCGGCGCGGCGGCCAGCCAGACGATCAGGCCGACCGAGGTGTCATCGGGGGCCTTGATCCAGTGGGTATGGCATTCCAGCCCACCCTCCGCTCGGACCCGGTCCACCGCGGGACCGGCCAGCGCGTCCCGGACGACGGCCGTGAACAGATCCTCGCCCTGGCGATCGAATCCCAGCCGGGACGCGACCCGGCGCAGCGGACGGGCCACGCGCTGTCCGCCCGCGGAGTGGATGAAGATCTCCTCGCGCAGCAGGGTGGCGATGACGTCGACGCCGAACCAGCAGCGCGGCAGATGCATAACCGCACAGCGTAGTCATTCCGGCGTCCGGAAGCACTGCGCTGCGATATGCCGATCTCTCCCCTCCACTGTTCAGATCGGCATACCGCACCGAGGTGCTGGTCGACGAGATGGAACCGATCCGTTCATCAGTGGCTGCGCGCCGACCATATTCGCTCCGGTGATCCCTCTAACTACATGCATCCGAAAGCTGCCCTATTACGGGATCCCGCTTTCCGACCATGGGAGTCACTCACCAGCCGGCGCGCCGCCATCATAGCATTTCGGCCATGGCGGGCGGCGGCGTGGTGACGGGCCGGATCGGCTCGGCCGACGGGGGCGGGAAGAAGCCGACCTCGACGAAGTAGTCGAAGTAGCGGGTGAGCGTCGCGGCATCGACGGTCGGGCACGACACGGTCGAGGGCGCCGGATCGGGTTCGGCGATATCCGGGGCCGGTTCGTCGCCGCCGACCCCGCCGGCGAAGTTGATGCTCAGGGCCGCGGCGCGGGACAGCATGTCATCGCCGGTGGTGGCGCGTTGCTGGGCGACGGTGGTCAGGACCTCCAGGAAGTATTCGGGCTCGACCAGCTCCAAACGGTAAGCGCGGCGGTGGATTTCGGTCACCAGCGCGCGCAGCGGCGTCGGATGCGGCGGCGCGAGGGTATATGCCGCGCCCGCGTCGCCGGGTTCGCCCGCGCGCCGCACGATCGCGGCCGCCACATGGTCGACGGGGACCATCTCGACCGCACCGCCCGCGAAATCCGGTGCCAGGCCGAGGATCACCATCGCGCGCAGCATCGTCCACCAGGCGTCGTCGGTGCCGGCGACGCCGGTGCGGGAGTCGC
This sequence comes from Nocardia sp. NPDC051570, assembly GCF_044454005.1. Classification (NCBI taxonomy): domain Bacteria; kingdom Bacillati; phylum Actinomycetota; class Actinomycetes; order Mycobacteriales; family Nocardiaceae; genus Nocardia; species Nocardia sp. NPDC051570. The sequence goes on along the minus strand of NZ_JBITDI010000006.1, from coordinate 322,169 downwards.
CGGTGATCATCCCGGGCCGGTAGATCGCGGTGGGGACGCCGCGCTGCGCGGCGGCCCGGATCAGTTGTTCGGCAACCCATTTGGTCACCACATAGTCCGGCACACCCGCCGGGGGAGCCCCGTCCTCGGTGACCCCGGCCAGCACCGAGACCGTCGAGACGTAGTGCACCGGTTTGACGCGTGTCGTCGTGGCCAGCCGCAGCACCTCCACGGTGCCGCCGACATTCGCCGCCCGCATGCGGGCATACGGTTCCAGGTGATTGACCAGCGCGCCGTTGTGGTGGATGGTATCGATCCGCTCGGCCAGATCGGCGAATCGCGCCGGGTCCAGGCCGAGGCGGGGGAGGGCGAGATCGCCTGGTACGGCGATGATTCGGGCGTCGTACGCGGCGAGATCGATGCGGTATCGCTGCGCGGTGGCGGTGATCCGGGCGCGGGCCGCATCGTCGTCGGCGGCTCGGACCAGGCAGTAGATCGTGGCCGGGGTGCGCTCCAGCAGTTCGCGCAGCAGGAACGCGCCGAGGAATCCGGTGGCGCCCGTGAGCAGAATCGCCGCGGGTTCGCCGTGGTGTGGCGGTGTGCGGTCGATGATGTCGATCGCCGGGTCGAGTATCGCGTCGGCCCGTGGATCGGCGGCATCGGCGACGGCCGCGGGTTCGGCTCGTAGCGCCGCGGCGAGATCGCTCATCCGCGGATAGCTGAACAGCCGGCGCAGGGGGACGTCGAAGCCGAGCCGTTCGGTCAGTGCGGCGCGAACCCTGATGGCCGATAACGAGGTTCCGCCGAGGGCGAAGAAGTCGTCGTCGCGGCCGACGCGGTCGACACCGAGGATCGTGGCGAAGACCTCCGCCACGATCTGCTCGTCCGGGGTTGCGGGGACGGTGAATTCGCGGATCGCGGTCTGCGGATCGGGCAGGGCCGCCCGATCCAGCTTGCCGGTCGCGCCCAGGGGCAGGTTCTCCAGGACCAGCACCTGTGCCGGAATCATGTAGTCCGGCAGCAGCTTTCGTGCTGTCTCCAGCACGTCCGCGGTGTTCATCGCGTCCTCGTCGGCGGCGGTGACGTAGCCGACGAGCTGTTCGCCGCGCACCACGACCGCCGCCGCGGCGACCGCCGGATGTGCGCGCAGCGCGGCCTCCACCTCGCCCGGCTCGATCCGCAGACCGCGCAGTTTGAGCTGGAAGTCGGTGCGGCCCAAGTATTCCAGCGCACCGGTGGTGGTGCGGCGCACCCGGTCGCCGGTGCGATACATCAGCGAACCCTCGCCGAATGGCTCGGCCACGAAACGTTCGGCCGTACGGGCGGATTCGCCGAGATATCCGCGGGCCAGTTGCGGCCCGGCCAGATACAGCTCGCCCGGGGTGTTCGGCGGTACCGGACGCAGCCGGGCGTCGAGCACGTAGGCGCGGCAGTTCCAGTGCGGATCTCCGATCGGTACCGGACCGTCGCCGATCTCGGTGACATCGGCGGCGGTGATCGAGACCGTCGCCTCCGTCGGCCCGTACAGGTTGTGCAGCCGCGCACCGCCCACGGTGGCGAATCGCGCAATCGTGCTGGTAGGCAACGGTTCACCGCCCACCCATACCGTCCGCAGTGTCGCCAGTGCGTGGGCGGGGGCCAGGTCCAGCAGTGCCTCCAGCAGCGAGGGCACGGTATTGGTGGCGGTCACTCCGTATCGTTCGATCGCCGCGGCGAGGTATCCGGGATCGCGCTGTCCGTCGTCGGAGGCCAGCACCAGATGGGCGCCGACCGACAGCGGTGCGGCGAACCCGATCAGCGAGGCGTCGAAGGTGAACGGCACCATCTGCAGGAAGGTGCCGGAGTCCGTCAGTCGATATTCGGCGGACAGATATGCGGTCTGATTGGCGATCGCCGCATGCGGAACGCCCACGCCCTTCGGGCGCCCGGTCGAGCCGGAGGTGAAGATGATGTAGGCAAGATCCTGTGCGCGCACCGGGCGCGTCCGCTCCGCATCGGCGAGCGGCTCATCCGAGAAGCCGGACAGGACACCGGAATTCAGCAGTCGATCGACCGGCAGTACCGCGCGGTCCGCGATATCGATACCGTCGCGCGCGGTGGTCACGACGCACAGCGGTGCCGCGGTGCGGAGCATCTCGGCGCGCCGGTCGGCGGGATGGTCCGGATGGATCGGCACGTAGGCGCCGCCCGCTCGCGCGATCGCGTACATGCCGATGACTAGTTCGGGTGCGGGACGCATCGCCAGGGCGACCGTCGTACCCGGTCCGACGCCGAGGGCGATGAGCAGCCGCGCCAATCGGTTCACCCGGCTGGCCAGCTCGCCGTAGGTCAGCGATACCCCGTCGCAGGTCAGCGCCGGGGCGCCGGGGCGTCGCCGGGCCTGCTCGTCGAAGGCGTCCAGCAGCAGCCGGTGCGGTACGGGGCGTTCGACCCCGAGGGCGGCCGTCGGTTCGGAATCGTCGGTCAGCGGCAGGTCTCCGACGGCACAGTGTGGATCCGTCGCCACCGTGCGCAGGACGGTGATCAGCCTCCTCGTGAGCGCGGCCACGGTCGGCTCGTCGAACAGATCGGTCGCGTAGCGCCACGAACATCGCAGTCCCGCAGGGGTATTCGGCTGCGGTGGCACCACGGTCAACTGCAGGTCGACGGTGGCGACCTCGTCGCCCGAGTCGACGGCGGCGATGGTCAGCCCGGGCAGCCGCAGTGCCTGCGCGCCGAAGTTCTGGAAGGCCAGCGCCACCTGGAACAGCGGATGGTGGGCCTGGGACCGGGGCGGATCCAGTTCGGCCACGAGCTGTTCGAACGGGAGATCGGCATGGCTGAAGGCGGCCAGATCGGTTTCCCGCACCCGCTCGAGCAGCCGGGCGAAGGGTTCGGCCGCATCGATCCGTGTGCGCAGCACCAGGGTATTGACGAACATGCCGACCAGATCGTCGAGTTCGCGTTCCCCACGCCCGGCCACCGGCGCACCCACGGCGACATCATCGGTATCGCAGATGCGGGCCAGTACCACCGCGAGCGCGGCATGGATCAGCATGAACAGCGAGACACCGCGTTCGCGGGCCAGCGCCTCGAGCGCACGATGCAGTTCCGCGTCCACCTCGAAACCCTGGGCCGCGCCGTGCTGACCGGCCACCGGCGGCCGGGGCCGATCGGCCGGCAGCTCCAGCAGTGGCGGCAGCCCGGCCAGCGTCTCCCGCCAGAACCGCACCTGCGCGGACAGGAGGGAATCCGAATCCGTTGCGGCACCGAGTATCTCGCGCTGCCAGAGGGCGAAATCGGCGTATTGCAGCGGCAGCGGCAGCCAGGCCGGTGGGTGGCCTTCGGCGCGGGCGGCGTAGGCGGTCATCACGTCCCGGGTCAGCGGGCCCATGGAGAAGCCGTCGGCGGCGATGTGGTGTACGACCAGCGCCAGGACGTGTTCGGTCGGGGTGAGCCGGAACAGTTGTGCGCGGATCGGGATTTCGGTGGTGACGTCGAAGCCGGTGCGGGCGAGGACACCGATGCGTTCGACGATGTCGGGTTCGGTGACCGGGATCGGTTCCAGGGCCGTCGCATTCGTGCCGATGGGCAGGATCACCTGGGCGCCGTGGCCGTCGGTGGTTTCGGGGTAGACGGTGCGCAGGACCTCATGGCGGTCGAGGACGTCGCGGACGGCGGCGTGGAGCGCGTCGGTGTCCAGGTCGCCGGACAGGCGGACGGCCAGCGGGATGTTGTTGACCGCGCTGGTGATATCGAGGCGATTGAGGAACCACATGCGCTGCTGTGCCAGCGACAGCGGGATCCGGTCGGGGCGTGGCCGGGCCGCCAGTGTGCGGCGGTGGCCGGTTCCGATGAGGTCGTGCACGTGTGCGGCCAGCGCGGCCACCGACGGTGCTTCGAATATCAGCCGCATCGGCACGCGGGTGCCCAGCGCCGCGCCCAGGCGTGCGACGACCTGGGTCGCGATGAGGGAGTTGCCGCCCAGCTCGAAGAAGTCGTCGTCGACGCCGACCGGGGCGGTCAGGCCCAGGACCTCGGCGAAGGTCGCGGCGACGGTCTCCTCGGCCGGGGTGGACGGGGCGCGGAATTCGCGTGCGGTGAAAGGGGGTTCGGGCAGGGCGCGGCGGTCGAGTTTGCCGTTCGGGTTCAAGGGCATGGCGTCCAGAGCCATGATCGACGCCGGGACCATATAGGACGGGAGTCGTCGCGCCAGCAGGGCTCGCAGGGCGTCGGGGTCGATATCGCTCTCGGCCGGGACGACGTAGGCGACGAGCTGGTCGCCGGTTCGCTCGTCCGAGCGCACCAGCGCGACGGCCTGGGCCACGGATTCGTCTGTGGTCAAGGCGGTTTCGATCTCGCCGAGTTCGATGCGCAGGCCGCGCAGCTTCACCTGGAAGTCGGTGCGGCCCAGATACACGAGCTGACCATCCGCGGTGCGGCGGACCAGGTCGCCGGTGCGGTACATGCGAGAGGCCTCTCCGGGTAGCCCGAAGGGGTTGGCCACGAAGCGGTCCGAGGTCAGGTCGGCGCGGCCGAAGTAGCCGCGCGCGAGCTGATCGCCCGCCAGATACAGCTCGCCCGGGACACCCGGCGGGACCGGATGCAGGCGGCCGTCGAGCACGTAGGCCTGGGCGTTCCAGACCGGTAGGCCGATGGGCACGGCTCCCCGCACGTCGTCGGTGACGGGTGCGTGGGTGGCGTGCACGGTGAATTCGGTGGGGCCGTACAGGTTGTGCAGCCGGGCGGTGCTGACGCGGCGGAATGCCCGTACCGCGTCGGAGGTGAATGTCTCACCGGCGATCAGCAGCGCGCGCAGCGATGAGAGGGTCGCGGTGTCGGCGCTCGTGGAGAATACGGTGAGCATCGACGGCACGAACGAGGTCATCGTGACCCGCTCGGCCGCGATCACGTCGGCGAGATACTGCGGATCGCGATGCCCGTCCGGGGTGGCGACAACCATCCGGGCGCCGGCCGACAGTGGGACGAACAGCTCCCATACCGACACATCGAACGTCGCGGGCGTCTTGAACAGCACCACATCCTCGGCGCCGACACCGTATTGACCGGTGATCCACCGGATCTGATTCACCACCGCCGAATGCGGGACGGCCACACCCTTCGGGCGGCCGGTCGAACCCGACGTGAAGATCACATAGGCCGGGTTCGAAGCACGCAGCGGTGCACGGCGTTCCGCATCGGTCAGCGCAATGTCCGCATACGCCGACAACTCGAGTCGATCGATGATCAGCACCGGCAACTCGTCCACGGTGAAACCATCACGCGCAGTGGTCAATACCGCGACCGGCCGCGCGGTCTCGAGCACATACGCGATCCGCTCGACAGGCTGGTCCAGACCCAGCGGCACATACCCGCCACCCGCCTCGAGCACCGCGTAGATGGCCACGACCAGGTCCAGCGACCGCCGAAGACCCAAAGCCACCAACGTTTCCGGCCCGACACCGGACTCGACCAGATGCCGCGCCAGCCGATGCACACGAGTCGCGAACTCGGCGTAGGACAGACTCTGCCCGGCCTCCCGGTCGACGACCGCGACCGCGTCCGGGGTGGCCCGGACCTGCGCCTCGAACAACTCGACCACGGTGCCACCCGCCGACAGCTCGAGCGCCGTCGCGTTCCAGCCCCGCAGCTCCTGCAACGCCTCCTGCGCATCCAACAACGGGATATCCCCGACCGGCCGATCCGGCGTCGCCGCAATAGATTTCAGCAGACGCGTGAACCGCCGCGCGAAGACGGCCACGGTCCCGGCATCGAAAAGATCGGTGGCATAGATGAACTGCGCCTCGACCCCCGCACCCGGCTGCTCGGTCAGCACCAACTGCAGATCGAACTTCGCCGTATCGATCGGCATATCCACGCCACTGGCCGTCAAACCCGGCAACTCGAGTGAGGTCTGCCCGAGGTTCTGGAACGCCAGCATCACCTGGAACAACGGATGCCGCGCCCGCGACCGCGCCGGATTCAGAATCTCCACCAACCGCTCGAACGGCAGATCCGCATGCCCGAACGCCGCGATATCCCCCGCCCGCACCGACCGCAACAAATCGGTGAACGTCGTCCCCGCCTCGACCTCGGTCCGCAACACCAACGTATTGACGAACATCCCGATCACATCATCCAGCGCCCGCTCACCACGACCCGCGATCGGCGTACCGATCGCGATATCCCGCTCACCCGACAACCGCGAGAGCAGCACCGACAACGCCGCATGAGTGACCATGAACAACGTCGCACCACGCGTACGGGCCAGATCCGCCAGCCGCCCATGAGTATCGGCATCGATCCGGAACGAATAGGTGGCCCCGCGACCCGACGCCACGGCCGGACGCGGCCGATCCGACGGCAGATCCAACTGCTCGGGCAACCCCCGCAGACTCGCACCCCAATACGAGATCTGCCGCGCGATCACCGACTCCGGATCATCCTCACGACCCAGCACCTCACGCTGCCACAACGCGAAATCCGCATACTGCACCGGCAACGACTGCCACGCGGGCTCGCCACCCTCCACCCGCGCGTAGTAGGCGGTCATCACATCCCGAGTCAGCGGACCCATCGAAAACCCGTCGGCCGCAATGTGATGCAGGACCACGACCAGCACGAATTCGGTCTCGGCCACCTGGAACAGCCCCACGCGCAGCGGGGCCTCGCAAGTGACATCGAATCCCCGGCCGACCAGCGCCGTAATTTGCTGCGGCAGTGCGGCTTCCGTACTGCGGACCGGCGTCGGATCGAGCGGCACCCGCGAGACGGGCAGGATGTGCTGATATCCGGTGCCCGCATGCTGCGGATATACGGTGCGCAGGATCTCGTGCCGTTCCAGGACATCGTCGAACGCGGCCCGCAGGGCGGTCACGTCCAGATCTCCGGACAGGCGCAGAGCGATCGGAATGTTGTACGCGGCCGATTCGGGATCCAGCTGCGCCAGGAGCCAGATCCGCTGCTGCGCGGGGGCCATCGGCACCCGCTCCCCGCGCTCCCGTGGGCGCAGCGCAATGCGAGTTCCGGTGTGCCGCAACCGGTCCAGTGCCGCGGCGAGGGTGGCCACGGTGGTGTGCTCGAATATCGTGCGCGCGGCGAGCCAGACCTCGGCGGTCGCGCCCACCCGCGCCGCCAACCGGGCCGCCAGCAGCGAGTTACCACCCAGATCGAAGAAGTCGTCATCGATGCCGGCGCGCGGGATCTCGAGCAGTTCGGCCACCGCGGCCGCCACGATCCGCTCGCTGCGGGTGATGGGGGCCCGATACCGCGCGGTCATCCGCTGGGGCAGTGGCAGCGCGCCCTCGTCGACCGTGCCGTCCGGCATCAGCGGAAGGGCGTCGATCGTCACGATCGTGACGGGATCGGCATATCGCGGCAGCTCTCGGCGCACCCGGGTGGCCCACGCGACCGCATCCGCGGCCGCGCCGGGCGCGGGCACCACATACGCGACGAGCACATCGCCGCCGCCGGGCAGTCGTCTACGCAAAGTCCTTGCGGCGGAAACGGATTCGTCGGCGGCCAGGACTGCATCGATCCGGCCCGGTTCCGTCCGCACCCCGCGGCCCGCACCGTCGGCGCGGCCGAGGAACTGCAATCGCGGCACACCGTCGACACCGGTCACCCACCGCACCATCTCTCCGGTGCGGTACATGCGACCGGTCGGATGGGCGACGAACCGGGATGCGGTCGGGCCGGGCCGATTCCGATAGCCCTGCGCCATCGCCGATCCCGCCAGATACAGCTCACCCGCCATACCGAGCGGCACCGGTCGCAGCAATCGGTCGAGCACCCGCGCGGTCACGCCCGGGAGTGGGCCGCCGACCGTCTGCGCCGGTGCGACCGCGGTGCCGACCGCGGCCGCGACGGAGGTCTCGACGGTCCCGAACAGCCGGAAGATCGAACGCCCCGCGGGGGAGTCCGCGATCGGCTCGGGCGGATACGCCGCACCGCCGACCAGCACCACGGTCAGATCCGGAAGGTCCTTCGCCTCGATCTCGGCCAGCATGGCGGGGGTGAGGAAGACATGGGTCACCCGCTCGTGCCGCAACAGGACGGTCAGCGCCGCCGTGCCCCGATTCTCCTGCGGCGCAATGATTGTCGTCGCGCCCGCACCGGTCGCGAGCAACAGCTCGAGAATCGCGGCGCCGGAACCCGGCGCGGCCAGGTGCAGCACGCGCGAGTCCGGATTCACGCCGAATCGGCGAATCTGTTCGGCGCACAGCCCGATCAGGCCGTCCTGGGTGACGGACACACCGTCGAGCTCGCAGACCACGGTATCGGCATACAGCCGCCGTACCCGGTCGCCGAAGTACACCGGCTCCGCGGAGACCAGCGCCAATTCCGTATCGCAGTCGTCGGAATCGAGTGCGACCCAGGCGAGTCCATCGCCGAGTCCGGCCACCCGATCCGCCGACGTGAGCCCGAGGCGCGCACCCGATTCGGTGAGCAGCCGCGCGATCCGCTCCGGCGGATCATGCGGATCCACCGGTACGAAGACCGCACCGGTTTTGGCCACCGCCCACAGGGCGACAACCGCTTCCATCGAGCGCGGCAGCACCATCGCGACGCGATCCTCCGCCCCCAGGCCGCGCTGGATCAGCACCCGCGCCAGGCGCGTGGACCGTTCGTCGAGTTCGGCATAGGTGAGCATCCGTCGACCCGACCGCAGGGCGGGCGCCGACGGGTCGCGCTCGACAGCGGTCGCCAACAGGTATGGGAGTGTGCGCGCGGACGTCCTGCGCGTATCGGGCCTGTGTCGGCGTGCTGTGACAATCCGGTCTGGCACCGGTCGTCCCCCTCGGTCTCGCTCGTCTCACCGCAACCGGCGGTCGCTACCACACGACGCCACCAGGAGACATTACTTCTTGATTACTTTTCGGCGGAAGTAGATTTACCATGGCTCGGACCGCCCGTCGCACACGCTGCCGGTGTGACCCGTCGCGGCCGTGCCCGCGCGGGCGGGCGTCGAGCGAGGTCCCTAGAGCGCCTGGTCGGGCAGGCTATGTCGGGCACGCGGCGCGGCGATAGCTCTGAAAGGGTGATACTTCACAGCGGAATCATCACCGCCCGACCGATCGGCCGCAATACCTCTGGCGGGGTATTAGCGAGCCATTCACCATGCGCCGGTACGCCCGTGGCGAGGGACGCGTTCGCGCGCCGGACGAGATGGTCTGGGCGGCAGTGGATTTCCATACCTAGCGGTGTGGGAGTTGATGTGGCACCATCTCAGGGTGCTCACCGCCGATTCACAGCCAGTTCTAAGTCTTCATCCAGAAGTTCCGAACAGGACATTTGGTGTTTTCCGGACTTGGCTTCGATACGGCGGTACTGGACAACAGACCAAGGGATCGAAAAAAGCATGTTGATGAGGAAAGTCGCGGCGACCTCCGCGATGTTGATTGCGGCGCTCGGGGTCACTGCCGGGACTGTGAACGCCGCCCCCGCCGCCGATAGTGACGCGGTCTTCTACAAGTCCACCACCACCGACAAGTCCACCATCATTGCCACCGATGCCGGATCGATGGTCGTGGAGGATGGCGTTTTCAAGATCAAGAATGCCAGCGGAACCGTGTTGGCCGGAACGGATCTCAAGTTCCGCGTCGATGATTTCGAATTCCCGATCGCCGCTGACATCTCCGATCGCAAGGCGACCCTGACCCCGCAGTTCGACGTCGAGCACGCGTCCTACAAGCCGCTCGACGCGGCGGCCAAGCCGGTCGACGCCGCGGGCAAGCCGATCGCGCTGCCGTACGAGGACACCGCGCCGTGGAAGACCCCGTACGACCGTGAGCAGGCGGCCTGGAACCGTATGACCAGCACCATCTCCATGGGTGCGACCATCGGCACCCTGGTCGGTGGCATCGGTGGCGCGGCCGTGGGCTGCATCCTCGGTGGTGCCGCCGGTGGCGTGCCGGCCGCTGCCGTCACGGCCATGTTCGGTCTGGTGCCGGGCGCCGTCGGCGGCTGCATCGCCGGCATCTTCGCCATCGGCGCCCTGGGTGTCCTCGCGGGTCAGCTGCTGGTCACCGCGCCGGTCGCGATTCTCGCTGCCGCGCAGTACTTCACGACCATCAACCAGCCCTTCACGCCGCCGGCCAAGTAGGCCGACGCAGACCCGGCGGAATGCCGCTGGGGGGACAGCCGATCCCCCGCCCCGTCCCGGGCGGGGGATCGGTGCATTCGGGACCTAACCCCAGTCGCCGGGGCTGTGCAGACTCACGGTGACCAGGCAGTAATCGCGCTCGCGGAAGCCGAAGTTGAGGACGCCCCACGGCCGCTTCGAACTCCAGACGAACTTCTCCTCGAGGGAATGTCCCGAGGGGATCGCCGTCCGCACGATATCGGGATGGCGACCCTTCACCTCGTCGAGACCGACGCACGGCGGGGTATCGAAATCGAAGTACGAGAAGACCCACGCGCCATCAGGTCGGCTCACGGTGCCGACCTGCTGGACGGTGAATTTGGAACCGAGTCGGGCCGGGCCCGCGGTCTGCCGACCGGATTCGGGGGAAAGGCTCACGCCGAGTAGATCATTCAATGTGGCGGCGGTCAGCGGGGCCCGGGCCGCCGCCGCATCGATCAGGCTCCACATGTCGGTGGGATGATTTGTCATCGTCGTCGCTTCCGTGGAGCTTCTCGGATCTGTTCCGTGCCCGGCCGTGCATCCCGCCGCGAGCGCCATGGCCATGACCGCCACCACAGCGCGCCAGGTCACTTGCACGAATCCTGATAGTACTGACGGTATGTCTTATCGGGCGCCGTCGAGGGATGGAGATTATCGCCGTAGTACGCGCCGATCCGCGCAATCGCGTGCTGGTAGGCCTCCGGCGTCGACCCCGCCTTGCGGTAATCGTCGTATGCCGCATTCCACGAGGGCGCCACATCCGGATTCTCGCCCGCCACACCGATATCCGGGCCGCGATTCTCCGTGATCTCGTGTTCCACGACGATGTTGTTCAGGGTCGCGGCGCCCTCGTCGGTGAGGTGATCGTTCACACATTCGTTCGTCGAGGAGTATGGCCCGATCGTCTTGCCGTCGTACGACGCGTGTCCGGCCTCATGGGACAGCAGCTCGACCGTCGTCACGGGATCGTCGCGGACTGTGCTGTCGATGACGATCTTCTTGCTCTGCCTATCGGTATAACTGCCTTTGCCGGGATCGCCTATTCGATGCTCCACCCGTCGCCGGAGAGCTGAGCGAGTTCCGCCGTCAGCGTGCCCGAATCGCTGATGATCTTCCAGGCGGGCTGGCCGAGTCTGCCGGGAAGATCCAGCCACGGATTGCCGGTATGGGCCAGCGCACCCGCGGGAGCCGCGGCGGGAGTCGTTGCCGCCGAGGTTATCCGGGCGATATCGGTATTGGCCGCGATGATCTTGGGCGCCCATTTCGCATCGGCGGCGGCAAGGCCGCGGACATTGCGTACCAGCTCGTCGCGCAGCTCCGCGGCCGTCATATCCGGCGGCGTCCCGGTGACGGACCAATCGTCACCGATATCGACGACCTTGCCGTAGGCGCCGATCAACCCCTGCAATCGGGTCAACGGCCCGGTCATATCGTCGTATGCGCCCAGACATGCCGCACCCAGATCCTGATAGGCCGCCGCCAGCGTCCGCAGCTCCCGCTGTTCGGCCGCCGCGCGATCATCGGCACTGTCCTTGGCGACGCCGGACCAGTTCAGCCCGGCGATCGTAGTGAAGGTCCGCAGCGACAGCCCACCCCCGTTCCCGTTGTCGGGACCGATGGCCGCGCCGAGGGTATCGGCGTTCTGTCCGGTCGTCCGCAGCGGCGCGAGGCTCCACGTGATCACCAGGGATCTGGACGGCAAGCTCATCCACGCCCCGCATCGAGTCGCGCCGCGATCTGCGCGGCATTCTCGAAGTCGCTGTCCTGGAAGTCCCGCACGATCCGGGTCAGCGAACTCGACAACGAGGTAAACCGGCTCGCCATAACACCTTTGGCCTGAACACTGACCGGATCGGACTCGCCGAGCGCCGCGCCCACGGCACTACCCGTCAATCCGGCCGCGGCCTCCCTGGCATGAACCGCGGGCAACTCCGCCACCCCCGCGGCCATCCGATCGAATACCGCCGCCGCATCCCGCAACTGCTCGGGAGACAGATGCACCGAACACCCCCTGGGTACTCCCACCGATGACCCCGAAACTATGACACCCGCTCGCCGACACGGCAATCGAAACACGCTGCAGCGAGCCGGGCCTCATCGGCGGCGCCTGCGCCGGTGGGTGGTCTGCCCGTTGCCGGAGCCGGTCGTGGTGGTCGCGGAATTCAGTGCGAGCATCGCCAGTCCGGCATCGCTGATCAGCACGTTCAAGTCGTTGAGTACCGCACCGACGGTGTCGCTGGCGGCACGGATCTCTTCGGGTGTGGCGTGGTCGCGGTCGAATACCGCTTGCATGGTGCGTAATTGGAGGCCGACATCGAACAGGTGTCGTACCAGTCGGTCGCTGGAGTAGGCGAACGCTGCGGCATGCTCTCCGGACAGCCCTGGGACGGGGTCGTAGAACCGGTGCGTCGGCAACATCGCATCCGGTATCGAATCGCCGGGTAGCGCAGACGGCGTAACTTTCTCCATGGCGTTCTCCTGAGTCGGTAGTGAGGTCCGGAGCCGCGCTTCAGGACTCGGAGTCGATACGCATGGTTTTGGGAAGAGTCTACGCTCGTGCCCATTCGTCGAAGTCCGATGCCGTGGCGTCGGGCAACGGGCGGGGAACCACCGGTGCGGTCCTATGCTGTCGGGCAGGGAACTGCTCTGCTTCGAATGTGCGAAGGAGGGGTCGGTCGTGATGATGCTCGATGCGGTGACGGTCGTGGTCGCGGTCGGCACGCCGCCTCGGCATGTGCCGTTCTACAGTCGTACCGAGGTGTGGATCGGTTCCGCGATACTGATCGCGGTGTTGCTCGCGCTCCTGGTCGGCCTGCTCTTCGCCAGGCATCCACTCGTACGCGAGCGCCGGTGGCGGATGCGGCGTCGGCAGCGCGACCGACGTCATCCTCGCCCGAGCTGAATCGCCTTGACCAGCAACAGGATCGCACCGATCACCAGATAGACGCGCAGGGCAAGCATACCCAGGCGCGTTCCCGGTGACCACACGACCGGTTCGAGCAGGGTCAGCGGCGGCATCCGCCACCGGTCCTTCTCGGATGCGGCCACCACCATCTTCGGTATCGGCGGGGTACGCCGCTGCTGCCATCGCAGCAGCACTATCGCCACGCCGGCGAGTACGAGCAGCCCGGCCGCCAGGTATTCGGCGGTGCGGATGACGTCGAGATCCGGAAACAGGGTGGTGGCCATGAGGATTCCCGACAGCAACAACAGCACGCCCACGATCAGCCCGGCAATCACGTTGAGCCACAGCCGGTTCACCCACGGCCCGAGCACCTGCGGATCGTTGCACAACAGCAGCAGGAACACACTCGCGCTCGGCAACAACAGACCCGCCAGCGCCTGCACCGCGGTGGTGATCAAACCCAGTGGCGCGCCGGGAATCAGCACGATCGCCGCGGCCAGCGCCACCATGCCGATGTAGGACAGATAGAACTGCTTGGCGTCGGAGAAGCCGCGGTGCAGCGAATGTTTGATCCCGAACACATCGCCGAAGGCGTAACTGGTGGCCAGGGTGACCGCGGCGGCGCCGATGATGGAGGCATCCAGCAGCACGATGGCGAAGATCGGGCCGAGTATGTGGTCGGCCTGCCCGAGCAAATGGGCGATTTCTCCGGCGTCGGTGAACTTTCCGCTGGTGCCGGTGGCGCGGGCGGCGTAGTCGGCGGTCATCATCAATGCGGCCGCACCGATGACGACGACGAAGGCGCCGAGGGTGGTGTCGGCGCGTTCGTAGCCGATGAACCGGGGGGTGATGCGTTTGTCGACGATGTTGGACTGCTGGAAGAACAGCTGCCACGGTGCGACGGTGGTGCCGACGATCGCGATGATCAGCAACACCGCATTCGACGTGAACCCGCCCTCCACCCCCGGGACCACGAAATCGCGTGCGGCGTGGCCCCATTGGGGATGTGACAGCAGCAACATCGGGATCTGCAGCAGGGTGACGAGGATGAACACCATCATCGCCCGCTCCCAGCGGCGGAAGCTGCCGGTGGCCATGATCGCGATGAGCGCGACCGCGGCGACGGGCACGACGACGTATTTGGGTATGCCGATGTAGTCCGCGGCCAGGCTGATGCCGATGAACTCGGTGACAATGGTGAGGAAGTTCAGGACGAACAGGTCTCCCACCGAGAACCAGCCCCAGCCGCGGCCGAAGCGTTCGTTGATCAGCCGGGCGTGTCCTACGCCGGTGACCGCGCCGAGCCGAACCACCATCTCCTGGTTGATGATCAGGACGGGGATCAGCAGCAGGAGAACCCAGAGCAGGCTGTAGCCGTAGTCCTGCCCGGCTTGGGCGTAGGTGGCGACACCGCCCGCGTCGTTGTCGCCGACCATCACGATCAGGCCCGGCCCGATGATCGCGGCCAAGGTGAGCAGGCGTGTACGCAGTGTGCGGGGGCGATCGGTGTCGGTGCTGCTGATCCGGCCGAACGCGCCCTCGATATCACCGAGGTGCGCCGAATCCAGCACCGCCGAGGAGGGCATCGGTGCGGGGGTGCCGGTGGCCGGGGTGGCGAGGGTGTCCGCTGGTGGTGGGGTGTCGGAGTCTCGGATGGCGGGTGAGGTGAGATGTGCGGGGGTGGTGCGGTTTTCGTCGTTACTGGTCATGGGTGCGTAACGCCGTCCGGGGTGGTTGCCGACCCGGGGGCCGAGCGTTGTTCGGGTTCGCGGAGCGGACGGGGCGCGGGTTCGCGGCGACGCCAATCCTCCGGGATGGTCGCCTCGAGCACGTCGTCGACGGTGACAACGCCGAGCACACGATCGTTATCGTCGACGACGGGCACGGTGTAGAGGTTGTAATCGGCCATCAGCAGCGCGATATCGGTCAGATCCGTACTCGCCGCGACACGAACGGGGTCACGGTCCATCAGCTCCCGCACCGCGGTACCGGCATCGGTCTGCAGCAGGGTGATCACCGAGACCACCCCGGCCAGCCGCCCCGACTCCTCGAGGACGTGGATCTTCAACAACGCCTCGGGCTGCATGGTCGTCGCGGCGGCGATCGACGAAAGAGCCTGGGCCGTGGTTGTTTCCGGGGAGCAGGACACGATGTCGACATTCATGAGCCCACCGGCGCTGTCGGGGTTGAACCCCATCAGCGTGATCACCTTGGTGCGCTGTCCCGGCGGCATGAGATCCAGGACCCGTCGCCGCCGCGATTGCCGCAGATCGATGATCGCGTCGGCGGCATCGTCGGCACGCATTCGACCCAGCAGCGCCGCCACCTCGGTGTCGGACCTCTCGCCGAGCAGGCGGCGCGCCTCGTCGGGGTCCAGTTCCTCGAATACGTCGGCTTCCAGCTCGGGATCGCCGTGCACTCGATCGAGAATCTCGCCCTGCTCGCGTTTATCGGCCTCCTCGAGCAGATCCGCGAGCTGCGCCGGCTTCAACCCGACCACTCGCCCACTCAGACCGCGCACGGTGATCGAATCGGTGTGCCCGATCAGCGGTTCGAACGCCTTCCAATCCCGCGCCGCATGCCCGCCGGTGGACTTGAGCAGACCGAAAAGCCGTGCGGGACGACGGGTATCGAGGCGAACGAGCACCCAAGCGTCACCGATATGGTCGAGTTCGACATCATAGGCACGGATCAGCTCGGCCGCCGCCACATCGATGAGCCGATGGCCGAGAATGTCGGCGCGCAGCAGCACCTCACCGTCGCGGCGCTCGAACCCGCGCAGGTCGACCTTGTTGCGTGACAACACGATCCGGCCCACGCCGAACTCGGCGATATCGTCGGCGGATACGTACACGCGGCGACCGCCCATACTCACCACCACGCCGGAGACCGGAGGGTAGGCATCCCCACCCGGCAACCGGACAATGAGGTCGTCGACGCGGCCGATCACCTGCCCGGACCGCGCCACCACGGGCGATCTCAACACCTGCGACAGGTGTACGGTCGTCACCGTCGTCTCCGGTAACACCGGCGCGGGCTCAGTCATACGCAACTCCTGGGTAGCCGACGGACTGCGAGTGTCGTTCGTCCAATCCTGCACCCGCACCGCCGCCGCATCGACGCCAATGATCGAGAACGATCGCCGAACGACAAGCATCGCCCACGGAAACGTCGTGGTTTGCCGCTCGATCCCCGGGGTAGTGGCTATCTGCGCCGGTATCGCCGCCGCCAAAGGACGAAATCCGCTGGGGTGGGGCATACTCGGCCTGTTCTTCGGCATCCTGACATTGATCGTGGTTATCGTCGTTCCACGGAAGAAATCCTGACACCGCATCGCGCGGCCGCCGTGAACCCGACTGCGGCACAGGACAATTCGAGGGCGGCCGGCGGTATGTCCCGCGAGTAGCGACACTCGCGGGTCGAGTGCGGAGGAGGCAGCGCGATGGCTGAGGTGCGCGGCACGGTCGGTGGTGGGCCCGCGTTCGAGGTGAGCCGGTCCGAGGAGCCTCGCGTGCCCGATACCGTGCGGTGGGGGGTGGTGATCGGCGCTCTGGGGGTGGTGTTCGGTGATATCGGCACCAGCCCCATCTACACCCTGCAGACGGTGTTCGATCCCGGCGATCCGCATCCGGTACCGGTGCGCAGCGACAACGTGTTCGGTGTCGTGTCGCTGGTGTTCTGGTCGGTCATGATCATCGTGACCGTCACCTACGTATTGCTGGCGATGCGCGCCGATAACGACGGCGAGGGCGGGATCATGGCATTGATCACGCTGCTTCGCCGATCGAACCCGGGCCACGGGCGACGGACCGCCATCGGATTGGCGGCGCTCGGGATCTTCGGCGCCTCCTTGTTCTTCGGCGACAGCATGATCACCCCGGCGATCTCGGTGCTGTCGGCGGTGGAGGGGGTGAAGGTCGTGGAGCCGTCGCTGAAGGATCTGATCGTACCGATCACGGTGGTGATCATCATCGCGTTGTTCATGGTGCAGCGGCGCGGAACCGCGGCGGTGGGTCGCCTGTTCGGTCCGGTGATGATCGTGTGGTTCACCACGATCGGCGCCTGCGGTGCGGCGGGTATCGTGCGCCATCCGCGCATCCTCGAGGCGCTGTCGCCGACGTATGCGCTGGGTTTCCTCGCCGGGCATTTCGGGACGGCGTTCTTCGCGCTGGCCGCGATCGTCTTGTCGGTCACCGGTGCCGAGGCGCTGTATGCGGATATGGGCCATTTCGGGCGGCGTTCGATCACGAGGGCATGGCTGCTGCTGGTGTTTCCGGCGTGTGTGCTCAGCTATCTCGGCCAAGGGGCGCTGATTCTCGACGACCCCGCGAATATCGGCAGCCCCTTCTTCCTGCTCGCTCCCGGCTGGGCGCGGCTGCCCCTGGTGCTGCTGGCCACCGCGGCGACGGTGATCGCTTCCCAAGCGGTGATCACCGGCGCGTATTCGGTTGCCTCACAAGCCGCGCAGCTCGGATATCTGCCGCGGTTGCGGCTTGTGCACACCTCGGAGTCGACGATCGGTCAGATCTATGTGCCCTGGATCAACTGGCTGCTGATGGTCTCGGTGCTCACCCTCGTATTGGCGTTCCGCAGCTCGACCGCGCTGGCCTTCGCTTTCGGCATGGCCGTGACCGGAACCATCACGATCACCACGCTGCTGTTCTTCTACATCGCTCGGGCGCGCTGGCATACCCCGGGCTGGCTGATCGCGCTCGGTGCGGTCCCGCTGCTGGTGGTCGACCTGCTGTTCGTAGCCGCGAATCTCACGAAACTGCTGCACGGCGCGTGGCTGCCGCTGCTGATCGGATTGACCGCGTTCACGGTCATGACCACCTGGCAACGCGGACGCCAGATCGTCACCGCCGAGCGGGCCCGCCGCGAAGAACCGCTGCGCCAGTTCATCGACGGCCTCGCCACCGGTACCCCACCGACCGTATCCGTTCCAGGGACGGCCGTCTTCCTCGACAGCGACAAGGAATCCGCCCCACTCGCATTGTGCGCCAACGTGGAACACAACCACGTCCGCCACGAACACATCGTGATCATGTCGATCCACACCGAACCCGTACCCCGCGTCCCCGATGACGAACGCGTCGCGATCGATCATCTCGGGCCCGTCGACGACGGCATCACCCATATCACCGCCCGCTACGGCTATATGGAAACCCCGGATGTGCCGACGGCGCTGGCGCTTGTCGACCCGGCGGCCACCGAGGGATCGCTCGAACTCGACCACGCCTCGTATTTCCTGTCCACCATCGAACTTCGCCGTGGGCCGGCCCCGTCGATGGCACCGTGGCGCAAACGCTTGTTCATCGCCACCTCCTACCTCACCGCCGACGCCGCCGAATACTTCGGCCTACCCCGCAACCGCACCATCAGCCTGGGCTCGCAGATCGAGGTGTAGACCTGCGCCCGGAGTCCCTGGACATCGAGACAGCTACTGCCGCTTGGCATTCAAGCCCTCGAGGTGAGTGAATCACTGTAGATCTCTGTCATAGACCTACAGTGTTGACACTTGGTTGACGAGGGCGTGTAATAGAGGTGTAACAATCCGAGCCGCACGAGGTTCCTGATAGCTCTCACCGAAGAGACTCGTTCCTGCGGATTCTCGGTAGCACCGTCCGGCCCGGCATTTCCGGGCCTCAGCGGCGACCACAGTTCGAATTTCAGTCTCCAGCAACGCTGACGAAGACGGCGAACGCGTGTCGCGCCTATCTGCTCATCAACACATTGGGAGCACCACCATGACAAGAACTCGTACTACGCGTACCCGCATCGCCGCCGTCCTGGGCGGCCTCGTACTGACTTCCGGAGCCATGATCGTCGTGGCCCCACCCGCATTCGCCGCCTGTGCGCCGATCAACGGCGCCGACGGTGCCGCGGGCACGGCCTCCCACCCAGCCGGAGGCGTCGGCGGCAACGGTAGCCCCGGCACCGCGAACTGTCCCGGCGGTAGCGGCGGCAACGGCGGAGCCGCATTCGGCGGTGGCGCCGGTGGAGCGGGCGGGAACGGCGGGAACGGCGGAACCGGTCCCCTCGGCATCGGCGGCAGCGGCGGGTTCGGCGGAACCGGCGGTCCCGGTGCAGGATCCGGCGGCGCGGGCGGAGTCGGGGGCGCGGGCGGTGCCGGAGCCATCGGGGGAGCGGGCAGTGCCGGTGCCGCGGGCGGGGCCGGTGGGATCGGCGGCAATGCCCTGGGCGTCGCCACGGGCGGGGCAGGAGGCCGAGCCGGTAACGGCGGCGGTGCTTCCGGCGCCGACAACAGCGGCGGGGCCGGTGGGAACGGCGGGAACGGTGGCACCGGTGTCCTCGGGACCGGCGGAGCCGGCGGTGGTGGCGGCAACGGGGGAGCCAAAACCGGCACCGGCGTTGTCGGCCAGTGCGGCCCCGGCGGCCAAGGAGGAGCCGGTCTGGTCAAGGGCGCTCCCGGTCATCCGGGCACCGGCAGCGGCAACTGCTGATACGGCCTAGCCAGGTCTGATCGAGAAACGAATCCGGCCACACCGCGAGTCAGCGGTGTGGCCGGTCGCCTGCTCCGGCGGTTCGGTAGGTGGTCGGGTTTCAGGAATCGTCGCGGCGTCGATCGGTGAGGACGGTGTCGGGGCCGATCACACCGCTGGCGAGTTGATGGGCGATATCGGACAGTCGGGTGCTGCGGCGGCGTCCGTAGGAGCGCAATGCCTGGAATGCCTGGTCCATATCGAGGTTGCCCGCTTGTGCCAGAATGCCTTTGGCCTGTTCGATGGCGACGCGGTTGATCAAGGCGACCTGAAGTTGTTCGGTGAGTACCTCGCCGCGGTGGATCGCCCGTTCCTGCAGGATTCCGATGGTCGCGGTATCAGCGAGTGCTCGTGCCGCCCGAAGATCTTGTTCGGGCAGGGGTTGCGGCTCGAGGCCGAAAAGGTTGAGCGCGCCGATGGTTTCGTGGCGTAGCCGCATCGGTATCGCGTGCGCGGCGGCGAATCCCAGGTCGAGTGCGTGGTGGACGAACAGCGGCCAATGGTCTGCCTCGGCGGCCAGGTCGGCGGCGGAAACCGGTTCGCCGGAATGCACACAGTCCCAGCACGGTCCTTCGCTGGTCTGGATCTGATACAGCTCGAGCATGCGGGTCTGTTCGGTCGAGGAGGCCACCACCTGCAGACCGCCACGTTGGTTGGACAACAGGATTCCGGCCGTGGCGAAGCCGAGCAGGCGAACGCAGTGGGAGACGAGTTCGTGCAGGACGTCGGCGATGTCGTAGTCGTCGACCAGCGTGTCTGCCATCTGTACGAACGCATCCAGGAGTTTGGATTCTCGCTCTGCGGTGGATAGGGGTACGGAGGGCATCGTGATGCTCCTTCCTTCCAAATCGTCAGGGTAGGTCGGCTGTCGGTGCGAGGGGTTCGGGCGATCGGCTTCACGGCTGATCCAGATCGGCGGGGGCCAATCGGCGGGCCACCAGATCGTCGGCGATCTCGTCGACCAGACGTCCGGTGGCGAAGGCGTAACCGCGCAGCCGTGCGAGCGCATGTGGTGCGGAGATGCGGAATGCCGCGATGAGCATCCCGATCGCCTGGTCCACCTGCGCGCGATGTGTGGGTAGTGCGGTCCACCACGGGGTATCCGAGGAATTCGATTGCAGGTCCAGCACCGCGATCGTGACGATATCGACGGCCTGTAGGGCAATGGCGATATCGGCGGTAGACAGCCAGCCGGTGTGCTCGCGGTAGAGATCCATCGCGCCGAGGCTGATCGCGCCGCTGATCAGCGGAAACGCGAAGATCGCCCCCACCGGCTGACCGGCCATTTCGGTGGCGAACATCGGCCATGCCGGGATGGTCGCACCTCGCAGGTCCGTGATCAGTACCGGTCGGCGGGTCTCGAACGCCTCGAAACACGGCCCTTCACCGAGACTGAACTGCACCGCCTCGATCCGGGCGACGACTTCATCACTGGCATACAGTATTTCGCGCTGATCGGTACCGGTCATCAGGGAGACCGAGACACCGTCGACAGGCAGCAGCTCCACACATACCCGGCCTATCCGAGCCACCACGTCCACATCGCTGTCGCTGTCGCCCAAGGCGAACAGTAGAGCGTCGCGGGCCTTGCCTGCCGAATTGCTCATCGGGTCGAAATCACTCAACGACCACCGCCTCCCGGGCGTCGATCGGCGCACCTTTGAGGTGGTCGGGTCGGTCTGACCTTGTGATGCGGACTCAGCCTCCCGTCTCCGGGGTGGCGCCCGCTACTGTGAATCGTAGGCACGGTTCCGACGTGATGCCATGTACTTCAGTCGATTTGCTGCCCTTGATCCCGGCGGTCGAATCGCATCAACGCGACAGCAGAAGGGGTCTCCTGCCGATCTTCTCGGGCTCGTCGAGCGGGGTGATGATCCGAAGCGTCAGCTGGGTGTCGAGGCCGACTCCGAGGACTTCGAGGGTGCGGGCGGGTATATGCCGGTAGCCGTCCAGCCGGAGACGACGCCCATTGAAGTCGAGTTCTCCAGGGGCAGTAGCCCATTCGTCGAGGTGATAGATCACTCGATAGATCGAGCCGAGCCGGAGCTCGAGCGTCGCGAGCAGGTCCGGAAGTTCGTCGGCGAGGTTGCGGCTGTACGGCCACCAGAACCCGTCGACGGGCCCGGTGGTGACGGTATTGAGCTCGAGCCGCAGCTGATGGGTAAACGATGCGTGCCGCCAATCGCTGATTCCGTTCGTGTGCCTGGTCATGATCGACTGCCTTGTCATGATGGACGCTCCTGATCTCGGCCGTGCCGCGGCCGGTGGCATGTTGTGGTGAGGCCGATGATCAGGATGTCGAGGCCAGAAGCCCGTCCGATGCTCATCGTCATGGTTATTCGAGTCGGTCGCGCCAACTCGGGTGGGTGCGGATATGTCTGGAGCCGCCGGCGTTTTCACGGATATCCCGGCTTGCCGCGGTGTCCTCGGACCGACGGCCGAGCAGGGCTTGCGGGAGGCGGTGTCCGACACCGGTTCCGAGGCGGTTCAGTACCGCCATTCCGATTGCGCCGAGGAGGATTCCGGCGACGAAGGCGATGAAGATGATCATGGGAACTCCTGCGCGCGACCCTCGACACTGCGCCGATGAGCAGCATGGTGATCTCGACTGTTCCAGTACACGCCCCCGAAGAGCCGGTGTCAACAGTGTAGAGCTACATTGAACGTCTACATTCGATTTTCGGGCGGCGAGAGCGTACGCTGGCAGGTGCCATCACTGTGAGGCGATTGCCTTCGAAGGGATGCGTTACCCCGCAATGCCCGAATCCTCTTGTGCGGCATGCCCGCATGCCTGGGAAGTCCACGACCCGATAGGAATCAGATTTTGTTTCGCGACGACGGCACGTGGTCTGGATCGTGAATGTGTCTGTGCCCGTTCGGTCGATCGAGAGAAACTCTATTACCGGTAGGAGCAGAAAATGACAATGGAAACGCTCTACGAGCAGCGCGTGGCCCGTGTTCGAGATGTCGTGCTGAAATACTCGAAACTCGATGACAACGCCGCGACCGAACTCGCGGTGCATATGCTGCACGCGCTCGATACGATTCCCGAGAAAGTACGCTGAGAAGTGTTCGGATGCAGCCATTTTCATCACCGGAGTGGTAACATGGGAATTGCACAACCACCGGCGTCCGCCGTCTTGGCGAAGCGTCGCCACTCGAAATCGAGGTGATAGTTGTGCTGAGGTTCGATCCGTTCCATGACATCGACACAGTCGCACGTCAACTACTCGGCGAATCCGCGGGTTCCGCTCGGGCTCCACGTTTCATGCCGATGGATCTGTTCAAAGCCGGTGACCATTACGTACTCAATGCCGATCTGCCCGGTGTGGATCCCGGGTCGGTCGAGGTGAGCGTCGAAAACGGCATCCTGACGTTGCGCGCGGAGCGCAGTGTGCCGAGCGAGGAGGGTGTGCAATGGATCGCATCCGAACGATTCGCCGGCAGATTCATGCGCCAGCTCACCCTCGGTGAGGGTGTCGAGGCCGATAAGATCAGCGCCACCTATCAGGACGGCGTCCTGTCGGTCACGATCCCGGCCGCGGCAAAGGCCAAACCGCGCCGCATCGAGGTCTCCGGAATGTCATCGAAGAAGAGCATCAAGACCGGCTCGTCGAGCTGATCGAACAGCTCGACACTCGAAACACCGCGGCCGCCCGTTTCCGGGCGGCCGCGGTGCTGTGAGTGGAAAGATCCCTCGAAAGATCCGCTCCCGTCATTCGGAGGGGGTGGTCGCCGGTTCCCGGGTGACCATGGCCATCAAGGCCGAATGGGCCATGCCGGGGTCGGCGACCGACGGGATGACTCGCAGGACGATGACTGCGCCGGCACTGCCGAAGATGTACATCGTGTTGCCGAGTTCGAAGGTGTAGGCGTCGAGCGGAACCGCGCGATCGTCGATGATTATCTGCCGGGGCGTTCGGGACCAGCTGGCGCGGTCGTATACGACGCGCCGGACCGGGCCCAGTCGAACGGCCAGCACGGCCAGCAGATCCGGTAGTTCGGCGATGAGGTCACCGGATCGTGGCCACCAGGCGCCGTCGAGGTATTCGTCGCTGTCGGCCTTCGGCCTCAGCCGCAATCGCGGCGTGTAAGAAGGCGGAACACGATGCCGGGCGGAGCGTCGGTGAATCTGCGGTGCCGCCATGGTGTTTACTCCTGAGTCTGGTACTCGAGGGCGACGATGATCATCGAGACTCGGGGGATCCTCTGATCAATTGACTTCCTCAGTACACGCCGCGCGGAGCCCGATGTCAACAATGTAGGTCTACGCTGATTGATACAGTTGCCCTACGATATATCGGTCCACTCTCCGACGAGCAGTGGACTTTCCGAAGGAACGGAGCTCGCGCGATGGCCGAACAGCCGATCAACCGCAAGACTGCCCGATCCGGGACAGGACGTTCCGATCGCCCGGCCTCGGGCCGTGGAACTCCTCCGGTGACGCGGGAGACGGTGCTGGCCGCGGCGCTCGAGATCGTCGATCGGGACGGTGTCGACGGTCTGTCGATGCGGCGGCTGGCCGATGCGGTCGGGCGGGATCCGATGGTGATCTACCGTCATGTGCCGAATAAGGCCGCGGTGCTCGATGGTGTGGCCGAGGTCGTGTTCGCGCAGTTGTCGGTCGACGTCACCGATCCGGACTGGATGGCCCAATTGCGCTCTGTGGCAAGGGATTTCCGGAAGCTGGCGCTGGAGCACCCGCGGGCTGTCCCGCTGATGGTGACCCGGCCGCTGGCGACGCCGCTGGGATTGCGGTCGCAGGCCGTGCTGCGGCCGTTGGAAGATATTCTCGCGCTACTCACTCGCGCCGGATTCTCCGGTGCCGATGCGTTGCATGTCTATCGGGTCTTGTTCGGATTCCTCTCCGGGCATGTTCTCAACGAGCTGCAGGAGATCGTGGAACGGCCCGAGGAAACCGACGCCCTGTTGCGGCTCGGGTTGTATCGGTTGCCGATCGGCGAGTTCCCGCTGTTGCGTGAGTTGGCGCCGGTGCTGGCCGCCTACGACGGCGCCGCGGAACTCGAACGCGGTCTCGACATCCTGCTGACGGGCCTGGCCGAGAATTCGACCGGACCGTCCAGGTAGGCGCCGCCCTCGGATTCCCACCGTTGCTCCGCGGCGGATACCTCGAGATCGGGGCTGGTTCGGTCTGTTCGCGGGATCATCATCGGTGCTCCTGTCCTGGTCAACGGTGTAATTCTACATCGTAGACATACGTTGTAAGTCGGCCTATGCTGGTGGTGTCCGGACTGTAGAGCGTTCGGCCGTACCGGCCGATGCCGTGCATCCGGAGACTGGATCACCACGATGGCCATCGAGAGCAAGTTCGTGCAGCAGGTTCGGGCAGCGAAGGCGAACCTGGGGAAACACCTCCGCGGTGACGGCACCCGCGGAGGCGTCGAACGAGTCGCGCGCTGACCCGAATCCTGGACGCGCACAGGGCATCGTCGCTCGGGCATCCGCCCATCGGTACGTCCACGACACCGCCCCACAGGAATTCGAGGAACGAATTTGGCAATCACGGAAGTTGCTGTCTACGCGCATTTGAGCGCGGCCGATATCGAGGCGCTCGGGAGCGAACTCGACCGGATCCGCGCCGACGTCGAGCGTGAGCGCGGTACGCGCGACGCGAACTACATCCGCCACACGATCGCATTCCAGCGAGTTCTGGATGCCGCGGCCCGGCTGACGATCGCGCTGAGCCGCCACCGGTTCGGATGGCTTGTCGGGACCGCCGGGCTGGCGGTGGCCAAAAGCATCGAGAACATGGAGATCGGCCACAACGTCTGCCACGGCCAATGGGATTGGATGAACGATCCCGAAATCCATTCCACCACATGGGAATGGGATATGGCGGGACTGTCGTCGCAGTGGCGGTATTCGCACAACTATCGCCATCACGTGTTCACCAACGTCCTCGGCATGGACGACGACATCGGCTTCGGCGTGATGCGCGTGACCCGTGATCAGCGCTGGCGCCCGTACATGCTGCTGCAGCCGTTGCAGAATCTCGTGCTGGCAGCGGCTTTCGAATGGGGCATCGCGATACACGGAATGGATGCCGAACGTGCCCGCGATACGACCAGCGAGGAGAAGGCCGCGCAGGCCAAGGCCCTGATCGAGAAGATCGCCCGGCAGACCGGCAAGGATTACCTGCTGTTCCCGGCGCTGAGTGGCCGCCGCTGGCGCCGCACCCTGGCCGCGAATCTCACCGCGAACGCGCTCCGCAATGTCTGGGCGTATGTGGTGATCTTCTGCGGCCACTTCCCCGACGGCGCCGAGAAATTCACCCCCGCGGTCGTCGAGCGGGAGACCAAGTCCGAATGGTATCTGCGGCAGATGCTCGGCACCGCGAACTTCGACGCCGGGCCGGTGCTGGCCTTCCTGAGCGGGCATCTGAGTCATCAGATCGAGCACCACCTGTTTCCCGATCTGCCCAGCAACCGCTACCCCGAGATCGCTCGCCGGGTGCGCGCCCTCTGCGACGAATACGATCTGCCCTACACCACCGGCTCGTTACTGCACCAGTACCTGTTGGTCATGCGCACCATCCACAAACTGGCCCTGCCGGATCGCTTCCTGACCGCGAGTTCCGACGATGCCCCCGAAACCGCCTCGGAGCGGAAATTCAACGACCGCAACGCGATCGACGTCGTCGATGCCCGTCGGTTATCCGGAAGGCGCGGCCTGCGCACCGCGCTTCGCACGGCGGCGGCGAACGCGACCGCCGGTATATACGCGCATCCCTGAGGAGAAGTCATGAACGTAGTCGCCGTTGTGATCGCCGTGGTCGTGGTGGTACTGATACTGGTGGCCTTGTCGATTCGGGTGGTAACCCAATATCAGAGAGGTGTGTTGTTCCGGCTCGGGCGAGTGATCGCGGTCCGGCAACCCGGTATGAACTTCATCATTCCGGTCATCGACAGACTGTCGAGGGTATCGATGCGCATCATCACCATGCCTATCCAGTCGCAGGGCATCATCACCCGCGACAACGTCAGCGTCGATATCTCCGCCGTCGCCTACTTCCGCATCGTCGACGCCGAGAAATCGGTCGTCGCTATCGAAAACGTGTACTCGGCGATAGATCAGATCGCCCAGACCACCCTGCGTAAGGTGGTCGGCCGGCACACCCTCGATCAAGCGCTCTCCGAAACCGACAGCATCAATGCCGACATCCAGCAGATCCTCGACAGGACCACCCTGGAATGGGGCGTCGAGGTCACCCTGGTCGAACTCAAGGACATCCAGCTGCCCGACAGCATGAAGCGAGCCATGGCCCGCCAAGCCGAAGCCGAACGCGAGAAGCGCGCGAAAATCATTGCCGCCGAGGGTGAATCGCTGGCCGCCGCGGCGTTAGGCGACGCTTCCGACACGATGATGGCGCACCCACTGGCCCTGCAGCTACGCAACCTGCAGACCCTGATCGAGCTCGGGGTGGACAAGAACACCACCGTCGTGTTCCCGGCGCCGCTGATGAGCGCGATCGGCGAGATCGGCACCTTCTTCGCCCGCGAGACCACCGCCTCCGCGGCCCTGCACGCCGCCCAATCACCGCCTGCGGCCGCACCCGGCGCGGCATCGACACTCGACAACACCCCCGACTCGGTGAAGGTCGGGGCGCTCCCGAATTGACCTATCCGAAGGCGAGCAGCGGTCGGCTACCGTCAGCGGCCGCGTGATCGGGTAGCGGCTCCTGCGCGTCGGCCGCACGGATGCGGGCGTACTGCTCGGCCGGCGTGAGCATGCCGTGCCGAGCACGGGCCTGCTCGGGTGTCCAGACCATCGGGTTGTTCGGCGGCACCGCGCACAGGATCGGATCGAGGACCGGCACCGTGAGCGGACTGGCCGTGCGGAGGACGAATCGTTGTGCCGCAACGCTGTGCGCGATCATCCGGAAGAACATCCGCAAGGTGACAGTAATCAGCGCATCGGTCACCGGCGATTGCCGCACTCCGCCCATCTTGCGCATCCACCGCGGCAGGGTCGCGATGGTGGCCCTCCGGAACACCGCTTGGGTGAGCTTGGCGACGGGCCACAGCAGCGCGGAGTCGGGCAGGAGCGTATCCGCGGCGTTCAACAGCAACTCGACATGCTCCTGAGTGGCCTCCGTGGCCGCGAGGATCGGCCGCATGCGCTCGTAGTAGGCGCGCATCTGCTCGCGAGAGCGGGGTACGTCGTCGATGTTGATGGTCTGGAATTGCGCGGCGAGTGCGCATTCGGCCCAATACCGCTGTTCCTCTTCGGGACCGAGCTTGCCCGGGCCGAACTTCTCGTAGGTGTAGAGCACCGAATGCCATGCGGTCAGATGGATCCACAGCTGTGCTTCGGGGTCGTTGGCGTCGTAACGCAATCCGCTGATCGGTTCGGTGCCGGTGATCTTGGAGTGGATCTTCACCAGGATGTCCGATGCCTTCAGCACCGAGGTGCTGTCGCCGAAGGTGACGGTCGCCATGTACTGCAGTGTCCGGTCGTAACGGAGTGAGGGGCGCTTGCGGACCGCGCCGGTGTCGTTCACCGAGGCCAGCAGGTACGGTTCGTACATCTCGGTGACGACGGTCCGCTGGAACCCGACCGACAGGGCGGTGGGATAGCTGAATACCTTCCAGGACACCGAATCCGGGCCGAAGAAGCCGTAATCCTCGTGCGGGACCACCTCGTTGTGGTTGCTCATCGCATGCCTTTCTCGCTCGATGTTCGGGCGGTGTCGAGCTAGGCGCTCGGCCCGAGAATCATGGGTGCCACCGTGCGTTGCGCATAGGCGCGCACGGATTCGTCGGTGCGCAGATCGATCCCGTGCTCGGTCGGCATCAGCACGCAGGCCGCGAACATCATGGCAACGGTCTGGCCGGCCTCGTCGGCATCCAAATGTGTTGCGTGACCTTCGGTTTGGGCCTCTCGGATCAGCTGCGCGACCACGGAGCTGCCGAGCCGCAGTAGCGCGGCGTCGTCGGCCAGGCCCGCGGCGATGAGCCGATCCGGCTCCAGCGCCGCGGTGCGCGCGATGACCGGATGTTCACGAGCCATCCGCATGCATGCGACGAAACCTTCCACCAGCCTGCCCGCCGGATCGTCCACGCCCTCGACCGCGCGGAAAACCGTATCGGCCATGCGGCCGCCCTCGCGCATGGTGGCCGCCGCGATCAGGCCGTCGAGATCACCGAAGCGGCGATACACGGTGGTCCTGTTGACCTCGGCCCGCCGCGCGACGGCATCGATCTTCAATCGCGAGACTCCCGAGGACGCCGCCTCCATGACGGTGGCATCGAGAATTCGCTCTACGGTCCGATCGGCGTCGGTGTCCTTGCCGCCGAGAATCCCGGCGGCAAGGAGAGCCGCGATGCTCTGCTTCATGTCCTCAGCCTAAGGTCCTCGTTCAACCGATGCAACACATACTGATGATTGTGTTGCATTCGTTGCCATCAAGGATGGGTCGTGTCCGGTTATCGATGAGTGTAGGTCTACGCCGTTGACATCGCAGGTCTGCCGGCGTGTACTTGGAGGAGCGGCGGATCCGGGTGAAGGCTTGCTCGACCCGCGACAGCTCATCGGTGCACTGCAGCACGCTGCTACCGATTCCGACGCAGCCGGTCGATATCCGCTGCGTCGCAATCCACTCGGAGACGGGAATGAGGATGGGTGGCGCCTTGGCGAGAACAGCCGGTGATCCGGATCTTGCGATAGCAACGGCGAATGCGATTGCCGCGCTGCCGGGTCCGCAACGCCGTATCCTCGTGCTGATCTGCTACGGACATCTTTCTTGTCCGCAGGCGGCCGCGGCCACCCGAGTCCCCGAATCTGTTGTCAAACAACAACTCCACGACGGCCTGCATGCGATACGAACACATCTGGGCCGAGGGTGACCGAGCGGCAGCAGGTCGTTCAGTCGCGTAATGCCTGATCGCGCAATGTGTTCAGAGTACCGGCCAGGATGCGTGAGACCTGCATCTGCGAGACGCCGATCCGCCGGGCGATCTGGGCCTGGGTCTGGGATTCGAAGAAACGCATGACGAGTACGCGCCGTTCTCGCTCGGGCAGTGCGGCGATCAACGGCGCCACCGCGAGATAGTCCTCCACCATGCGGTATTCGGGTTCCTCGGCACCGAGCAGGTCGAGTAAAGACTGTGGCGCGTTGTCGCTTTCGGTGTCGGCTACGGCATCGATGGGGGAGGTTTCGTAGCCGTTGTTGGCGATCAGAGCCTGAGTGACCTCGGTCAGATCGATGCCGAGTTCCTCGGCGATCTCCCTGGCCCTGGGCAGGCGGCCCAGCCGGTGTATCAGCGCCTCGGTGGCCGGGCCGAGCATCTGCTGGATTTCCTTGATTCGCCGGGGAACTCGCACCGCCCAGGTGTGGTCGCGGAAGTGGCGGCGGACCTCGCCCATAATGGTCGGCACCGCGAAGCCCAGGAATGTCGAACCATAGGCGGGGTCGAAGCGGTCTATCGCGTACAGCAGTCCCAGACGAGCGATCTGCAGTAGATCCTCGAAGCTCTCCCCGCGCCCGGCGAACTTCCGGGCGATATGGTCGGCCAGCGGAAGGCAGCGCCCGATTACCCTCTCCCGCAAAGCAATTCGGCGCGGATCTGTAGCGTCGTACCCTGCCAGCTCGGCGAACAACGGTTCGATGTTGTCGTAGCTGTCGCCGCCGCGATTCTTGCGCGACGCTCGCGCGGAAACAGGCGGCGTCGCCGGACCGGTCCGAACTTGTGATGTCCCGATCGCCCTACGGTTGTTGTCGACGGACTCGAACGCGGTGCGCACAATGACACCCTCTGTCGTCGCGTTGATGCGGTACGACTGCCGGGGTCAAGGACAGCAAATCAATTGAAGTACACGGTGTTGAGTGCGAAACCGTGCCCTTCATTCAGGGTAGCAGGCACCATCCCGGCGGTGGGACGGGTTGGCGGCCACGTCGAGCTGGATCAACCGTGAAGCCGATTGCAGCGACGATGCAGGTGTACCGGGCGCGTGGACTGCACTGCCGGCCCCGCGACCAGGCCGAGGTCACCCGGTTCTTCGACGGGCTGGAACTGCTCGAACCCGGTGTGGTGCCCATCCATCGGTGGCGGGCCGGGACCGAGCTGCCGAAGGATTGGGATGCGAAGGTGCCGGGCTACGCGGGCGTGGCCCGCAAACCCTGATCACGGGCGGAATCAGCGGCTGTGCAGGGCGGCGAGCAGGACCTGCTGCCACTGCGGCGCTGTCAGCGCGCGGCGCCACCCCCGCCGGACCGATGAATGCGGATCCGTGAGGAGTGCGAGCGCGACGTGCTCGACACGAACCTGCCGATGCCCGAAGGTATTAGCGAGGTCGACCGCGCGCCGCAGTACCTCCTCGACTTCCGCGGTCATCAACTCGTCGACACCGACAGCATCGTCCGCGGGTGAGAGTCGCATCCGAGGTGTCCGCCCGTTGTCGCCGTCGGCGAGACCGGCCGAACCCGCGGGATGGGCCGTCCCTCGTGCGGCACCATCACGATGGTGCATCGCAGCCGAGTGGGTTGAAGTGGTCGGGTCGGTGCCGGTCATGGCGGATCTCCTGCATCGCGGATGGAACTCGCGAGCCGCCTACGGGACTCAGGAACCATTCGAACAGTACTCCCATTCGATCGCGGCAGGTTGACCGGTTCGAACCGATCGCGGCCCGAGTGGTGGTCTTGGCCGTTGGCCGGTTCGGGGTCCCAGTCACCTGTTCGCGGGGCGCCCGAGGTGCAACCATCGATATGTGGCAGCCGAGCAGGACCAGCGCGACAGTGAAGCAGCCCGCAGCGATCGTCCCGAGCCCGCGGTCGGAGGTGAGCCCGGGATGGCGCACGGGGGCGAACAGTGGCAGCAGCGCGAGCAGGCGCTGGGCCGGCGCGAGAATACCGCCGACGCACGCGAGGAGATCGCCGATCGGCGTGAACTCGCTGCCGATGCGCGTGAGGAGCTCGTCGATCGGCGTGAACTCGCCGCCGATGCGCGTGAGGAGATCGCCGATCGGCGTGAGGCGTCCGCCGATGCCCGCGAAGAGCAACTCGATACCAAGCAGCGGCGGCTGGCCGGAAGCACATACGATTCTGTCGAATCCGCCAAGCAGACCAGCTGGGAGGCGATCGCGCGGGCGCGCGTTCTGCTGGCCGCCAGCATGGAGCGCCTGGATCGCAGCGAGGCCGCGTTGCGGCGCAGCACCTCACGGGAATACCTGCAACAGGCCGAGATTGATCGGAATGTGGCCGAAACACGCCGCCGCATGTGGCCGACGAGGGAACAGCCGCACACCGACCCGGACGGACCCGCGACAGGCGAATGACCACGCACGCCTGAACGACGGCCGCCCACCAGAGCGACTGCGTCACAACCGTTTCGCCACCCCGGGCCTGATTCAGCCGAATGGAGCTCCGCCTCCGGAGTCTCAATTGCGTTCTGCGGCTGTGCTTTCGGTGTGTTCGCTGGATGCTCGTTCGGTGCTCGTGAGCAGTTCGTCGAGCGTGGGCGGGCCCGTGCGGGCGGTCGTGGCGAATTCGATCGAGCTCATACCCGGGTGGCTGTGGGTGGCTGTGCGATGTCGCCGTCGGTTTGCAGGG
Source organism: Nocardia sp. NPDC051570 (assembly GCF_044454005.1). Classification (NCBI taxonomy): domain Bacteria; kingdom Bacillati; phylum Actinomycetota; class Actinomycetes; order Mycobacteriales; family Nocardiaceae; genus Nocardia; species Nocardia sp. NPDC051570. The sequence continues at coordinate 290,109 of NZ_JBITDI010000006.1, read as the reverse complement.
CCTGCTTCGGATTGTGCTGCACCGTTTACGTCACATTCGATGGTCTTGTCGGCGATGACCAACACTGAAAGTGAGGCTAACCTTACGTCATGGACGTCGGTTCGACCGCTCTTGCTTCGACGGCACCCGACTCCGGCGGGCCACGGCGTCGTCGGTGGATTCATCTCGGGTTCTTCGCCGTGTGGGGTCCTGGCCTGTGCGTCATGCTGGCCGACACCGATGCCGGTTCGCTGATCACCGCGTCGCAGTCGGGTGCGCAGTTCGGTTACCGGATGGTCCTGCCGCAGGTCATCCTCATGCCGATCCTTTATGTCGTGCAGGAGATGACCATTCGGCTCGGCATCGTCACCGGGAAGGGGCATGGGGCCCTGATCCGGGAGCGATTCGGGCGCGGATGGGCGTATCTGTCGTCGACGACGCTGTTCCTGTCGGTGATCGGCGCGCTACTGACCGAATTCGCCGGTGTGTCCGGTGTCGGCGAGCTGTTCGGGATCTCGAAATGGATCACCATCCCGATCGCCACGGTCTTCCTCCTGGCGCTGGCCCTCACCGGCAGCTACCGGCGAGTCGAGCGCATCGGTATCGCGCTCGGACTGGCGGAGCTGGCCTTCCTCATCGCCATGGTGATGGCCAGGCCGAATCTCGGCGACCTCGCCCACGGCATGGCGTCGCTGCCACTGCACGACCCGGACTATCTGAAACTGCTGGCCGCCAACGTCGGCGCGGTCATCATGCCATGGATGGTGTTCTATCAGCAGCGCGCGGTGATCGATAAGAAGTTGTCCACCACGGTGATTCGGCAAGCGCGTCACGACACCGCGGTCGGGGCGGTACTGACCCAGCTCATCATGATCTCGGTCGTGGTCGCGGTAGGCGCGACCATCGGCCTGTCGAATTCCGGTGCGTCCCTGAACACCGTCGGCGACATCGCTCATGCGTTGACGCCGTTCCTCGGTGAGTTCGGTGGAACGGTGCTGTTCGGGCTGGGCATGCTGGGGGCCGCCTTGGTCGCCGCGATCGTGTCCTCACTGGCCGGATCCTGGGGCCTGGCCGAGGTATTCGGCTGGAAACACACTCTCAATGAACGCCCCAGCCGCGAGACGGCGAAGTTCTACCTGACCTATGCCTTGGCCCATCTCATCGGGGCCGCGGTGGTGCTGGCCAGTCTCGATCTGGTCGATCTGGCGGTCGACGTCGAGGTGATGAACGCACTGCTGCTGCCGCTGGTGCTGGGACTGCTGCTGATGCTCGAAGCCAAGGCGCTGCCGCCGCAATGGCGAATGCGCGGACCGCATCGATACGTGACATGGGTATTGTGCGCCGCTGTCATCGGATTCGGGCTGTACATGATTCCGGGCACGCTGCACTGGTAACCCGCCGGAGCGAGATCGCCTGGACCGTGGTTCAGCCGAGTGGTGCTCCGCCTTCGGAGTCCCAATTGTGTTCTGCGGCTGCGCTTTCGGTGTGTTCGCTGGGTGCTCGTGCGCTGCTTGTGAGCAGTTCGCCGAGTGTGGGCGGGCTCGCGGCGGCGGTTGTGGCGTTCATGGTCGCGTTCGCGATATCCGGAGTCGTGTTCGGTGCGACGATGAACAGGGCGATTCGATCGCCGCTGACGCCGTGGACGTCGAGAGTGTGGGCGGGTTTGAACCGGTATCCGTCGAGCCGGACGCGACGCCCGGCATCGGCGAATCGTGGTGGTGTGGTTGGCCATTCGGTGAGGTTGTAGGTCACCCGGTGGATGGGGCCGAGCCGCGGCCGCAGAGTGGCCAGCAGATCGGGCAGCTCCGCGGCGAGGTTGTTGCTGTGGGGCCACCATGCGCCGTCGATACGGTCTGGTGTTCTGGTCCCGGGTCGCAGTCGTAACCGTGGACCCGATGTGGTGGGGGGATCTCGCCCGATGTCGGGCAGGGTCGGTTGAATGGTCATGTGGGGCACTTCCTTCCGAGATGCCGGTGACTATTGGCTCGGCTGGGGCATATCGACGTGGCAGTTCCCGACTTTCGGGTTCATGCCGAGGTAGTTGAGGGGTCCCGCGGCGATGGTCGCCGCGATGGTTCCGGTGCTCGCGCAGCTGGTGGGTGCGCTGGTGTAGTAGTGGCGCTGGGCACCGGCGATGGCGCCGACGACCAGCCAGACGAACACCAGGACGACGATGATGCTGGTGAGTCGCGAGCGGCGGCCTCCCCGCATCCGGCTGTCGTAGGCGTAGGTTCTCATGTCGGATCTCCGTGTAGTGAATGTTGATGTGGGGTTACTCGAGGTGGTCTCGCCAGATCGGTTGGGTGGGGATATGCCGTGAGCCGCCGGAGTTTTCGTTGAGATCACGGCTGATCACGTTCTCTTCAGGACGCGATCGGGTCAGCAGCCGCCGGACCCCGCCGCCGAGAGTGGATCGCCGGCCACCTGGCGACTGAAGGATCAGTACGGCGACGCCGATGACGATGCCTGCGATCAGGATGATGAGCATGACGGCTCCATAAGGTGGGGGTGAGGCTGCGGGGTTGTGGCGCAGTCGATGTCGTGCGGCTGGGCCGGTCAGTAGTAGTGGCGTCGGCCGCCGACGGCGTGGCCGGTGCGGCCCGCGATCATCAGTGCCAGGCCGATGATCAGCAGAATGATTCCGGCGGTGACCAGTAGCGGGAAGCCGAGGATGAATCCGGCGAGGAGTAGAACAACTCCGACGATGATCATGACGGGTTACCTGATTTCGGATGAGCGTGAATTGTCATGTGGCAATCGGCGAGCGCCGACGCGAGCGCGGTGAGCCGCGGTGGCCGCCACGCGGATACCTCGGCCGATCACCGATCGGCCGAGGCGTGACCGAACAGCTTGCCCAGGCTGCGTGCACGGGGTGCGGCCTGGCTGCCGGTTTCCGGCCCGGCCGCGATGCCGGGTGCGTCGATGGCGACATCGGTGGTGCCGGTGCGGCCGTAATTGACAGGGGTGTCCTGGCGGGTGGTTTTCAGCTCCCGGCGGGCGGCGTGTCCGCGGCGGGCGGTACGGCGCGCACCGGACAGGAGCAGGCCCAGTCCGGCGATTCCGATGCCGCCGACGACGATGCCGTAGAGGAACAGCACACCGGTCGATCCGGTGACGTGATAGCCCAATGTCGAGAAGTGATCGGTCAGTGCGTGATTCGCGCCGCCGTTGGCGAATACTCCCGCGACACCGATGAATACGGCGGCGAGCAGGATGACGAGTCCGATGATGACGATCATGGCGATCCCTCGGATCTGTTGGTCCTTCCAGTACACGCCGATAAACACCTCATGTCAACACTGTAGGTCTACACTTGGAACAACGACCGCGCCGACGGAACGAGCGCGCGCCATCAGCCGCCTGACCACGCATGGCCAGGACGGGTCGACCCATCGGTAACACCTACGAACGGCGCCCGCGTGAGCATCATCGATCACCCCGACGACCACTCCGCGCCGGGATCGGTACCGTCGGATCCGGCACCGGTGAACCCGGGCCGACCAGGAATCGGTGAGATCGCTCGGGGGAGGCCACGACGACTCCGGCACCTCATCGCCGGAATCGCATGGGCGCTGGCATTCGCGTATCTGGCCGCCGAGTTCGTCACCGCCTTCGCCTGGAAGACGGGTTACAGCTTCCGCTACGACACCATCAGCGATCTCGGCATCACCGCATGTACGCCGAAGATGTGCTCACCACTGCATCTGCTCATGAACGCGGCCTTCGTCGCCCTCGGCCTGCTCACGATCATCGGCGCCATCGGATTCCGCGACTATCTTCCCCACGGACACCGCCAATGGTCGATCGTCGCGCTCGCGGTCGTCGTCGGCGCGAGCACCGCCGCCACCGGTGTGTTCCCGTCCAATGACGGCATCATCATCCACGGCCTGGCCGTCATGCCCGCCCTCGTATCCCGGCACATCGTGCTGATCCTGCTCGCGATCTGGCTGTGGAAACAACGCCGCCTCGCCGCGATATGGTCGGCCTTCTGCGCCTCCACCGGACTGACCGGCACAGTCCTGCTCACGATCGGCCTGCAAGTGGGAATCACCGAACGGCTCGTCTTCTACCCGCTACCGACCTGGATGGCCGTCACCGGCGCCGTCATCGTGCTCAAACCCCTCCGCAACGCAATACCGCGGGACCGGGTGAAGCGACTGATCTGGCGAAGCGACCCGGGACAGCGCGGTCGGCCCCGGCCGTGACCCGTCCCGGGAATCCGCGGAATCGGGAATTATGTGCACCCCGCCGGAGCGGGTGTTCCGGCGAATCGTTGGCTCAGATAGTCGATCGAGGGGGCGATGCCCGGGAAGGCGGCTGGGATGTGGGTCGGGGTGTTGGTGGTGAGGAATGTGATTTGGGCGCCGGCGGCGCACCAGGTTCGGACCAGCGCCGCGGTGCTCGCGTACGGCAGGACGTCGTCCGCGGTCGAATGCCACGCGAAGGTGGGCAGCGGGGGAGTCTGCCGGTCCAGGCGCAGCGTATCCGCGATCGCCGTGAGCCGGGGATCGTCGGTGATGTTCGGCGCGACCGTGTAGTCGTCGAGGTCGTGGAACGGATACTTCGCGAGGAAGTCGTCGTCGCAGAGGTTGGCATCCTCGGTGAATGCCTGCTTGCCTCGATCATTGAGTAGCGCCGGGATATCGGCCTCGGGGTGGAGCCGGTCCATCGACTCCAGCCCCAGCATGCCGAGCCCTGCGGAGTAGGTGCCGTTGACCGCACGGAAGGCCGCGCCGATATCGGCGGGGATGCCTCCGACCGACATGCCGGCCAGCGGGAGCTCGGGTGCATAAGCCGGTTGCTCGTCTGCCGCCCATATGCTGGCCATCGACCCTCCCGAATAACCGATCAGCGCGACCGGTGATCGGGTCAGCTCGGCGGGCGCGAAAGCCCGCGCGGTGCGGATTCCGTCGAGCACGCTGTGCGCCCAGAGCTTTTGGTCCAGGAAGCGCTCCTGCGGTCCCTCGTAGTCCGAGAGTACGACGGCCCAGTTCTGTTGCAGTGCGGCAATGTCCAGCGCCGATTCGGGCTGGGCGGTGGTCACACCCGCGAGAGGATCGGCCACGACATTGCGTGAGGTGGCGCAATGGGGGCCGAGGCTGTCCTCGGCGACCTGGTGGCTCACCAGCGGACGCGTGCCCTGCCCGGTCCAGGGCGTCGGCGGGACCAGGATGGTCGCGACGCCGGTGGTCGGCACGTCGTTGGAGTCGAGGGTTTTGTACTGCACTTGCCATGCCTTGACCGGCATCGTGAGGAACAGCCCGGTGGGGTTGATCTCCCGTGATCGCAGGAAAGCCCCGTTGGGGAGTTCGGCGAGATTCGTGGGCGCGGTATAGAAGGAGTCCGCATCGGCGACCGGAGTCGGTTCCGCCGCTGCGATAGTCGCTGGTCCGGCGAGGGTGACTGCCGCGACGGTCGCGACGGTGAACAGGCGTCGTTCGAGTCGGAAGCTACTGAGATTCATTCGATGGTCCTTCGATTGGACGGCCGGACCAAGTCTCGGACATTTGTCCAGAGTATGCCGATAGTTCGGACCATTGTCCAGAGATTGTTACGATAAGTACTGTGCCGATTCGCCCACCGACTCATCGCGCCGCCGGACAGGCCCGTCGCGCCGCCCTTCTGGACGCGGCCGTCGAGGTCATTGCCGAGAACGGGGTAGCGGGCGCGACGCACCGCGCTATTGCCGCACGCGCGCGGGTGCCGCTCTCGACGACGAGTTATTTCTTCGCATCGATCGACGAATTGGTCGCTGCCGCAATGGAACTGGCGGCCGAGGGGCTGATCGCCCGGATAGACGCCGCCCGGGGGGAGATCGTGGGCTCGACTGTCGACGAGATGGTCGACCGCTACGTGGACCTGTTGTTCAACGTGCCGCAGACCTTCCTGGCCGCCGAATTCGAGATCTACGTGCACTGCCGGCATCAGCCGGCGCTGCGAGATCTGGCCCATCGGATGATGAGCGGTTTCGAACGCTCGGCGGAGGAACTGCTGCACGCGGTCGGTGCGACCGATCCGTATCCGGCAGGCCGTGCCCTGATCGCACTGATCGACGGCTTTGCTCTGCAGCGGTTCGCCTGGCCGCGCGGCGCGGATGATCGCGCGCAGCTGGCGACGGCCATGCGTACCCTCGTGCACGCGTACGTCCGCTAGGGCCGCCCGATTCGCTATCCGTCGATGACGATCCGCTGCTGGCTGATGTCGTCGAGCCAGTAGGCCCGGTTCTCCTCGACGACCAGCAGTTCCTCGAACTTCGCGCCGAATCCGTCGGCGCGGACGTGCGGCTCGATGGCCCAGATGCCGGTTTTCGGCCCGCGATGCTTGGGGCCCAGCACCTCCGGGAAGACCATGCGCCGGATCTGGGTGCCGAGGAACCCGAGGCCGTGCCAGCTCAGCACGTAGCCGACTGCACGCTCAGGCAGGAACCAGGGGAGCCGATCGTTGAGTCGGCCATGGTGGTAAACCCTGTGTCCCAGTACGTTTTCCGGGTAGCCCGCAGCCGCATTACCGTAGCCGGCGGCACGGATCTCATCGTCGACCCACTCGAATACGCCGCGCGCCAGTTCCGGGTCGGCGAAGTGCTGGGGAATCTCCGCGCGGAGCCTGGCCAGGAAGTCCTGCGCCTGTTCGACCGCCGGGTCATGCCCGACCGTAGCGGTGTAAGCGATGTCGCCGGTGTAGCCGTCGACGACCGGGGCGCAGTCCAGAATGACGACATCGGTCTCCCGCAGTGTCGCGCCCGTTCCCTGAGTGACCGGGCCCCACTCGCCGTCGGACGCGATCGACCGCTCGCGGAACACCGCGATCGGCTTGTGCAGCATCGTCTTCACACCGTGGTCGTAGAGCCACTCGATCATCCACTGGCCGGTCCGGGCCTCGGTCCAGCCGGGCCGCATCTCCTTGGCCGCGGCCTGGGCGCAGGTGAAGCTCAGCCGCTGAGCCCGACGAAACCCCTCGACTTCCCCGGCCGTCAACAGATTCGCCGACGCCGTCCGGCGGCCGGATAACCAGCTGGTCAGGAAATCGGTGTCCCTGGGTAGCGGATCGGTGAGTCGTGGCATGGGTCGGTCCTCCAGGGCATCGAGGTGGCACGCCCGGATAGATTGGACGTTTGTCCAGAGTATTATGGATATTCGGACGTATGTCCAGAGATTGTCGGCTGTTCACCTCATGAAGTCGGTGGCAGGGGACTCGCCGTAGTTCCGAGTGGCATATTTAGCAAGCTAAGCATTAGCTAGGTGATAGCGTAAGATCATGCCCTCATCACCGCAAGACCTTCCCGCCGGCGGCCGATTGCCGCAGGCCGACGACCCGGAGTTCCTCGCGTTCACCCGGGCCGTACAGGAGATGCTCGGCGCGGTACGCCGCTCCCGCGGGCGACTCGCCGGGCAAACCCGACTTTCCCTGTCGCTGTCACAGGTTCAGCTGCTCGAGGCGCTCATCGACCACGGCACCCTGGGCGTCAGCGAGATCGCCGAGCACGCGGGCGTCGCCGTCCCCACGGCCACCCGAATGCTCAAGCAGCTCGAACGCGATGGCATCGTCACCCGCACCCGCGCGAAGGGCAATGAACGCCGAGTGGAGATCGCCCTCACCGACTCCGGCGCCACCCTGCTCACCCAGTACAGCGCCCGGCTACGCGAACGCCAGCTGAAGACCTACCGCGATTTCCGGCCCGATCAACGTGCCGCCATGACCGAACTCCTCGAGCGACTCACCGAATTGATCGACGACATCTGACCTGAGCGGATAACTGGAACCACTGCCCGCGGCGTTGGGCGCCGGACTGGCCGACCCGACCCGACGACTGATCGTGTTGATCGGAAGGAAACAGTTACGGACTCAGACCGGTGATGAAGGCGCGTAGGTGGCGGTCGACCTTATCGGGTTTCTTGATGGAGCTGAGGTGCCCGGCGCCCGGCACGATCACCAGTCGTGCACCGGGAATCCGGTCTGCCGCACGGGTTTTGTGCCGTAGGGGGATGAATCGGTCGTCGTCGCCGGCGACCACCAGCACGGGTACCGCCCCGAGTGCGGCCAGGCCCGGGCTGTGATCGCATACGGCGGCGTCGGCGATCAATGCCAGCAGTGTGAGGGTTCGCGCGGAGGTGATCAGCCGTCGGGCTCGCCGAACGCCTGCGAGCCGGGACAATCGTTCGTTCGAGGTTCGCGGGTGTCGCGCACCGGGTACCGGGTGCCGCCGCGTACTGGTGTCGGTGAGCAGTCGCCGCAGTGGAGGTACCACTCGCCACAGCAGTCCGACGACGCGGCGGGTCACGACACTCGGGAGGCGCAGCGCGATGTCGGCCCATCGGCCGGGCACCGTATCCAGGAGGGCGACACCGATGATGCGGGTGCCGAACAGGTCCGGCCGGCATTCGGCGAGCGCCGAGACGGCCATACCGCCCATCGAATGTGCGACGACAACGACGGGCCTGCCGGGCACCGCGGATTCGAGCACCGTCGCGATATCGCGGGCGAGCCGCGCGACGGTGGCGTGCCCCGACTCGGGTTCATCGGAACGGCCATGGCCGCGGTGGTCGAACAGGACGGTGGTTCCCAAGTCGCCCAGGGTATTCCGCTGCCGACTCCAGTAGACGAGTCCGGTATTGATCCCGTTGACGAAGACGATGGCCACCGGTGCGTCCGGGTCACCATCGAATTCCACATGTAGTCCGACGCCGTCGTCGCAGAGCACCCGCATCTCGTTCACCCAGCACCTCATTCTCGCCATCTGTCGCGAATGTTGTATTACCTCAGTAGCATTCGTGGGTCCATAGCGCATGGGGTATGCGCCGGTACCGATTGAGGGGTGAGCTGTGATCGTGCACATTACCGATGTCTTCGCACCGCGCATCGGCGGAATCGAGGTCCAGATCGACTCTCTGGCCTGCACGCAGACGGCATCGGGTGAGCAGGTGCACGTGGTCACCGCGACCGGTGGAGCCGACGGCGACGGGGGACTGCCGTACCGAGTGCACCGCCTCACACGCGGGGAAAGCCTTCGCGCGCTGTTGCTTCGGCTGCGGCCGCGGGTGGCGCACGTGCATCTGAGCGTCTACTCGCCGTTCGCGTTGAGTTCCGTACGCGAGGCGCACCGATTGCATATTCCGACCGTGGTCACGGTGCACAGCATGTGGGACGCGCCGGTCCGGACCGGTTATCGAATGTTCGGGGGGCGCGGCGACTGGCAACAACGGGCGGTGCTCACCGCGGTCAGCACGGCGGTGGCAGCCCAGGTGGACCGCGCGCTGCCGAAGGCATCCACCGTCGTGGTGCCCAATGCGGTCTCGCCGACGTTGTGGCACAGCGTATCTCGACAGGCCGATGATCTGCATGTGGTCTCCGTGGGGCGGCTCGCGGCCCGTCGGCAACCGCTGACGCTGCTGAAAGTCCTTCGGCTGGCACACCTTCGGCTCGCCGGAGAGGTTGCCCTGCGCGCCACCGTTGTCGGCACGGGGCCGTGGCGGGAGGCGATGTACCGGTACCTTCGGCGTCACGATATGACCTGGGTGCGATTGGCCGGTGCGCAGGATCAGCACACTATCGGCGAAATCCTGGCCACCGCGGATGTCTACCTCAACGTGACCAGGCGCGAGGCGTTCGGATTGGCCACCCTGGAGGCCCGGACCGCAGGTCTGCCGGTGATCGCCCGATCCGGCACGGGGGTCACGGATTTCGTCGAACACGGCCGCGAAGGTCTCCTGGGGAACACCACGCAGGACCTGGTCACCGCCTTGGTGTCGTTGGGCCGTCACGGCCACCTGCGCCACCGCATCACCACACACAACCGCACCGTGACGCCGACCGCCTACTGCTGGCCGGCCGTGCTGAATCGACTGCACGACTGCTACGACGACGCGGTACGCCGGGCAGCGCCGCCCGACGCGCGCCGCCCGACCCCGTCCGGGAAGTCCCACACGACAAAGGAGACCGCATGATCTCGCCCGTGCATCTGGCCCGAATCGCCTGGAGCAACGTGGATCACCTCCAGAAGCGGTTCGGCAATGCCACCCTCGCCAGCGTGACGCACGACCTGGCCCGGGCGGCGCGGCTGCTGCGGCGGGATCCGGCGCCGCGCACGGTCCCCGCCCGCGCCGAGCGCGTCGTCGTGACGCTGTCGACCGTGCCCCAGCGCCGCGGTCACCTTCGTCCGGTGTTGCGCAGCCTGCTCGACCAGACCGTGCCGCCCGATCGGCTCCTGCTGGCCTGGCCACACCATTCCCGCCGCTCGGGTTCGGCGTATCCGGCGCCGCCCCGGCTGCCCGCCGGGGTGGAGATCCTGCGCTGCGAGGACGAAGGTCCGGCGACCAAGCTGTTACCCGCGCTGCGGACCGAGCCGGATGCGGTGCTGGTGGTCGTCGACGACGACGCGATCTACCCCGATACCTTCCTCGAAGACCTGCTCACCGCCCATCGGCAGGTTCCCACGGCGGCACTCGGCCTGCGCGGACAACACGTTCGATTCGGTTGCGACCCACGCTATCTCGGACACGTGTGCGGGACGGCCGTGCTCGACCACGTCCCGGTCGACGTGCTGATGGGGATGTGGGGGTACCTGATCCCGCCCGGTTCGCTGGACCATGCGGTGCACGACTTCTCCGGCTGGCCCGCCGAGGTGCGCTGGCAGGACGACGTGTGGATCTCCGCGCATCTGGCGCGGCGCGGGGTGCCCCGGCTGGTGGTACCCGTCCGTGGCATGCCGATCGAATCCACCGGTGCGTTCGTTGCGGCATTGCACCACACCGTGAATCGCTCCGGTCACAACGAGGCGGTCGCGTTCGAGACGTTCACGCAGTGGTGGTGACGAGGATCGGCAGCGTCACGGCGGACGGGGTGCGGGGACCGCGAAGGATCCTCTGCTCGACGGCCTCGGGGTGGCGTACATAGCGCGGTACTGCGGCGCTGCAGACGTGCACGCGTAACCGGTGCCCGGGTGCGAATCGGTGGGCGATCGGCCACAGCTCGACATCGACGGCGCCGGTATCGTCGATATCGACGCGACGGACGCCCTCGCAGATGTTGAACGACCGGCCGTCGGGACCGACATCGCACAGTCGGACAACGAAATCCGTCGTCGAGCCCGGTGCGGCAGGGCCGTCCGCCGTCGATCGGCCGGACCGGAAATGCAGGTGCACGGTGACCGTCCCGATGACTTCCGTAGCGCCGGTGAGTGGTTCGCTGGTGTAGGTGAGCAGATCCGGGCGGCTTTCGACCCAGCGGCTGTCCTCCGGCCGGGAACGGCCGACGATCACCGGGCCCCGGGGCGCGGGGGTGGGATCGGCGGGGTCGTAGCGATAGCGGTCGCAGCCCGAGGTGTCGGGCGGGTGCGGCGACAATCGTCCGGCCGAGTGCAGATACCATGCGGCCGAACGGATTCCCGGTGGCGGCCAGTCGGAGTATTCACGCCATTGCCGCGCCCCGGTCACGAATACTCGTACGGGCAGCGCGCGCAGGGCGGCGCGATCGTCGCGCAGGTGTGCGCGGAACCACTGCAGCGCTTCGCGATTCGCGGTGAGGAACTGGTGCGGATGGTAATGCCCCCACGGCCCGATGGTCAGATGCGCCGCCACCCCCGCGGCCCGCAGGGCGAGATAGTCGCGAATCAAGCTCGGCAGGAAGATGTCGTACCACCCGCCCACCAGATGTACGGGCGCCACGGTCTCCCGCGGCGCATGGCTGTGGTCCAACGCCCTCCGCACCGGATTGCCCGTTCCGTCCCCGGCGATCGCGGCCTGGTAGAACGGCACCGTCGCGCCGCCGGTCAGCCTGTCGAGTTCGGCCGTCGGCGCGCCGGAGGCGATGGCTCGCCGTGCCCGCCGGGGCGCCATGAGTGCTGTGGTGAAGCTGTGGTTCGAGCACCAGATGAGCAGTGACTCCAGCGCCGTCGACCCGCCGGTGAAGATCGCGTCGGCGATCGACGAGGCCCCCACATGCACCGACATCGCTCTCAATTCGGGGACCTCGGTCGCAATCGTCCAGTGCGCGAACCCCATTGCGCTCATCCCGTGCAATGCGAGCGTTCCGTCGAACCAGGGCTGCCCGCGCAGCCAGGCGACCGTGGCGAGCCCGTCCTCGCGTTCGGTACTCAAGGGGAGCGCGTCGTCATCCGCTCTGCCGTCCTGCACCACCACCTGAAAGCCGTGCCGGGCGAAGTACACACCGTAGAGAATGCCGAGCGGACGACGCCCCATCGGCGACCGCACCAGTATGGTCGCGGCGGCGCACCCCGCGGCAGGAACATAGCGGTCGGCGAGCAGATCGGTGCCGTCGGCCATCGGGATTCGCAGATCTCGTTGGACGCGAATATCAAAGATCATGCCGCACATACCATTCCGTACCGAGAACCAGCCGGAAAACTGGCGCCGGCAACCGCAGCAGCGCGGCCAGTGTCCGCACGCCCGCACCACCGGATGCCTGACTGGCATGCGCCGCCATGCTCGCTCGCTTCTGTGCCGCGTAGCGCCGCACATTCACCCGATGCGTTATCGCGCTGCCCGGCACATAACTATCGAGGAATCGCTCGGCGCGCACGTCCGTCGGTGCCAGTCGCAGACGCTGTGCGGCCCGTATCGCGCGCAGCAACAGGTCGCGGTCCACCGTGGCTTCCAGTAGCACCGGGGTGCGTGCCATGCGTGCGGCGAGTGCGCCGACGTGATGCAGCTGGATATGGTCGGGATGCCCGTAACCCCCGGCCGGATCGTAGGAGGTCACCAGATCCGCGCGTTCTTCGACCAGGAGTGCGGCGATCCGTTCCGCGGCCTGGTCGACCGGCGTCGCGCAGAAGGAATCCGGTGCGCCGCCGTCGATTCCGGAGTCGCCGTAACCGAGGAACTCCACTCGCGCGCACCCCAGCGCCCGCGCCGACGCCAAGGTCTCCGCCCGCCTCCGCAGCCCTAGATCGGCACTCGAATCCGCCAGCCCCGCTTCGCCGTCGGTGGCCACCACCAGCACCACCCGCTGCCCCTGCGCGGCCATCCGCGCCATGGTGCCCGCGGTCAACAGCGCCTCATCGTCAGGATGGGCGTGCAAGAACACCCGGGTCGAACTCACGAATCGGCTCCCGCCCGCGCGGCGTTCTCCGCGGCGTCGCGTGCCACGGCTTCCTCGGCAGTGGGTGCGGTGCCACCCAGATGCACCGGCTGCCACCACTGCCCGGCCCCGGCGTCCGGATACTCGCGCTGCGCTCGGTCGAGCAGCTCCTGCATGCGGGCGCGCAACCGCTCGGTGAGCTGCTCCGGCGCATCCTCCGACGTCGCGCGCAGCGGCTCGCCGATCAGGACGGTGATCGGCAGCATCGGCTGAACGATGTTGCGTCGATCCTTCGTCCACAGCCGCTGTGTGCCCCAGACCGCCATCGGTATCAGCGGCACTCCCGCCGCGCTCGCCAACCTGGCCGCGCCCGTGCGGAGCTGTTGCACGGTAAACGACTGCGCGATAGTGGCTTCGGGGAACACCCCCACGATCTCCCCTGCCCGCAGGGCATCGACGGCCGCGCGGAAGGCGGCTCCACCACCGCCGGACCGGATGGGGATCTGCCGCAATTCGCGCACCACCGGTCCGTATATCCGATGTTCGAACAGCGTCTGCAATGCCAGGAACCGGACCCTCCGCCCCGCCGCGTCCGCGCCGAGGAGGACGGCGAACGGGTCGAGGTAGGACACGTGATCGGCGGCCAGCACCGCACCACCCGCCGCGGGGATATTAGTATCGCCTTCGATCCGAACCCGCAGACCCAGGGCACGACAAACAGCCTTGGCAGCGAAACATACTGCGGGATAGCCAATCTCACCCATACTGTGACAACTTAGCCGACGGCTCCCTGATCCCGGATCACGCACCGCATATCTCGAACACGGCCGCGACGAGACGCTGATTCTCGGGCTCGGTTCGGACGGCGATGCGCACGTACTGGGCGCTGTCGGCCATCGGTTTACCGCTGCAGTCCTTGATCAGGATGTTGTAGCGGGAGAACAGTTCTGCCACCAGCCGGGTCGCCGTCCACGGCGGTGCCACGTGGACGAGCACGAAATTGGCGTCGGATTCCAGGACGCGCAGGCCGGGATGCCGGGCGAGGTCGGCGATGAGGCGATGCCGAGCCTGACGGACCCGATCGAGACTGCGCCGGAAGTCGTCGCCGAAATGCGGTAGGTGACGCAGGAATTCCTCCGCCACACCATTGATGTTCCAGATCGGGAGGGCCGTGCGAACGCGTCTCAGGAGTTCGGCGTCGGCCGTGGCCAGATACCCCAGGCGCAAGCCCGCCACACCATAGGCCTTGCTCATACTCTTGACGATGACGAGATTGTGGTAATCGTCGAGGAATGGCTCGAGGCTCGCCTCGTCGTCGGAGAAATCGACGAAGGATTCGTCGACGACGACGGTCGCCGCGTGCGGAACCAAGAGTTTGTCCAAGCGCAGCACATCGTGCGACGGAACCGCCCTGCCCGTCGGATTGTTCGGCGAGGTGATGATCACGCTGCGGGCACCGGTGTCGGCAACGGCGCGATAGACGCGGTCGGTGTCGAAGGCGAAGGCCGGGCCCGGCAATTCCACGAGATGCGCACGGGCGGAACCGAATGCCGCCTGTTACTCGTGAAAACCAGGAACCGGCAACACCGTATCGTCGAGCAGTTGCGCCAGGATCTTGATCAGCTCCGATGCGCCGTTGGCGACGGCCAGCCGCGCGGCCGGCTGCCCGATCGCCGCGGCGAGTAGTTCGCACAGAGTTTCCTGTCCGACCGGGTAATTGGCCAGCGCGGGCCGGAGATTCGCGGTCAGGCGCTCCCACAACCCCTCAGAGGGAAAGTGGGCGTTGTAGAGCAGACTGTGATCGGTCACCTCGTGCCGCCAGTACCCACCGTGCTGCCGGTTCAGCCGGTTCAGCCGGTCGGCGGGTGTCATGAACAGCCAGTCGGCGGCCGCGAGATCGGTGCGGTCGTCGATCTCCTGCCAACGGATATCCCGGCAGTCGACCGCCCGCATGGGGACTCGCGCCTGATTGACGGTTTCCGCGAGCACCGTGTCGTAGAAGGCATTCCACTCGCCACGCGCGATCAGTGCCTCGAGCCGGGGCAGGAATTCCGTGGCCAGGTAGTCCGCGCGCGGCAGGTGGATGTTGACCGTCTCGAACGGGGGCGCCGCCGCACCGGGCTGTTCGCCTGCGAGGACGATTTCCACGACGAGCCCGTCGTCCAGGACGACGCCGGTGCCGTTCATCCCGGCGCCCCAGGGCGCCACTGCGGTGACAGCCGGTGCCGCCTGTGCCGCGAGCAGCGCCGGGATCTCCGGATCGAACGCGATATCGCCGTCGAGGACGAAGACGTCACCATCGAGGTGGGCGCGGGCCAGCCACAGCGAGTACGCGTTATTGGTGAACTCCGCGGCATCGGAATGCACATAGTGCACAGAGATTTCGGCGAGACGGTCGCCGGTCCGGGCAATGATCTCCTCGGCCCCGTGCCCGACCACTACGAACACATCCCGCACGCCCACCGCCGCGAGATTGCGGATCGCACGGTGCAGGATCGGTTCGCCATCCACCGGGACCAGGCATTTCGGTCCGCCGGACCCGAGTCGACGACCGTATCCGGCAGCCAGGATGATTGCTGTGCGTGGGGCCATAGCTGGAAAACCTCTCGTCCGGTCGTCTCGCCGGATCCCGCACCGGCCACGCTGCGACAATCGTATAATGTTGCACACCTTAGCATTTCAGATAGCATCGACGCCGTTGCACTACCGTAATGTCTGAATCTGCAGGGGGCACAGTGAAAGTCACCGGTTCCGTCGCTTTTGCCAGGGCATCGCGGATGATCCAGCCATCCGGACAGCCATTTCCCACCGTGGCACAGGAGACAGTCGATCGCCTCTACTCCACCCTGCGCATTGTCGATATCATGATGCGCCGGTTGGATATTCCGTATTTCGCCGTGGCGGGCACATTACTCGGGGCTGTGCGTCATGGTGGGCTGATCCCCTGGGATGTGGACGGGGACATCGGAATTCGGGACGATGATTTGACTCGCCTGCTCGATGGATCGGGCGATCTCCTCGGGCGGGCCGGATATGGCCTGGCGCAGGGTAAGTGGTGGGAGCCGCTACGGGTGTTCCCGTTGTCCGGGCCGAAACAGTGGCCGTGGTACCGCAGACGGTTCCCTCATGTCGATATCTTCCCGATGCGACACCAAGCGCCCGACCGCTGGAACTATGCCGCGGAGCCGTTGCGGCAGAGGTATCCGGGCGAGTTCTTCGAGGGCGCGGATTTCGGGACCGTCCACGAATATCGTTTCGGTCCTTTGACATTGACGGCTCCGCCGCCCGCGATCGCGACGCGCTATCTGACGTCCGGCTACGGTCCGAAGTGGCGGTCGCATGCGGTGTTCGACCCCTACTGGGTACCTGCGATGCGCGGGGCGGGACCGGTCGAACTGGCCGAATTCCCTCCGGCATTGCCCAGCGATCGGGTCCGCGGCGAGTGGAACGAGACGGAGAAAGGTGGTGCGGCATGATCTCCCCCCTCCATCTCGCCAGACTCGGCTTCACCAATGCGAATCATCTCCGGCAACGCATCGCCGAAGCCACGCTCGCCGGAGCGGCACATGACTTCGCGCGCGCCGCGCGGCTGATGATCCGGGATCCGGAGCCCCGGCCGGCGCCCGCACGTGCCGAACGCGTCGTCGTCACGCTGTCCAGCGTGCCGCATCGTCGCTCGCATCTGGTCCCGACGCTGCGCAGCCTGGTCGATCAGATCTGCCCGCCGGATCGGATCGTGCTGGCTTGGCCCGAGCATTCGCTGCGAACCCTGAAACCGTATCCGCGACTGCCGCATATCCCCGCCGGGGTGGAGGTCATCCGGTGCGCGGACGAAGGCCCGGCGACGAAGCTGCTGCCCGCGCTGCGCGCCGAACCGGATGCGGTCGTGGTTGTCGTCGACGACGACCACATCTATCCGGATACCTTTCTGGAAGACCTCCTGGCGGCCCACCGGAGCGCACCCACTTCGACGGTGGGACTGCGCGGGTATTACGCGCAGAACGGCAGTAACCCGGACAACTTCCCGCACGTCTGCGGGACGGCGCTGCGGCAGCCACGGGCCGTGGACGTACTGATGGGCATGTGGGGCTACCTCATTCCACCCGGATCGCTGGACGAGGGGTACACGATTTCAGTGGTTGGCCCGCCGAAGTCCGCTGGCACGACGACGTCTGGATCTCGGCGCATCTCGCCCACCGCGGCGTGACCCGGCTGGTCGTCCCGGTACGGGGGGTGCCCATAGAATCCACCGCCGCCTTCGTCGCCGCGCTGCACCACACGGTCAACCGCAACGGCCACAACGAGAAAGTGGCCCTGGCGACCTTCAAGGATTGGTGGTGATCATCGGCCTATTCGATGATCCCTGCCAGCGTGTCGGGCACGAGCTTGGCGATCAGGGTTCGATAGCGGCGCAGGACGTCGTCGCGGTCGGACTCTTCGGGGACCGACTCCAGGGCGGAGCGTTCGATCATCGCGGCCTGGTCGAGCAGGACGCGACGCCGGTGCGGATCGGTGGTGCGATCGGCGATTTCGGTCAGTGCGTCGAGTTGGCGGATCATGACGGCCGGCATGCCGCGCCCGGATTGGCGGATCTTCTCGAAAGCTCGTTGGACCAGGCGTTCATAACTCACCTGCGTGGCGATGACCCGGATCGAGCCGTCGCTGTCCCGGCGCACCGGAGTGGGATCCCAGGTGGCCGCGATTCTCGACAGGCAGTCACCCAACCAGTCGATGCAAGTCAATGCGGTGAACGTGTCGTTGATGCCGGGGGACAGTGCGCGCAGGGCGATTTCGACGATCTGGTCGATGCCGAAGGATATGTCCTGGGTCAGCGTGCGCGTGGGTCCGGCGACGTGTCCGCGCGCGAAGCTCTCCGTGACCCGGTCGGCGGCCTCGGCGGGCCATACGAGTGCCACGACCTGTCCCTCGGTGAGGAAATGGCCGGGCCGGTAGGGCAGATAGATGACCGCATCCGCGGCGGTGGCCATCCGGACCAACTTCTCGTAGCGGATGTACTGCAGATACCCGCTTCCGGCGGTCCGGACCTGCCCGCCGCCCTCGGTCAATCGGGCCAGCAACTCCTCCGCGGAAAGGCCACGCCGCGACAGCGGCACCGCGATGTCCTGATTGGCCTGGATCGCGGTCGAGACCTCCGCGGCGATCTCCGCGATGACGTTCGGCAGCTGGATCACCGTCGCGATGTGGTTGATGAAGTAGATCAGCACGGCGAGGTCGACGACGAGTGAGGCGATAGCGACTGTCGTCGAGATGTGGGGCACGAAATCCGCGCCGACCGACACCAGCCCGGCGATCGCGTACACGAAGGTCGCGACGAAGGTGCCGAGCGTGATCTGAGTGCCCCGGTCGCGAATGAAGTTGCGCAGCATGCGCGGACCGAACTGGGTCGACGCGAGCGTCAGCGCCACGATCGTGATCGAGAAGACCACGCCGACAACGGTGATGATCGCCGCCGCGATCGCGGTCAGGACCTGCCTGGCCGCATCGGGTGTGCCGCCGATGATCCACGAAGGAATCGTCAGAGCGCCACGGTAAACCGCACGATCGAGGCCATAGGTGATCACGAACAACCCCACGGCCGCCACCACCTCGAGGGTGGGGACGAACCAGAGATTGGTCCGCAACATCTCACGGCGGCGATCGAATTCGAGATAGGGCCCGGCCACAATGCCTCTCGGTGGTCTCGTCTTGGCTGAAACGCGCCGACCAGACTTCCCGGCTCTCCACGGTGAAATCTACACCGCGCAGCTGCTCCGATTGCTCGGCGCTGCCGGGTGGGAGCCCCGATGTTGTTGTCGCCGTTCGAGCAGACCAAGCCCTGCACCGCGAGTAGGCGGAGCGCACGTTCGATGTCGCGCCCGCGGGCCGAGGGCCACCGAGTCGCCGGAAATCGGCAAACGCGCCAGCCTACGACCGAGGAGACGTCGCATGGCTGCAGCTGGCACCGCGTGTTCAAATGCCCGCGAGCACGCCGACGCGGATCCTGACAGATCTGTCAGGTTTTTGTGCGCGAGGGGGGACTTGAACCCCCACGTCCGAGGACACTGGAACCTAAATCCAGCGCGTCTGCCAATTTCGCCACTCGCGCGTGATGGTACGACCGTCCAAACTCTACCGGGCTTGACCGGGTTCGCGAAGCACTGGACGGGTGTTTTGTACTGGTGAGTAACACCACCTGGGATTATAACAATTGAGTAACGGCCAATGTGAGGGACCCTCAGCTTTCCTACGCGTGGGTAACGGGGTGGGACCAGCGGGTTCGAAACGTGAGGGAGGGTCATGTTCTGGGATATTCTTGTACTGGCGTACCGAAATACTCGAAGGTAACCCTTGCCTGGCCGACCGAACATGAGGAAATCCTCATGATTTTGTGCGATCCTCGGCCTTCATCAGGTCCTCAGGGGCGAGGGACACCTGCGCACGGAGGAGCGGCCCCCACGAGGGGCGAGCCGCCAGGAGAAGGAAGTCGATACGTCTTGACGATCAACGAGAGCACCGAGACCGGATCGAGCGCGAAGGTGGCTGGGGGAGCTACGGATAGGGCTGTGAAGTCGTCGCTGCTGGATCGCCTGCTGGGTGGTGAGACGTACGCCCTGGCCTTCGGCGGACAGGGGGCGAGCTGGCTGGGCGAGCTCGAGGAGATCGGCCGCGACAGCGCGCTGGAGCCGGAGCTGACGGCGTTGGTGAACGAGGCGGCCGCCCGGCTGGACCCGGTCGCGGCGAAGCTGCTCATGGTGCGCCCCGTGGGTTTCGATCCGATCGCGTGGATGCTCGAGGACGAGCTGACCGAGCCGGGTGAGGTGTCGGCCGCGCCGTCCGAGCAGGTGCTGCGCTCGGCCGCGATCTCCATGCCCGGTGTGTTCCTCGCCCAGATCGCCGCGCTGCGCGCGCTGCGGCTGCAGGGCCTCGATCCCGCCGCGCACGCCCCCGTCGCGATTGTCGGCCACTCCCAGGGGCTGTTGGCCGCCGAGGCCGCGCGCGCCGGCGGTGAGCGCGACGCCGAACTGCTGGCGCTGGCCCAATTGATCGGCGCCGCGGCCACTCTCGTCGCCCGTCGCCGCGGCCTGATCCCCGTCGGTGAGCGCTCGCCGATGGTGGCGGTGTCGAATGTCGATCCCGAGCAGTTGCGCGCGGTGGTGGCCGAGGTATCCCAGGGCGTGGATCCGGCTGTGGCCGCGGTGGTTTCGATCCGTAACGGCCGTCGCCGCGCGGTGCTCTCGGGCACCGTCGCGCAGCTGGAACGGGTGCGCCTGCGCTGTGCGGAGCTGCATACCGAACAGACCCGCGAGCGCGAGGCGAAGAAGCGCGGCGGCGCGGTGTTCGCGCCCGTATTCGAGGACGTCGAGGTCGAGGTCGCGTTCCATCATCCCGCGCTGGCCGAGACCGTGGATCTCGTTGCGGCATGGGCGGATCAGTGCGGTATCGACGGCGAGCTCGCCGTGGAGCTCACCCGGCGGATCCTGGTCGAGCCCGTGGACTGGGTGGCGGCCGTGGACGACGTCGTGGGCCGGGACACCCACTGGATGCTGGACCTGGGCCCCGGTGATCTGCTCACCCGCCTGACCGTCGGCTCGTTGAAGGGCACCGGCGTCGGCATCGTGGCGGCCTCCACCCGGTCCGGCCAGCGCAGCCTGTTCACCCCGGGCGCGGCCCCGGAGGTGGCCCCGGCCTGGTCGAGTTTCGCACCGAAGCCGGTGCGCCTGCCCAACGGCCGCATCGTGGTCGAGACCTCGTTCACCCGCCTCACCGGCCGGTCGCCGATCCTGCTGGCGGGTATGACTCCGACCACCGTGGACGCGAAAATCGTTGCGGCCGCGGCCAATGCGGGCCACTGGGCCGAGCTGGCCGGTGGCGGTCAGGTGACCGAGCAGATCTTCGCCGACCGCGTGGCCGAGCTGAAGACGCTGCTGCATCCCGGCCGCGCCGTGCAGTTCAACTCGCTGTTCCTGGATCCGTACCTGTGGAAGCTGCAGCTGGGCGGTAGGCGGCTGGTGCAGCGCGCGCGTTCGGCGGGCGCCCCGTTCGACGGCGTCGTCGTCACCGCGGGCATTCCCGAACTCGACGAGGCCGTGGCGCTGATCGAGGAGCTGACCGAGGCCGGCATCACCCATGTGGCGTTCAAACCCGGCACGGTCGCCCAGATCCGGGCCGTGCTGCGCATCGCCGACGCCGTGCCGGACTATCCGGTGATCATGCATATCGAGGGCGGCCGCGCCGGTGGCCACCACTCCTGGGAGGACCTCGACGATCTGCTGCTCGAGACCTATGCCGAGCTGCGTAACCGCGGCAATGTGATCATCTGCGTCGGCGGCGGCATCGGCACCCCCGAGCGCGCGACCGAATACCTCACCGGCGAATGGTCGGCGGCGCACGGCCATCCGGTGATGCCGCTGGACGGCGTGCTGGTCGGCACGGCCGCGATGGCGACGCTGGAGGCCACCACCGCGCCCGAGGTGAAGCAGCTGCTGGTGCAGACGCCCGGCACCCCGAACTGGGTCGGCGCGGGCACCGCGACGGGCGGAATGGCCTCGGGCCGTAGCCAATTGGGCGCGGATATCCACGAGATCGACAACTCCGCCTCGCGTACCGGCCGACTGCTCGACGAGGTCGCGGGCGATGCCGAGGCGGTCGCGGCGCGCCGCGCGGAGATCATCGAGGCGCTCGATCGCACGGCCAAGCCGTATTTCGGCGATCTGACCACCATGACCTATCTGGACTGGCTGCAGCGCTACGTCGAGCTGGCCGTGGGCCTGGACCTCCGCAAGGACTTCGACTGCGGCACCGACTTCGGCGACGCGATCGCCGATGTCACCCGCTCGGTGTGGCTGGACATCACCTGGCGCGATCGGTTCGCGGAGATGATGCGCCGCACCGAATCCCGGCTGCATCCGACCGACCGCGGCGAGATCGTCTCGCTGTTCGCCGACGATGCCGCGTTCGAGGAGCCGGTGCGTGCGATCTGCCGTATGCGCGAGGTCTATCCGGCCGCGGCGCAGACGGTGCTGCATCCGGCGGATGTGCCGTTCTTCGTCTCGCTGTGCAAGACCCCGGGCAAGCCGGTGAACTTCGTGCCGGTCGTCGATGCCGACGTGCGTCGCTGGTGGCGCTCGGATTCGCTGTGGCAGGCCCATGATCCGCGCTATTCGGCCGATCAGGTCTGCGTCATCCCGGGCACCGTCTCGGTCGCGGGCATCACTCGAGCCGACGAGCCCGTCGGCGAACTGCTCGACCGCTTCGAGCAGGACGCCGCCTATTCGCTGATCCGCGGCGGTGCGGCGCCCAAGGCCGTCGACGGCCGCCGTCGCGTCGGGGTGACCGAGGGCGCGATCGATATCGTGCTCGCCGCCCCCGATGTGCAGTGGGCCGGGCGCACCACCGTCAATCCCATTCACCGCCTGGGCGATCTGCACGAGTGGACCATCGACGACAAGGGCGCGGTCCATCCGCGCACCGGGGCGACGCTGGTCGCGACCGAGGGTCCCGAGGATCACGCCTATGTGGAACTGACCGTGCCGCTGCTCGGCCGCGAGGTCGTGCGCATCCGGATCACCGTGCCCACCTCGGTGTACAACGGCGGCGCGCCGGTGATCACCGAGGGCGACGCCGAGGCCGCCATGTCGGCGCTGCTGGCCGTGGCCGCCGGACGCAAACTGCCGGAGGTCCGCTCCGCCAACGGAACTCATATCGCCCATGTCAATCTGGCCTGGACCCCGGAGCTGAACGCCGACCATGCCGGAGTGACCGGATCGGGTCTGCCGACGACGTTGAGCACCATCGGCCGGACGGTGCCCGATGTGCTCGTCGGGGCCTGCTGGCCCGCCGTCTTCGCGGTGCTGGGCGCGACCCGCACCGCCGACGGACTCGGCGTGATCGAGGGCATGCTGGATCTGGTGCACCTGGATCACCAGGTCGAGCTGGTGCACGAACTGCCCGACACGCACGCGGTGCTGTCCGTGCGCGCGGAATCCGGCGCGGTGGTCGACACCGATCTGGGCCGGGTGGTCGAGGTGCGCGTCGCCGTCGGTGTCATGCGCGATCACGGGATCGAGACGCCGACCGCGGCGAAGCTGGTGGAGCGCTTCGCGATTCGCGGCCGCACCGGCGCGGGTGAGCTGACCGATCCGCCGCGCGCCGCGGGTTCGGTATCCGACGAGGCGATCGATACGCCCCGCAGGCGGCGTCGCGATCTGACCCTGACCGCGCCGCGCGCGATGGCCGCGTTCGCGGAGGTCTCCGGCGACCACAACCCGATCCACACCAGCGATTCCGCCGCCAAACTGGCGGGGCTGGGCAGCCCGATCGTGCACGGTATGTGGCTGTCGGCCGCCGCTGCGCACGCCGTATCGGCCATCGATCCCGGATCGCCGCTTCCGGCACGGACTTTGACCGCGTGGACGACCCGCTTCCTGGGCATGGTGCGCCCCGGCGCGGAGATCGATGTGCGGGTCGAGCGGATCGCGGTGGACCGTGGCAGCGAGATCGTCGAGGTGTCCTGCCGCACCGGCGGCGATCTGGTGATGACCGCGACCGGCCGGACCGCGGCCCCGCGGACCGTCTACGCCTTCCCCGGACAGGGCATTCAGACCAAGGGCATGGGCCTGGACGCGCGCTCGCGCTCCAAGGCCGCCAAGGAGATCTGGGACCGCGCCGATAAGCACACCCGCGAGGCGCTGGGCTTCTCGATCCTCGCCGTGGTGCGCGACAACCCGACCTACCTCAAGGCGCGTGGCGTGGAATACCGCCACCCGCAAGGGGTTCTGCATCTGACCCAG
Organism: Nocardia sp. NPDC051570; assembly: GCF_044454005.1. Classification (NCBI taxonomy): domain Bacteria; kingdom Bacillati; phylum Actinomycetota; class Actinomycetes; order Mycobacteriales; family Nocardiaceae; genus Nocardia; species Nocardia sp. NPDC051570. Next base: position 266,308 of record NZ_JBITDI010000006.1, on the reverse strand, counting down.
TTCACCCAGGTCGCCATGGCGACCCTCGGCGTGGCCCAGGTCGCGGAGCTGCGCGAGGCCGGCGCCTTCGTGGAGGGCGCGATGCTGGCCGGACATTCGGTCGGCGAATACAACGCGCTGGCCGCCGTCGCCGGGGTGCTGCCGCTCGAGGCGGTGCTCGAGGTGGTGTTCCAGCGCGGCTCGGCCATGCACGAGCTGGTGCCCCGGGATGCCCAGGGCCGCAGCGACTATCGGATGGCCGCCATCCGCCCGTCGCAGATCGGCCTGCCCGATGCCGAGGTCGTCGGCTTCGTGGCCGAGATCGCCGAGCGGGCGGACGCCTTCCTCGAGGTCGTGAACCTGAACCTGCGCGGCGCGCAGTACGCGATCGCGGGCACGGTCAAGGGGCTCGAGGAGCTGGAGGCCGAAATCGAGCGTCGCCGTGCGGAATTCGGCGGCAAGCGGGCGTTCATCATCGTGCCCGGCATCGATGTGCCGTTCCACTCCACCGTGCTGCGCGAGGGTGTTCCGGAGTTCCGCACCAAGCTCGACGAGCTGTTGCCCGCGGATCTGCATCCGGAAGTCCTTGCCGGACGCTACATTCCGAACCTGGTGCCGCGGCCGTTCTCGCTGGAGCGCGAATTCGTCGCCGAGATCGCCGATTACGTGCCGTCGGAGCCACTGGCGCGGGTGCTGGCCGATTGGGACGGCTGGGCGGCGCGGCCGAACGATCTGTGCCGGGTCGTGCTGATCGAGCTGCTGGCCTGGCAGTTCGCCAGCCCGGTGCGCTGGATCGAGACCCAGGATCTGCTGTTCGCCGATGCCGCGAACGGCGGGCTCGAGGTGGAGCGCTTCGTCGAAATCGGTTTGGCCGCAACGCCGACCGTGGCGAACCTGGCCGCCAACACCCTCAAGCTGCCGCAGTTCGGCACCACCAAGGTCGAGGTGCTCAACATCGAGCGCGAGGCCGCGGTCGTGTACTCGACCGATACCGATCCGGCTCCGGTGGATGAGCCGGAAGAGACTGTGGCCGAAGCGGCCCCAGCCGCGGTCGCGGCGGCGGTGACCGGCGCTGTGCCCGCCCCCGCACCCACCGGTGGTCCCCGCCCGGACGACATCCCCTTCAGTGCCGCCGACGCCACCCGCGTGCTGATCGCGCTGTGGACCAAGCTGCGGATGGATCAGATCGGCCCGGTGGACACCATCGAGGGGCTGTGCGACGGTGTGTCCTCGCGGCGCAACCAGCTGCTGGTCGATCTGGGTTCGGAGCTGTCGCTGGGCGCGATCGACGGTGCGGCCGATGCGGATATGGGTGCGCTGTCGGCGACCGTGGATCGGCTGGCGCGTACCTACAAGCCGTTCGGCTCGGTGCTGTCCGACGCCATCGGCGACCACCTGCGCAAGGTGTTCGGCCCGTCCGGTAAGCGTCCGGCCGCGGTCGCCGACCGGATCAAGAAGGTCTGGCAGCTCGGCGACGGCTGGGCGCATCACGTCACCGCCGAGGTGTCGCTGGGCACCCGCGAGGGCGTCAGCGTGCGCGGCGGCGACCTGGGCGGGCTGGTATCCGGCGCGCTCGGCGACGGCGCCGCGGTGGACGCGGCCATCGATGCGGCCGTGCAGTCACTGGCGGCCCGGCGCGGGATCAGCGTGGCACTGCCCGCGGCCGGCGGTGGCGGCGGCGCGACCGTCGACGCGGCGGCACTGGGCGAGTTCACCGAGCAGATCACCGGCCGCGACGGCGTGCTGGCGACCACGGCCCGGGTGATGCTCGAGCAGCTGGGCCTGAGCGAGCAGGTGTCGGCGCCGGAGGCGAGCGATACCTCGCTCGTCGATCTGGTGTCGGCCGAATTGGGTTCGGACTGGCCGCGTTTGGTCGCCCCGGTCTTCGAGGGTCGCCAGGCGGTGCTGATCGACGATCGCTGGGCCAGTGCGCGGGAGGATCTCGCGCGGCTGTGGCTGTCCGATGACGCTCACGTGGCCGAGCTGCCGGTGAACGGATTCGCCGGTGCCGGGGAAGCCGTTGCGACACAGGCGGACTGGTGGCGGAAGCGGTCCATGACGCAGGCCCGTTCGGTGCTGGCCGGGCTGTACGGGCGCATCGCCGAGGCGGCGCGCGACACCGAGCAGGTCGGCATCTGGTCCTCGGATACGGCCGTGATCACCGGCGCCAGTAAGGGTTCCATCGCCGCGGCGGTCGCGGGCCGACTGCTCGGCGGCGGCGCGACCGTCGTCGTGACCACCTCGCGACTGGACGATACGCGGCTGGGCTTCTACAAGCGGCTCTACCGCGAGCATGCGCGCCACGGCGCCGCGCTGTGGGTGGTGCCCGCGAATATGGCCTCCTATCAGGATATCGACGCACTGATCGACTGGGTGGGCAACGAGCAGACCGATAACGCCGGTGGCGCGAAGGTTCTCGTCAAGCCCGCCATGACCCCGACGCTGCTGCTGCCGTTCGCCGCGCCGCGGGTGGCCGGTGACCTCTCCGATGCGGGTGCCCGCGCGGAGATGGAGATGCGGGTGCTGCTGTGGTCGGTCGAGCGGTTGATCGGCGGGCTGTCGGTGCTCGGCGCGGACCACGATGTGGATTCGAAACTGCATGTGGTGCTGCCGGGTTCGCCCAACCGCGGCCTGTTCGGCGGCGACGGCGCCTACGGCGAGGCCAAGGCCGCGCTGGATGCCGTGGTCACGCGCTGGCGGGCGGAGAAGTCGTGGGCGCGGCGGGTCACGCTGGTGCACGCGCTGATCGGCTGGGTGCGCGGTACCGGGCTGATGGGCCATAACGATCCGCTGGTGGCCGCGGTGCAGAAGGCGGGCGTGCAGACCTGGTCGACCCAGGAGATGGCCGACGAACTGCTCAAGTGGTGCACCTCGCGGGCTCGCGTCGTGACCGCGCAGGGACCGCAGCAGATCGACCTCACCGGCGGTCTGGCGCGGGCCAAGCTGGATCTGCCCGCCCTGATGAAGGATGTCGATCGTTCCGGTGACGACGACGCCGAGGCCACCGAATCCGAGGTCCGGACCCTCGCGGCGCTGCCCGCGCCCCCGACGCGGACCTCCGCGCTGCCGGTGCCCGAATGGGGTTCCGTCACCGCCGATCTCGACGATATGGTCGTGATCGTCGGCGCGGGTGAGCTCGGTCCCTATGGTTCGGCGCGGACCCGGTTCGAGGTCGAGGTCGAGGATCGGCTGTCCGCCGCGGGCGTGCTCGAACTGGCCTGGACGACCGGCATGGTCACCTGGGAGAACGATCCCAAGCCGGGCTGGTACGACGCCGAAACCGGTGACTACGTCGACGAATCCGAGCTGGCCGAGCGGTATCACGATGCCATCGTCGAGCGCTGCGGCGTCCGCCGCTACGGCGACGACGGCGCCATGACCGATAACAGCGCGCCGCTGCTCACCTCGGTGTTCCTGGACAAGGACCTGAGCTTCGTGGTCAACAGCGAGGCGGAGGCGCGAGCGTTCCATGCGGCGAACCCGGACTCGACCGTCATCGTGCCGGTGGCCGATTCCGGCGACTGGCAGGTGATTCGCAAGGCGGGCACCGAGATTCGGGTGCCGCGGCGGGCGAAGCTGTCGCGTACGGTCGGCGGTCAGATTCCGACGGGCTGGGATCCCACCAAGTGGGGTATCTCGGCGGATATGGCCGGATCGATCGACCGGGTGGCGCTGTGGAACATCGTCTGCACCGTGGACGCGTTCCTGTCCTCCGGATTCACCCCGGCCGAGCTGATGAGCTGGCTGCATCCGGCGATGGTCGCCAACACCCAGGGCACGGGTATGGGCGGCATGTCGTCGATGCGCTCGCTCTACATCGACAATCTGCTGGGTGAGCCGCGGGCGAACGACATCCTGCAGGAGGCGCTGCCGAATGTCGCTCTGGCGCATGTGGTTCAGTCCTATGTCGGTAGCTACGGCGCGATGATCCATCCGGTCGCGGCGTGCGCGACCGCGGCGGTGTCGGTCGAGGAGGGCGTCGACAAGATCAAGCTGGGCAAGGCCGATCTGGTCGTGGCCGGTGGTTACGACGATCTGGGCATCGAGGGCATCGTCGGCTTCGGCGATATGTCGGCGACCGCGGATTCGGCTGCCATGAGCGCCAAGGGAATCAGCGATCGCTACTTCTCGCGGGCCAATGACCGCCGGCGCGGTGGATTCGTCGAATCGCAGGGCGGCGGAACGGTTCTGCTGGCGCGCGGCAGCGTGGCGGTCGAGATGGGCCTGCCGGTGCTCGGTGTGGTGGCCTACGCGCAGTCCTTCGCCGATGGCGTCCACACCTCCATTCCCGCACCGGGTTTGGGCGCGCTGAGCGCGGGACGCGGTGGGGCGCAGTCGCGGCTGGCCAACGAGCTGCGCAAGCTCGGCGTGACGGCCGACGATATCGCCGTGCTGTCCAAGCACGACACCTCCACGGCCGCGAACGATCCCAACGAGTCCGAGCTGCACGAGCGGCTCGCCGAGGCGCTGGGCCGGTCGGACGGCGCTCCGCTGTTCGTGGTCTCGCAGAAGACCCTCACCGGACATGCGAAGGGCGGTGCGGCGGCGTTCCAGATGATCGGCCTGTGCCAGGTGCTCGAACAGGGCGTCATCCCGCCCAACCGCAGCTTGGACTGCGTGGACGAGAAGATGGCCGACTATCCGCATCTGGTGTGGCTGCGTGAGCCGCTGCGGATGGGAGATCGTTTCCCGCTCAAGGCCGGTCTGGTCACCTCGCTCGGCTTCGGGCATGTCTCGGGTCTGGTCGCGGTCGTCCACCCGCAGGCGTTCATCGAGGCGATCGACCCGCAGCGCCGCGAGCAGTACCTGCGCCGGGCCGAAGGGCGCCGCCTGAGCGGCCGCCAGCGGCTCGTGGAGGCCATGTGCGGCGGGGCGCCGCTCTACGAGCGCCCGGCCGACCGCCGCCTCGGCGGCGACGGCACCCCGGCCAAGCAGAGTCGGCAGTTGGAGGCGGATATGCTGCTCGCCCATGAGGCCCGTCTGGCGGACGGCGTGTACATGGTTCCGGGCACCGGCTGCCAGTAGTCCCACCCCATTCGGCGGTGCCTGCTCACGAGCAGGCACCGCCGAATGCTTTCTGCCCTATGTTCCCCGTGAGTAGCTCTCATCTGGTCCCCGCCGAAGGCGGGGATGGGGTTAGCATGGCCGAGTTCGGCTGGCATGCGGTTGGTTTCGGGGCCGCACAACATCGAGGGGCGCTGTGACGATTCTTGGGATCGGGCTGGATCTGGTGACCATCTCCGAATTCGCCGAGCAGCTGCAGCGCACCGGGACCACCATGCTGCGGGAGAGCTTCACGGTGGGGGAGCGGCGCTACTGCGAGAGCAAGGGAACCGATCCGGCGCGCAGTTACGCGACTCGCTGGGCGGCCAAGGAGGCCGTCATCAAGGCCTGGGCCACCTCGCGATTCGCGCGCAGTCCGCAGATCGGGGACAACCCCTATCCGCTGATCGAGGTGGTGAACGACGCCTGGGGGCGGCCCAGTATCAAACTGCACGGCCTGGCGGCGGAATTCCTGCCGCGGGCACGGGTGCATCTGTCGCTGACCCATGACGGGGATGTGGCCGCCGCGATGGTCGTGCTGGAGGATCCGGGCGAACTGGCCGATCTGATCGCGGGCGGCTAAACGTCGGTCCGCAGGCCGCCCATCCGCGACTCCTTCTCGGCCACAAGCAGATACGCCACCATCAAGCGCTTCAGCTCGGAGACCGCGTCCTCGTGGCGCAGGCCGTCCTGCACGGAGAAGTTCATCATCGAATACACCATGTGCACCAGCACCTGGGCCATCATGGACCGGCGGCCGCGGGGCGTGCGCGGCATCAGCGGCCGCAGCATCTGCTGGACGACCTCGGCGAATTCCTTCTCGTGGATGGCGCCCGTGGCCCGCGTGGACGGGGTGGACTGCATCGCGAGCCAGACCTCGCGCCGCGACGGATCGGTCATCCACAGATCGGCCAGGTGATCGACCAGCTTGTTCATATGTCGCAGCCAGTCCATCGACGGAACCTCACCGTGGAAGTCGGCCAGTTCCTGCGAAACCGCCACCAGATCCTGGCGATTGAGCTCGCAGACGATGACGTACTTGTTGGCGAAGAACTGGTACAGCGTCCCGATCGGCACCTCCGCGCGGGCCGCGACCTCCTCGCAGGTGAACGATTCGAAACCGACCTCGACCAGTAACTCCCGCGATGCCTGTAACAGGGCGTCGAACTTGCGCTTGCTGCGCTCCTGGGTGGGGCGGCGGCGCGGCATCAACTCCTGCGGGTCGTCCTGCAACTCCAACGCGGGGTCAGGACGTCTACTCGACCTCGTTGCCCCACGCGTCTCCACCACAACTATCAGGCTAGCGGTAGCGACACGCGGATGACACGCGGCTGCGCCGACCGTGTCCCGTTTCGTTGCCTCCCATAACCCATCCGCGCCGGATGTGGTGACGAACACATACCGAGTGGGAGTACCTCGAGACGTGTCGACTCAGTGCATCGGAGGCGTGATCTGTGGCTCGATCTGCGGTGACCCTAGGCGTGTCCACCGAACGCGGCACCGTCCACGCGGTGGCGTTGTCGGACGACGGCGGCCGGCTGCCCGAACGGGTGCTGGTCCAACGATCGGTCCGCATCCGCGGCGACGGTAAATCAGAATTGGTGCAGGCCGTCGGGGTGGCACTGGAAAGTCTCGCCGATGAGATCGGACCCGATCACGAAATCGTCGGCGCGGCCGTCACCTATCGCGACGCGGCCGAGCGCCGGGCGATCGTCAGCGGCCTCGCGGCCGGGCCCTGGCACGACGCCTCGCTGGTTTCGGCCAAGTCGGCGCATCTGGCGCTGGCCGGGGCGATGAGCTGGGTGGACGAATTCGATCATCTGGTGATCTGTGAGGCGGTTCCGGGTTATCAAGCGTTCTCGCTGATCTCGCCCGAGCGCGATCGGGTGGTGTCGTCGATCGCCTCGTCCGGCGCGGTGGTGAACAAGGAGACCATGCGCCCGGCGGTGACGGCGGCATGGGATCAGTTCGATGCGGCCGGTGTGCGCCCGGACGCGGTGGTGCTGATCGGTTCGGCTGCCGAGGAACCGGCCGTGGCCTCCGCCCTGGCGGCCGGATTCGGTGTGCCGATCGTCCCGTCCCGGGTGCCCGTGGCCGCCGCGGCCATCGGCGCGGCGCTGGTGGCCCTGCCGGAGGTCGCGGATGTGATCGCGATCGGTAACCACGCGCGGTTCACCCGCAGCACCGCGGCCCTGTTCGCCGCCGCGAGCGTGCTGGCGGGCGGACTGGTCGCGGGCGGGGTGTACGAGATGACCAGTCGCACAAGGTCGGACGGCACCCCGATGCTCACCGACGCCCGGGTTGCCGCGGATTCGCATCGCACCCGCCCGGCGGAGCGGCCGCTGCCGACCGATACGGATCAGGCGGCCGCCGACGGGCAGCCGGGCCTCCCCCTGGTGGCCGACTCCGATTCGGTGCCGCTGCCCAGCGCGTCCGCGACCGTGGTGTCCCTCGATCCGGCCACCATGGCCTGGGGTCCGGGCGGCACCCATCGGCTCGAATTGCGCCAGGACACCCAGTCCAAACCGCCGACCGCTGAGGACCAGCAGGGAGCGAAGCCGCCCGCGCCGTCGGCCCTGCCCGAAACCGGCTCGGCCGGAGCGGCACTGGCCACCCCGGGCGGCTCACCGACCACACCGACTGGCGCACCGAATGGCGCGTTGCTGTTTCCGGGCGAGCCCGCCCCGCCCGATCTGACCAGTCCCGAATTCAGCCAATGGTGGGACAACCATTGGCATCTGGTGATGCAGTGGGTCTCTCAGGTCGCGCCCCGAACGTGATTCGAGCGGGGAGCGAAGAAGACTCTCGGCTCCCGTAGTGCCACATATGTTCCCCCGGCTGCGAAGCAGCCGGGGGAACTTGTTTACACAGCCAAATCGCGACGCAGCTTGGCCACATGGCCGGTGGCGCGGATATTGTATTGGGCCAGTGCGATTCGGCCCTGTTCGTCGACCAGGAACGTGGAGCGGATGACGCCGGTGATCTTCTTGCCGTACATGGTCTTCTCGCCGTAGGCGCCCCAGGCGAGCAGGACCTCGCGGTCCGGGTCGGATAGCAGCGGGAAGGTGAGTTTCTCGTTGTCACGGAACTTCGCGAGCTTGGCGGGCTTATCAGGAGAGATGCCGATGACATCGATCCCGGAGCCGTTCAATTCGGCCAGGTTGTCGCGGAAGTCGCACGCTTCCTTGGTGCAGCCGGGGGTGCTGGCCGCCGGATAGAAGTACACGATCACCTTCCGGCCGCGATAGTCGGCGAGCGACACCTCCTTGCCCTCGGCATCGGGGAGGGTGAACTCGGGCGCGGTATCGCCGACATTCAAGCGGTGATTCTCGGTCATGTCCAAGCACGGTAATCGACGCCTACGGCATCGGACGGCACATCCCGGCGACCGATAGACTCGAGGCTTCAGCGACGCACATCGACTACAGGAGACAACGTGGCGAGGGATACCGAGCGTATCGAGCGGGAGATCGAGACCGCGCGTAACCGGCTCGCGAACACACTCGACGAACTCGCGGTGCGGGCCGATCCGCAGCGGATCGCCGACAACACCAAGCAGGCGATGATCGCGAAGGTGAACGAGCCGAAGGTGAAGTACAGCCTGATCGGTGCGGGGGCGCTGGTGGTTGTGCTGGTGCTGGTCAAGGTCTTCCGTCGCTGAGCCTGCGGATATGCGAAACACCCGGTGTGGCATTGCGCCGCACCGGGTGTCGTTGTTAACGGGGGTATCAGACCGTGGGGCAGGCCATCCCGGTGCCGTCCGGGTCCAGGTGGGGGGAGTAGCCGCGCTGGCCGCGGAACAGCGGGGCCACCCCGGCTGCTCGCGCCTCGTCGCAATTCTTGTAAACAGGGCCGCCCGCCGAACCAGTCTGGGTCAGGCCCGCCGATCCCGTGGCACCGATGACATCGTCGATACCTGACGATCCGGTGCCCGCCGAGCCGGTGGGGATGAAGGGGTCGGCAAAAGCGGTCGGAGCGAGCGGGGCGGCGAGGGTGACCAATCCCGCGCCCACGGTCACGACGATGAGCCTGCGAACGTTCATGTATTCCTCGTTGTCAGCTGCGATGTGTACGCCGCGGTCCGGTCCGGCCGGCACTCCCCGCTGTGTCACAGCCCGGGAACCGCTGCGTCTACCTTTCTGATGGGAAGTGTCGTTGTCAACCGCGCGGCCGATCCTCGCGCATACTCGCAGTCACTTCCCAGTCGCATGCTCGGCCGGAATCCGACCCATCCGCCCGGCCTCGAAATCCTCGATGGCCTCGATGATTTCGTGCCGGGAGTTCATGACGAACGGGCCGTATTGCACCACCGGCTCGCGAATCGGCCGACCGCCCAACAGCAGTACCTCGAAGTCGCCCGTCGGCGTGTCCTGTCGCGCGTCCGCGGTGATCGTGATCGCCTCGCCGTGCCCGAACACCGCCAGCTGCCCCGCGCTCACCGGCCGACCCTCGGCGCCGGCGGTTCCGCTGCCCGCCAGCACATACGCCATGGCCGAGAAGTGCTGCGGCCACGGCGTTTCCAGGCGGCCACCGGGGGCGATCGAGGCATGCGCATAGGAAATGGGCGTATAGGTCGAGCCCGGGCCGGTGAATCCGCCGAGTTCGCCCGCGATGATGCGCACCAGCGCGCCGCCGTCGTGCGAGCTGACCAGCGTCAGCTCCGACGAGCGCAGATCCTGATAGCGCGGCGCGGCCATCTTCTTGTCGCGCGGCAGATTCACCCACAGCTGGATGCCGTGGAACAGGCCGCCGGAGATCACCAGAGGTTCGGCGGGCAGCTCATCGTGCAGGATGCCCGATCCGGCGGTCATCCACTGGGTGTCGCCCTCGCTGATGGCGCCACCGCCGCCGTTCGAGTCGTGATGAACCATGGTCCCGTCGAGCATGTAGGTGACGGTCTCGAAGCCGCGATGCGGATGCCACGGCGCACCCTTGGCCTCGTACGGCTCATACGCCACCGGTCCCATCTGATCGAGCAGGATGAACGGATCGGCATAGCGCAGCTCGAGGCTCGGGAAGGGACGGTGTACCTGGAAGCCCGCGCCCTCGCGCTGGGTGGTCGCGGTGACGACGGACCCGACCGGCCGCTGTCGCTCGGTCAGATCCGGGCGGGGCAGTCGGGGCAGCACCAGGATGTTGTCGACGGTGATGGCGGGCATCGGGACCTCCTCGGTCGCGTTTGGTGTCCATGTCAACCAAATCTCGATTAGGATCATTCCCATGGTGCGATGGCTCAGCGAGGATGAACAGACGACCTGGTCGGCGTTCATCCGCATGCGACAGCGTCTGGATGCGGCCATGGCGGCCGGGCTGGCCCGCGACGGATTGTCGATGCCGGACTACGAGATCCTGGTCGCCCTGTCGGCCGCGCCCGGCGACTGCCTGCGCGCCCGCGATCTGGCGGCCGAGATGTGCTGGGACAAGAGCAGACTCTCGAAACATCTGGCACGAATGGATTCCCGCGGCCTGGTCGCCCGCACCCCCGCAACCGACGACGCCCGCGGAATAGTGGTCCGATTGACCGCCCGAGGCCGCCACGCACTGGAACGCGCCGCCCCGAACCACGTGGACCTGGTCCGCCGCCTGTTCATCGACGACCTCACCGACGACGAGGCCAAGGCAGTCCGAACCCTCGCCGAAAAGGTCACAACCGCAGCCGAACACACAACCACCCTGACCTGACAGCCGCACCCCTTCCGACCCTTCGCACCCCCTCCAGGCACCCACAGAAGGTGCGAAGCGCGAGAAAGGGTGCGGCGGGTGGGGTGCGGGGAACGCCGCACCCTTTGTGGTGCTTCGCACCCGTTTCAGGCGCCCACAGAGGGTGCGAAGTGCGGGAAAGGGTGCGGCGTTTGGTTATTCGCTGCTGGGTCGGGGGCGTTTCCAGTCGCCGAAGGGCTCGTCGCGTTCGCGGACGGCCTCGCGGAAGCCCACTGTCTCCGAACGTAATTGGAAGGCGTAGCCCTCGCGGGTATGCCGGGAGATGCCGTCGAAGACGGTGCTGACCATCCCGGAGTTGGTGACGCCCTGGGCCAGTAGCGCGCTGTTGAGGGCCAGTTTGGCCATGATGAGCTGGTTGATCGGCATCCGTGCGATGCGCTCGAGCAGATCCTCGGTGCGCTCGTCGAGCTCGTCGGCGGGACAGGATTCGACCGCGAGGCCCCATTCGACGGCCTGCTTACCGGTGAGGCAGTCGCCGGTGAACAGCAGCCGCTTGGCCCGCTGATCGCCGAGTCGGTGCGCCCACATCCCGGCGGCCGGAATGCCCCATACGCGGGTGGGCGGATAGCCGATCTTGGTGTCGTCGGCGCAGATGATCTGATCGGCGAACAGTGCGATATCGCTGCCGCCCGCGACCGCGAACCCGTGCAACTTGGCGACCGTCGGCTTGTTCGCATGCAGCAGGCTCGCGAAGCCGCGATTGAAGCGGCTCATCATCTGATAGTCGATCATGGGATCCCACGTGCCCGAGGGATCGTGATTATGGGCCTGTACCGCCGGATCGAGCACCGTGCCGGTGGTCGGCTGCGCCGAATCCGGGGGCGCGAAGCCGCTCTCGGCGAAGATCGACAGATCGTAACCACCGCAGAAGCCCTTACCCCGCCCCGACACCACGATGACATGTACGCGCGGATCCAGATCGGCCCGCTCGACCGCATGCGCCAGATCGATCGGCGTATCCGGGGTGATGGCATTCCCGTGCTCGGGCCGGTCGAAGGTGATCCGCGCGATCCGCCCGGTCACCGCATAGGTCAGCGTGGGATAGGAGACCTCATCCGGCGGCGCCGGACGCTCGGCGAACGGCGAATCCGTACCGGAGGTGAGGCCCTCCCGCCACGCCGCGGGCCGGGTACCGGAATGGGGCTCGTAATCGGTGGTCACCCAAGAAGTGAACCCCGGTTCATTTCTTGGTGTCAAGGGTGGGATCCGGTCCCGCGGTCCACGGTTTGACCGGGGGCTTCACCCACAGGATCTTCTCTTCGGAGTATTCCCGTTGTGCCGCAGCATGATTGGGGTTGCGGGCGGCCCAGATGTCCTTATCGTCGAGGAGCTGGGCGACCAGGCTCCAGGTCTCCTCGGTGCCGGGGGGATTGGTATCGGCGGCTCGGGCCAGTTTGCGGCGGGTCGCTGCGGGGAGGGCCAGTAGTTCCGCGCCGGTGATGCCGCGCTGCCAGGCGTAGGCGGCCAGGCGGCGGGCCTTCTCCGCGCGGCCCTTGGACGCGTGGTCGGTGTGGGCGTAATCGGTCATGGTTCGGCCAGTCCGTGGCGGTAGGCGTAGCGGACGGCGTCGGCGCGATTGCGGGCGCCGATCTTCGCGAAGGCGTTGTTGATATGGGTCTTCACGGTGGTCTCCGAGATGAACAGCGCGCCCGCGATCTCGGTATTGCTCAGGCCCCGGCCGATCAGCCCGATCACCTCCGCCTCGCGGGCGGTGAGGCCGTCGCGTTCGGTCTCGGGCCGCGGGCGTTCGGGGTGGGTCAGCGCGGCCACCAGCCGCTGCGACACCGTGGCGTCGAAGGTGGACTGTCCCACCGCGGCGGCCCGGATCGCGGCGCCGATCTCCACCCGCCCGGCGTCCTTGGTCAGATATCCGCGCGCCCCGGCCTGCAGCGCGCGCAGGATCGATTCGTCGTCGGAGTAGGTGGTGAGCACCAGAACCGCTGTGCTGGAATGCTTTTCGGCGATCTGTCGGGTGGCCTCGACGCCGTCGAGGACGGGCATGTGCAGATCCATGAGCACCACGTCCGGCGCCAGATCCGCCACCGCGTGCACGGCCTGCGCACCGTCGCCGACCGCGCCGACCACGCTCACCCCGTCGACCAGATCCAGCAGGGCGACCAGGCCCTCGCGCATGACCTGCTGGTCGTCGACCACGAGCACCCGAATCGGTGCGTCGATGGTCTGTTCACTCACTCCGGAACCTCCGCCGTCACCAACCATCCCCGCCCGTCCTGCCCCGGTCCGGCGGACAGGCTGCCGCCGGCCAGTGCGATGCGTTCGCGCATCCCCGTCAAACCGTACCCGCCCTCGGAATGCGAGTTCCCGTTCCGGGCGGCCGGATTCCGCACCGACAGCCGGACCCGATCCGCATCGAAGGTGAGCACGACCGAAACCGGCGCGCCCGGCGCATGTTTGCTCGCATTGGTGAGCGCCTCGCGGGCCGTACCCAGCAGCGACACCGCGGTGGCCGACTCGACCGCGTGCGGCGTGCCCGTCACCTGGCAGTCCACGGTCATGTGATGGTCGCGCCGATATCCGTCGATCAGGCCGCGCAGCGCCTCGTCCAGTGGCGGAATATCGTTGCGCAGCGCGGCCACCGCCGCGCGGGCCTCGGCCATACCGTTGGCGGCCAGCCGCCGCGAGCGCCGCACCCGGGCCAATGCGCCCGGCAGATCGCTCTTCTCGCTCAACAGCCCCTCGGCCACATCGAGCTGAACGGCCAACGCGCCGAGGGAATGCGCGAGCACGTCGTGCAACTCCCGGGCGATGCGGGCGCGTTCGTCGAGTGCGGCGGCGCGGGCCTGTTCGTGTTGGGCGCGGCGGGTCTGTTCGAGCAGCAGTGCCGTTTCCCGCACCCGCAGCCGGAATTGCCGCCGATACAGACCCAGCAGCATCAACGCGCACAGAATGGCCAGATGGGTCGGCAGGTCGCGGGCCGGATGCCGGGCCAGGAGCTCGCTCACCGCCAGCGTCGCGCCGCCCGCCGCGACGACGGCGATGATGATCCGGGCACTCGCCGAGAGTTGCTGGCTCATCACGCTGATCGCCGCGCAGGTCATGATCAGTGAGGCCGAATCGGTGGCCGGGCCGGTGATCGCCGCGCTGATCAGCGCGGCGGCGATCAGTGCGGAGATCGCGACGCGAGGGCGGCGGTGGTCCAGGATCGCGAACGTCGCCATGCCCAGATAGGCGACGATCGAGGCCGCCCACATCCAGACCGGAATGGGCCCGATGTGGTTGTACACCAGATTCACCGCCAGCAGCACGCCCGCGATGATCCGCATGAGCGGGCTGTTCTCCGGATCGCCGCCGATCAGTCGCCGCCCGATGGCGCGCAGCCGCTGCCGCATGATCCTCCTCGGGGTGTTCGCATCCTGCGGGCATTCTCGTCGCAGGTGATTCGTCGCGCAGACCATCCTGGGGTGGAGATCGAGGGTGGAGATATCGGCCGGAGCGCGATCACCAGGCCGAGGGTCGCACCCGGCCCGGCCGCACCACCCGCGCCAGCACATCGCGCAGCTCGGAAACCGTTGTGCCGCCGAGACTGTCGGCCCATCTGGCGGTGAATCCGGCGAATGCCGCATCGGCGGCTCGGGTCGCCGCCCAGCCGCGTTCGGTGAGGGTGATCAGCCGGGCGCGGGCATCGCGCGGATGCGGATTGCGTTGGGCGTAGCCCTTGTTCACCAACTCCTCGACCAGCTGGCTGGCCGCCTGTTTGGTGACGCCGAGATGTTCGGCGATCTCACCGACCGTCGCACCGTCGGGCGCCATGCGCACGAACGCGAAGCCGTGACTGGGCCGCACATCGTCGAATCCGGCCGCCACCACACCCGCGTGCACCGCCTCGGTGACCTCCGCGGCGGCGGCCAACAGCAACAGCGGCAGATCCTGGGCGCGGGTGGGCATGGATGCATCTTGGCACTTGACAAAAGAAGACAAGTAGATTGACTATATAGTCAAGAAGGTTGACTAGTTAGGAGTTGTCCGATGCCCGTGATCCGCGCCGACGAGGCCCAGGTCCATCAGATGCACAACGCCCGCTTCATCTCCTATGTCCGGCCCGGCACCGGCAGCACCGATATCTGCCAGTGGCGCGTGGAGATCGATGCCGAATCCGTCGGCCAGCAGCATCGCCTGCTGCGCGAGGAGGTGTTCGTATCGCTCACCGGCACAGCGGTATTGACCATCGACGGCGAATCCACCGCCCTTGCCCCGGGCGATGCCGCGCTGGCTCCCGCCGGCGCCACGATCAGGCTGGACAATCCCGGCCGGGAGCGGGCGGAATTGCTGGTGACCGTTCCGGTCGGCTTCGGCGCCGAACTGGTCGACGGCACCCGCATCAGCCCGCCGTGGGTGAGGTGAGAATCGAGGAAAACGCGCACGGTGTAACCCGAGTCGCTATCTACTGACGGGCGTGATGATGCGCCGAAGGTTTCGGTGGAAGGCGGCTCGGTATGGCCGGACGTCCGGAATCCGGGCGCCGGGCCGAGGATGCGCCGGCCCGGGAGCTGCGGCTGGTGACCGGTGACGGGTACAGCGGCTGGGAGCCGCTGTACCGGGACAATGTGGGCTGGGTGTACGCCTTGATGATGTCCAAGGTCGGCAACCGCCCCGATGCGGAGGATCTCACCGCGGAGGTGTTCACCGCCGCGCTGAAGCCGCTGCGGCTCGAGGCGAGCGTGCCGGAGGTGCGCGCCTATCTGAAGGCCACCGCTCGCACGGTCCTGGCCGGGTATTGGCGGGCCCGCATGGGACGCGAAATCACCGCTATCGACGAGGATTTCGCGGCGGAGTCGGCGGAGGTCTCCGAACCCGGGGATGCCGTCGCACGCGCCGCCAAGGTGCTCGACCGTCTGCCGCAACGGTATCGGCGGATTCTGGAATTGCGTTTTCTGCAGGGACTTTCGGTGCGGGACGCGGCCGCCGAACTCGGGGTCAGCGTGGCGAATGCGAAGGTGCTGCAGCACCGGGCGCTGGCGATGGCGGCCGGATCGGGTGAGGAGGTGTGCGGTGAATAGGGCAATCCGCCGTTATGTGGAGGAGCTGCTGGCCGGTCGGCGGCCGCATGCGTTTCGTCCCGACGACGCCGAGGCCGAACAGATGCGCGCGGCCATTGCGCTGCGGTCGGCCCGGCCGGGCGCGCAGGCGCCCAGTGAGGAATTCCTGACCGGGCTGGGCCGTCGGCTGGCCGGTGAGATAGGTGAAAGTACGGCCACCCCCGCCGAATCCGGCCCGTCGACGAGGCGGCGGCAGGTGCTGGTCGGTACCTCTGTCGCGGCAGCTGCCGCGGCCGCCGGTGCGATCGTCGACCGGACTCTGCTCGAGACGTCCAAGGGTGAGCCCACCCCGCCCGCGGCGCAGCAGGATCTGGTTCCGACCAATGGCGCATGGCGCGCGATCGCCGCCGCCTCCGCGGTGCCCGAGGGCGTGACCGTCGCGTTCGACGTCGGCGCCGTGCGCGGTTTCGTGCACCGCCGCAACGGGATCGCATACGCACTGTCGGGGATCTGCACCCATCAGGGCTGCAAGCTGTGGCTCGATGCGCCCGCCGATCGGCTGCGCTGCCCGTGCCATTCGACCTCCTTCGGCACCGACGGGCAGGTCGTCACCCATCAGCTGCCGATCGCGCCCGCGCCGCTGCCGCATCTGCGGACCCGGGAGATCGACGGCGCCATCGAGGTTTTCGCGCCGACCGAACCCGCGTAGCCGATGTAACCCACGGAGGTATCTCTGAGTGAGGGCGCTGCGGTCGTCGCCGCCCACGATGGAGAACTCGGATGACACAGATCTCGAAAGCATTGTGCGCCTGCGGTGTCGCCGCGGGCATCGCCGTCGCGCTGACGGCCTGCGGCACGCACTCCGCGACCACTGCCGATCCGACGCCGGTATTCGCGCCCGGTTCGCCGACCCCCGGATTCTCCGGCGGATCCGTGATGATGCCCATGCCCGCCATGACCGAACCACCCAGCACCACAACGGCTTCCGCGCCGGTGGCCGGTGACGCGGTCAGCATCGAGAACTTCGCCTTCGCGCCCGCCACCCTGAGCGTGCGGGCCGGAACGGCGGTGACCTGGACCAATAAGGACGAGGAACCGCACACCGTCGCCGATAAGAACGGCGGCTTCCATTCGCCGGGCCTGGGCACCGGCGCCGTATACACCTTCACCTTCACCAAGGCGGGCACCTACGACTATGTGTGCACGATTCATCCGTTCATGCACGGCACCGTGGTGGTGACACCGTGAACGATCCGCACACCATGACCCGTCGCCAATTGATCAGGCACTCCGCATGGTTCGGCGCGGCCGTCGGGCTGGCGGTGGTCGGCGGGGAGGTCGTCTCGCAGGTGGCGGGCGCGCCGACCGCATCCGCGGCCACCCGCCCGGATCTGCGTTTCGCCCAGCTCAGCGACAGCCATATCGGATTCCAGGGCACGGCCAACGCCAATGTGGTGGACACCTTCGCCGAGGCCATCGGCCAGGTGAACACACTGGGCTATCGGCCCGATTTCGTCATCCACACTGGCGATCTCACCCATCTGTCCACGCCCGAGCAGTTCGATCAGGTCAAGCAGATGCTGACCGGGCTGAACACCCCGCATGTGTTCACCGTTCCGGGAGAACATGATTCGACCGATGACGCGGGGCAGAAGTATCGCTCGGTCTTCGGCCGCGGCACCCGCGGCGACGGCTGGTACAGCTTCGATATCGCCGGAGTGCATGTCATCGCGCTGGTCAATACGCTGAATCTGCAGAACCTCGGCCATCTGGGCCCCGATCAGCTGGATTTCGTGCGCAAGGATGTGGCGGGATTGACCGAAGACACGCCGATCGTGGTGTTCAGCCATATCCCGCTGTTCGCCATGTATCCGCAATGGGGCTGGGGTACCGACGATGCCACGCAGGCGCTGAGTTATCTGCGCCGATTCTCCTCGGTCACCTGCCTGAACGGCCATGTGCACCAGCTGTTCACGAAGACCGAGGGCAACGTCACCTTCTACAGCGGCACCACCACGGCCTATCCGCTACCCAAGCCCGGCGACGGCCCGACGCCGAAGCCGGTGACCCTGCCCGCGGGCAAACTGCATGCGGCGCTGGGCATTCGGGAGGTGACCTACCAAAAGGGACAGCACGCCCTCGCGATCAAGGATGAGCAGTTGGCGTGATCGCGATCCCACCCTGGACGAGAGTGATTATCTCCGTGCAGATCTCGTCGAGGGTGGGGCCCTGTTTCTGATCGAGCGCCAGCTCCTGTGCCAGCGAGTTGACCGCGCCGATGATCGCGAGGGCGAACAGCCGATAGTCGCGGGGCCGGGCCTCGCCGCGCGCCACCGCACGCTCGGCCTCGGACCGCAGCAGCGCGCCCATGCGCCCACGCCACTCCCGACGCCACTGCTCGACGGTATCGCTGACCCCGACCACCTCGATGTAGCAGATCCGGGCGGACTGCGTCGTCCGGCAGGTGACCGCGAGATAGGCCCGGAAACCGCCCGCGATCCGCTCGGCGATGGGCAGCTCGGTCATGGCCTCCAGCTCGGTCAGCGCGGCCACGGCGGCCCGCCCGGTGATCTCCTCGGCGAGGGCGATCAGCAGATTCTCCTGGCCGCCCATCTCGTCGTAGAAGCTGCGCGTGGAAATGCTTGCCGCCGTGCACAATTGCTCGATCGAGGTCCCGGTGTACCCCTGTGTCCC
This sequence comes from Nocardia sp. NPDC051570, assembly GCF_044454005.1. Taxonomy (NCBI): domain Bacteria; kingdom Bacillati; phylum Actinomycetota; class Actinomycetes; order Mycobacteriales; family Nocardiaceae; genus Nocardia; species Nocardia sp. NPDC051570. The sequence goes on along the minus strand of NZ_JBITDI010000006.1, from coordinate 247,874 downwards.
GTACAGCTCGAGCGCCGCCTCCAGCAGGCGCGTCCGGCGCTGCCCGGCCCGCTCCTCCGCACTGCGGCCACCGTAGTGCCGCTGTGACTTGGTGCCATCGGTCATGGTCGCGGATTGTTCCACATCCGAGTCCATGTCCCGCGCAGCGACGGCAGGCCGAGACAATGGCGGTATGAGGGGTCTCGCGCTGACCACCGGACGGCGGAACGAATTGGCGGTGCTGCCGCCCGACGAACAGCGGCCGCGGGTGCTCGACGGCTTCGAGGTGGCGGGCGGCAACCGGCCGGTGTACATCGGGGAGCCCCGGGGCGAAGGGACCGGCGGCGACGCGTTCGTCGACCGCCCGGACGCGGCGTGGCGGTTGGAATCGGAGGATCCGCACCATGTTTCGTGGTGGAACCCGGATGACGCGGCCCAGGCGTGGATTCGGCGATAGCCGACAGATATTGCTGCAGCACAAGGGATTTCACAATCTCCGGCGACCGCCCGGCAACGATGACCGACGGTACAGTTGCCTCGGGCCCGGGCTCGGCGGCTTGTGTGGTCGTTCGGTCCGCCTGGCCCGGTGATGTTTCGGAGAAAGGCGGCAGCATGGGTTCCAGATACGGGCTGGACGAGACGATCGATATGAGTACACCCAATATCGCCCGGATGTACGACTATGTGCTCGGTGGTGGCGCCAACTTCGAGATCGATCGCGAGGCCGCCGACGCGATCCCGGAAGGCATGCCGGGCAGCCGATTCTGGGCGCGAGCCAACCGCGGCTTCGTCGGCCGGGCGGTGCGGGCGCTGTGCGATATGGGGATCGATCAGTTCCTCGATCTCGGTTCCGGGGCGCCGACCGTCGGTAATCCGCACGAGATCGCGTTGCGGCACAACCCGCATGCCCGGATCGCGTACGTGGAACGGGAGCGGGTCGCGGTCGAATACGCCCAGAAGGTGCTCGACGGCCATCCACAGGTGTCCATGACCTGGGCCGACTTCCGCAATGTCGACAGCGTGCTGAGTGCGCCGAATGTGACCGATCTGATCGACTTCGACCGCCCCGTCGCGATTCTCGCGATGGCCGTGCTGGACCTGCTCGAGGATGTGGACCCCGCCGCCCTCGTCGCCGCCTACCGGGACGCGTGCCCGCCGGGCAGTGCGCTGGGCATGTCGCACGCGGTCGCCTTCACCCTCAGCCTCGAACAGCAGGAGCAGGTGTTGTCGGTGATGCGGCGAACCAATACCCCGGGGGCGGCCTTCAAGACGGTCGACGATGTCGCGACGCTGCTGCGCGGGTACACGATCCTGCAGCCGGGCATCGTGCCGCTGGATATCTGGCGGCCCGAGAACCAGGTCGACGATCAGATGGCGCTGCGCGCGAATTACGTCGGCGCCGTGGGCCTCAAGGAGTCCTGAGCGGTTCAGGCCTTCAGGCCGTGCCGGGTGACGTAGACGTACTGGAAGGTGATCAGGCCGGCGAGGACGACCAGCCACTGCAGGGTGCTCACCAACGGCACCGAATCGACCGGCAGGCTGTAGGCCAGCGCGACACGGACCAGCGCATCCAGCGCGAGCGTCAGACCCCAGACCGCGGTCAGCACGCGTAGCTGATTCCGGAAGCGAGAGTCGTTGTCCCAGCGGGCATCCCACTCGCGATGACCCACCTCGCCGATCTTCACGGTCACGACCGTGCGGGCCATGGTGCGCACGAAGGGTTGCTGGGTGAACAGGGTGCCCAGCACCCACAGGCCGAGGGCGCCGCCCAGCCAGTTGTCGCGCACCAGCAGTGTGCGGGGATCGCCGGTCGCCAGCGACATCACCGTCCCCAGCGTGAGGATGCCGAGCGTGAACAGCGCCAGGATGTCGATGCGGCGCTGGCGGATCGCGCGGTAGGCGAGGAACGGGACGGTGAGCACGGCCGGGGCGACGAGTGCCACCCACGGATTCACTCCGGCCGCGCGCATGCCGTAGTAGCTGCCGAGCGGGAGCGCGAATTCCAAGACGACCTGGCCGATGATGTGGCGGCGCAGTGCGGCGTTCTTCTCCTGAGTGGTGCGCTGGGGTGCGATTGTCTGCTGGTCGTTCATGATTCGGCTCCGGTCTTGCGGGTGGCTCGGTCGAACAGATCGGCCAGCTCGCGGGCGCAGGACGTGGTGTCGAAATCGGGATCGATGCGGGCGCGGGCGATGGCCGCCTCTCGTGCGCCCCGGATGGCCATCACCATGATCGCCGGATCGAAGTCGCGAAATGCCCCGGCCCGCTGCGCCTCTCGGATCCATCGCTCCTCGTCGCGGGCGATGTCGAGGTGCCGTTCGATCAGGCCGAACAACCGGGGATCGTCGAGGCGGGCATGGGCGATGATGCTGGCCAGCGCGTGTTGATGCCGTGGATACTCGTCGAGCAGCGCCAGGTTGGCGGCGAACCAGGCGCGCAGCACGGCCGAGTAATCGGCCTCGGAATCGAGTTTGCCGACGACGAATTCGGTTGATACGCGCACGATTTCGGCGACCACCTCGCGGAGCAGATCGTCCTTGCCCCGGAAGTGGTAAGAGATCATGCCGGTGCTGCTCAGCCCGGCCTGCTTGGCGATCCGCGCGAACGAGGCGTTCGAGTACCCGTGCTCGGCGACCACATCGATCGCGGCGTTCACGATCTGTGCCCGGCGGGCGGTCTCGGTGACGGTGCGTTCTTGCTTATCCAAGCTAGGTTTTGCTTGCATGAGCAAAACGGTAACGGTGTTTGCTTACCTGAGCAAGACTCGAATCGCTCGGTATGCTCGAAACACACACGCGCGCAGTGGGGGAGGTGACCGTGCCGGGACATCCGTGGTTCGGTGAACACCAGTTGCCGGCGGCCGCGCCGCCGGACACGATCCGGGAGATGCTGCGCAGCGAGGTCCGGGATATCGGTTATCCGTATCAGCCGCTGCTGCCCGCCGCCCCGATCACGCTGCCCCGGGCCTCCTATGCCGAATTGTTCCGTGCCAGTGCGGCTTTGCTGGATCTGGTGCGCCGCGCCGCACTGGAGACCGCGGCCACCACCTCCGGCAGGCTCGCGGCATACGGTATGCCGGACAGCGAGAATCAGTTGTTCGTGGCCGATCGGTTCATCGAGGAGCGATACGCGGACTGCGTGGCCCGCCCCGATGTCGTGATCGGGCCGGACGGGCCGAAGTTCTTGGAGTTCAACGTCAGTGGGGCGCTCGGCGGCCCGGTGGAGGCGCACTGCCGCCTGGAGGTGTGGCGCAGGCTCTACGCGTCGGACTCCGGCCGCCTGCCCTTCGATTACCGCAGCCCGCTGGCCGCACGCGTCGAGATGTTCCGGAGCCTGTGCGCGGAACTGGCCGTCGCGCCCCGGGTGGCGCTGCTGGGCAGCGCGCGCGATCAGGGCGGTGCGACCCGCTTCTTCGACATCGAGATCGACTACTTCAACAACCACGGGATGACCGCGCGCTTCTTCGAACCCGAGGATCTGCACGAGGCCTGGGATTGCCCGCCGAATCTGCGCTACCCGTTGGGATTACGCAACTTCACCATCCCCGACTGGCTCGAACTGGGCATCGACACCGCCCCCGTCCAGGCCGCGCTGGACAACGGCTGCCTCCTCGTCGGCACCCAGACCTCGACCTTCCTGTCCAGCAAGCTGACCATGGGTCTGCTGTCGGAGGGACGACCGTGGATGAGCGCCGCCGAGCGCGCGGTAGTCGAGCGATATCTGCCGTGGACCCGAATCCTGTCCGACCGCCGCACGACCCGCGGCGACAAGGATGTCGATCTCGTCCAGTTCGTCATCGACAACCGAGAACTGTTGGTACTCAAGGAAAGTCTCGGCATGAGCGGCAAGGAGGTGACCCTCGGTCGCGAGGCGACGCAACGCGAATGGGAATCGGCCGTCACCACCGCCGCCCCGAACACCAGCATCGTGCAGGACTACATCGACCCCCACACCTGCCGCCTACCCATCCTCGCCGACACCGATGACGAACCTCGGAATGTCGACATCGCTCCCGTGCTCGGCCCCGTGCTGCTCGGTGGTCGGCCTGCGGGGGTGTTCACGCGGTTCTTCGGTGATGGGAGAGCGGGGATCGTGAGTGTGCTGGGGCGGGGGAGTTCGGATAACTGCGCGGTCGCGGTGTGAGGGGCGTTTCTGCTGCACCAAAGATATCCCGTGCTACGTCGAATAGGGTTGTGGCCATGCTGCTTTGGATCAACGGGCCCTTCGGCGGCGGCAAAACCCAAGCCGCTGACCGGGAAACGGTTCTGAATCGTCTCCGTGATCGTGGGCTCGATATCGCACCTGTCCTGCGCACCATTGGCCAAGCCGATCTGCTGCTCCGTCGAGAACGGTTCGCTGTGGATAAGCTGGACCGCTGCCTCGAGCAGCTGAGCAAACCAGAGTTCGCTGAACACATTTGGACGGATACGACCGCGATAGTGGCGATCGCCGACCGTATCGCCGATACAGTCGGTTTGACGCTGGCCCCTAATACCGACGGTCGGGTACGCAACAGGCTTCGTCGAATGGCGGTAACGGTTCGTCACGCCGGCATATGACCTGATGTGATCGGCCGTATCGCAGCACATTCAGCCTGGCGAACCGAGCAGCCGCCTATCACGTGTTCGAGTGCGAGGGCGGCGCTTCGAAATGTAGTCCCGAACACGTACCTCGAATTATCCACCGCCACCGTCATATTCGCGGTCCGGATTGCGATCGACGAGATACCCGACCGCACACTGTTCGGCTCGGATGCTCCCTACGGCGATCCCGTCCTCGCCCGCACTACCGTCGAACGACTCACTGTCCCTGGCAAATTGCGCGATCGCATCCTCGGCGGCACTCTCGCCGAACTACTCAACCTCTGAGGCCGCACAGCGAAAGCATCGGTCTGTTCGATGGCCGCCCGAGGTCAACCACACAGCGCCAGTTGGGTGAGCGCCCTCAGTGCGTCGTCGATGGGGTGGGGCTGCGGCTTCTGCGAGGAGTCGAATCGGTTCCATCGCTGCAGGTTCACCGCGACGGACATTTGTCGGGTGCTGTCAGCACTGGTCATGGACATCGCGCCGCCGCCCCAGACGGAGCCGTCATGGCCCCAGTAGGTGCCGCGGCCGGGCACCGTCATCTTCTGCAGGCCGAGACCGTAGTCGAGCGTCTTTCCCTCGAAGGAGATGACCGGAACGGTGCGTTGCATTGTCGCCAGCGACGATCGGCTGATGATTTCCCCGGCCAGCAGCAGACCGAAGAATTGGTTCAGGTCCGCGACGGTCGATATCAGCGAAGCCGCCGGGCCCACCCACGACATGTCGTAGACGCTGTAGTCGCGCGGCGGATCGATCATGCCGAACCACGCCTCGTAGTGCAGTGAGTGCGGTCCGTCGATATGCGAGCCGGCCGGGAGCACGGTCTCCTGCAGCCCGGCGCGCTCGATGACGTTGCGGGTGATGTATTTCTCCGCCGAGGTGCCGGTTACCGATTCCAGAAGTTCGCACAGGAGAAGGTAATTGGTGTTCGAGTACACACCCGGTGTGCCGCCTGGGGTCCCGGCAGCGGGCGCCGAGACCCCCATCTCGATCAGCTCGATCGGGTGAAACCGGGTGAACCGGTTGTCGTCCAGGCTCTTCGGCGTTGTTTTCGCCATGTCAGGGAAGGCCGCGAGGGACGGGTAGGCATGCGGGAGGTATTCGGCGAGGCCGCTGGTGTGGTTGATCAGCATCCGGACCGTGATCGCCGCACCTCGTTCGCCGGGAACCAGTCGTGGCAGGTAGTGGCCGATCGGTGTGTCGAGCTCAATCTGGCCGTTGTCGACCTGCTGCAGCACAGCGGCCGCGGTGAACGTCTTGGTGATACTTCCGACCCGGTGTCGCATGGAGGCCGTGACGGGGCGGCCGGTGGCGATATCGGCGACTCCGGCGGCGCCGCACCAGATCTGGTCGCCAGCACGCACCTCGGCGAATACTCCGGGCATGCCCGCGCGATGGACGGCCGCCACGGCGGTCTGTAGCTTCGCGGGATCGAGGGTGGTGGTCACGAGACGTGTCCTCTCGTCGTCGATGAGTGTCGGTTCGAGTCGCGGTCGGCTCACCGACCGCACCCGAGGCGACACCACTATCGACCGACCGGGCCCGCGGGGTATTGGACGAATCTTCCCCAGGCTCGGTACCGATGCCGGGCGATAGCGGGCCGATAGTGCGCCGTCAGTGCCCCCGGCGTGCGGTCCGCGAAGAGCGACACGTCCCGGCATAGATGAGCCTGATCGGTGTACCCGCAGTCCACCGCGACATCGGCGGCGGGCCGGTCCGCCAGCAGACCGTCGACCGCGTACCGGAACCGGGCCAGCATTGCCGCCCGCTTGGGTGTCAGGCCGATTTGGGACTCGAACCGTGCCCACAGCCGCTTATGGCTCCATCCGAGGGATTCGGCGAGCTCGCCGATCTTCACCCGGCCATGGGAAGCGAGTATGCGATTCCAGGCGGCGAGCACCTCCGGGTCCGGAGTCCGCGTCGGCCTGTCGCACTGTGCCAGAAACGATTTCATCAATGCGAAACGTTCGTCCCAGGTGCTGGTGGATGCGAGTTGTTCGCGCAGTCGCCGAGCCCGCCGGCCCCACAGATCCTCCAGGGCGACAACGCCCCGGCCCAAATCAGTTGGGGGAACACCCAACAGCGAATACGCCTGTATCGGCGACAGGCGAACCTCGATGCACTCGACCCGCTTGCTGCGAACGCGCATGGCCTCGATGGCGAGCCCGGCAACGAAGCCGTCGAGTGTTCGCTGCCCGATGGCATCGTCGACGATCACCTCGCGATCCCCGAACTCTATTAGCACGGTGACCGCCGTTGTCCCGGCCACCCGGAGATCCAACCCGGCGCCACCCGCATCGCGGTAACCGATGATCGCGGCACCCAGAGGCTCCGCGTCGGCTGGACCTGCGAAGTCCCACTTCACATCAGGCTCGCGACCCAAGTCCACAGCTCCCACCACGTCCAGGCTACGGAAAGGCGGGCGCCGCCACCGTGCACGCACCAGCGACAGCGGTGCGTTCCTGATCGTCAACTGGCGTCGAATGCCTGTGCGCGCAAGGCCCTTTCGACGCCGTCTTTGCCTTCCAGGACCAGGCGGCGCAGGGCCGGTGGGTAGTCCTGGGAGAGGAACTCGTCGGCGGCGGTGACCGCGGCAGCGGTGATCACCAGATGCGGGTAGAGGGCGGTGGCCAGCGTTCGGGCGACCTCGGTGCTGTGCCGTTCCCAGGCCGCTGGGAGTTCGGCGAAGTAGCGGTCCAGATAGCTGGTGACCAGGTCGTCCTGGCCGGATGGGGCGAAGTTGTAGGCGATCGCGCGGACCGTGGAGTTGGCCAGTGAATCGTCGAAGAACACGGTGTCCCATGCGTTCTTCTTCGCCGCGGCCTGGGGGCGGGCGGTGGCGCCCGCGATCGCGTGGCGGCGTCCGGTATCAGTCGCGTCACGCGCCGATTCGGCGTCGATGACCGGGGATTCGATGCCGTCGGCATCAATGCGGCCGGCCGCGGCGAGTGCCTTGACGATCCGCCAGCGCAGCTCGGTATCCACGACGAGCCCGGGCAGACCGTATTCGGCTGGATCACCGTCGAGCAGGGCGGCCAGCAGATCGAGATGCCGCCGCGGCAGACGGGCGCCGATCGGTGCGTCGAACGGTCCGATCGCGCCGGTGAGCGCATTGACGAAAGCCAACTGATGGTCCGACCCGGGTACGGCCCCGCGGGCCAGCTCCAGCACTCCCTCGGCGAACGCGTTCCACCCGGCCGCGGATGCCCACTGGGGTTCGGCATACCGGGCCAGCGCCGTATGCGCCTGCTGCAGAACTCGCTGCACCACAGCGATTTCGGTTTCCGCGCCGATTCCGCGCAGGACGAGGTTCACGTAGTCGCGGGCACGCAGCTCGGCCTGCCGGGTCATCTCCCAGGCCGCCGACCAGCACAGGCTGCGCGGCAGGGACTCGTCGATATCGGCGATCCGACTGATGGCGACGCGCAACGACTCCGGATCCAGCCGTAATGAGCAGTAGGTCAGGTCGTCATCGTTGATCAGCACGAGCTCACCACGTTCCACACCGGCCAACTCCGGTACCTCGGTGCGTTCGGCCGGGTCGACGTCGATCTCGATCCGCTTGGTGCGTACCAGCTTTCCGTCGCGATCGGCATACACGCCGATGGCCAGGCGATGCGGGCGATATTCACCGGCACCTGGTGCGGCGCCCTCCTGGATCACCGTGAAGGAGGTGAACTTACCGTCGGCGACGGTGAATTCGGGACGCAGAGTGTTGATACCGGTGGTCTTCAGCCACTGCGCACTCCAGCGGGACAGATCACGACCGGACGACTTCTCGACCGCATGCACCAGATCCTCGAATGTCGCATTGCCGTAAGCATGTTCGGCGAAGTAGCCGCGCAGGCCGACCAGGAACGACTCCAGCCCCACATAGGCGACCAGCTGCTTGAGTACCGAAGCGCCCTTCTCATAGGTGATTCCGTCGAAATTCACCAGCACGGCATCCACGTCCGGGATGTCGGCGACGATCGGGTGCGTGGATGGCAGCTGGTCCTGCTGGTATGCCTTGGCCTTCTCGGTGCTGGCGAAAGTGGTCCAGCCGCTGGTGTATTCGGTAGCTCGGGTCTGGGCGAGAATCGATGCGAAGGTGGCGAACGATTCGTTCAACCACATGTCGTCCCACCAGCGCATGGTGACCAGATTGCCGAACCACATATGCGCCATCTCGTGCAACACCACATTGCAGCGGCGTTCGTAGGCCGCGCGCGTCACCTTGGAGCGGAAGACAGCGGTCTCCGGGTGGGTGACCGCGCCCGGATGTTCCATGGCGCCCCAGTTGTATTCGGGGCAGAAGATCTGATCGTACTTGCCGAACGGGTACGGCACACCGAAATTGGCGTGATAGAAACCGAAGCCTTGCTTCGTCTCGGCGAAAAACCGTTCGACGTCGACGAATTCGGCCAGGGAGGCGCGGGACAGGATGCCCAGCGGGATGACGCCGTGCTCGTCGATATAGCTGTCGCTCCACCGCACGTAGTGCCCGGCGCACAGTGCCACCAGGTAGGTGGAGATACGCTCGGTGGTCGCGAAGGTGTGCGTGGCAACGGCGCCGTCGTACTCGATATCGACGGTGGCGCCATTGGAGACGACCTCCCAGTCGGCGGGCGCGGCGACCACGATATCGAAGGCGGCCTTCAGATCCGGCTGGTCGAAACAGGCGAACATCCGCTTGGCATCGACGGGCGCGAACTGGCTGTACAGATAAGTCTTGCCGTCGGCCGGATCGACGAAACGGTGCAGGCCCTCGCCGGTATGGGAATAGCGGCAGTCCGCGTCCACCACCAGTTCGTTGTGTTCGGCCAAGCCGCGCAAGGCGATACCGTTCGCCTCGTCGTAGCCGACGACCTCGACCGGGACCGCGTTGAGAACGACGGAACGGATCCCCTCCGCGACGATGTCGATGAAGGTGTCCGCCCCGGGCCTGGCGGTGAACGTGATCGTCGACCGGGACCGGAAGATGCCGCCGCCCGGTTCGACAAGCTGATCGCTCAGGTCGAGCTCGATCCGATAGTTCTCGACCTCGACTGTCGCGGCACGGGTGATCGCCTGCTCACGGGTGAGATTCGGTGCGGCCAAAACAGACTCCTCGAATATCGCAGGACAACGCCTCGCCCCCTGGTCTGTGCGCGGCGCCATTCACATCGTGCGCCTGTGCCCTTTCGGCGGTGGAGGCCGAGATTGTCTCCGCCGGTGAGCACAATGCGATGTCCAGCATGCCACGCACGGGCATCGTGTCGGCGGGGATCTGCAGGCTGATCGAAACCGCAGTCTCCCAAGCTCATTCGGCTGAACCCCGGCTGGTTGGAGTTTTCGATCGGCTCGTCGGCGTGGCACTGGCGGCGGCGAATAGTGCTGTCACCTCGCGACCCCAATCGGGGTACATCTCGACCTTCCGGGCTTGGATTGCGTAGATATTTTGCAGCAGTGCGGGATCCGGCTCGTCGGACAACCGCACCGAGGGACAACTTGGCCAATCGCGGCAGGATCGCTGCCGAGCATTTCGGCGCCTTGCTCACCGGCCCCTTGGAAAACCGTTCCCGTCTGGGGACAAGGAAGATCTCGCGAGCTGAGCTCCGCCAAGTCACCGACAACGCGGTCACAACCTTTCTGCGAGCCTTCGGCAACGACCTGTAAGGCAGCACGGCCACCTCGCCCAACCCCGCAATGCTCAATGTTGTTGTGGCCGATCTCGATACCGGTGGTCTTGCGGTAGGCCCATGAGAACCGGGCACGGCGAGCGGCCGGCGCTCCATCGAGATGATGAGCGGTATTCGGTGGGGAAATCGAACTATTGGGGGTAATGCAGGCCGCGGTGGTGATCGTCGCCGAGGGACGAGAGGCGGTGCGCGTCGCGGGTGCCGGGTTTGGTGGTGAAGACGATCATCTTGAGGTCGCCGTTGGGTACTGCGAGCGCGTTGGCGTCGAGCTTGATGGAGCCGACGGCGGGATGGTGGGTGATGCCGCAGGTGCCGCCGAGTTTAGTGGCCGCCGCGGTGGACCACAGGTCGTCGAATTGTCCGTGCGCGGCGCGTAATTCGGCGGCCAGTTTCGCGAGATTGTCATCGTATGGGTAGCGATCCGCCGCGTCGCGCAGATCAGCGACCAGGGAGGTCTTGAAGAGATTTTCCTGGGCGTCGGCTTCCCAGACGAAGTTCGCCGGTTCCATGAAGAATCGCCAGGCCATATTGCTGGCGTGGCTGCCGTACGGTGCGGGCTCGCCGAACAGGCGAACGCCGGGTGTGTTGTACGCCAACAGTGTCCAGCCGGCGTCGTAGATCGCGGCGGGCATGTCGAACCGTTCGAGTAGTTGCCGTGTCGCCGCGTCCACGGTGTGGGGTAGTTCTCCGGGCTGCACGATGGTGTGCCCGGTCAGGGCGCACAGCTGCTCGTACTCGGCTTGCGACAGGCGCAGCACGCGGGCCAATGCGTTGATCACCGATGCGGATGGTCGGCTGCGGCCCTGTTCGAGGCGTTTGATGTAGTCCGCCGAGACCCTGCTCAATTCCGCGAGTTCCTCGCGGCGCAGGCCGGGCGTGCGGCGTTGCCCTGTCGAGGAGCCCAGACCCAGATCGGTGGGCGAGACGCGATTGCGGTACTCGCGCAGGAGCGAGCCGAAGTTCTGCAAGGTCCCCATAACTGTTTCCGTGTCTGTCCCGTGTCGCGTATTTGCGGCAAATCCACTGTACCCCGTGGCATTTCGTGGTTCGCGATGGAAATCCGGACCGGTGGTCGTGGGTGGGACAAGTCGGCCCTGGCTGTGGATCGGCGGTCGCGGGACTCTGATTCCAGACGCCCGGCGCACCAGGCACTTCGAGGAAGGACCCGACCATGACATTGATCGGAAAGACCGCTCTGATCACCGGCTCGACCACCGGCATCGGTAAGGAGACAGCCCAGCTGTTCGCCTACGCCGGTGCGGAGGTGATCGTGTCCGGCCGTGACACCGACAGGGGGACCGCGGTCGTCGAGGACATCATGCGAACCGGGGGCCGGGCGCGATTCGTCGCGGTCGAGCTGACCGATCTCGGCTCGCTGCGCGCGCTCGCCGATGCGGCCGGTGCGGTCGATGTGCTGGTCAACAATGCCGGTGTTCAACCGCTCGCACCGACCGTTGCCCAAGATGCCGACGGGTTCGACAATGCCGTCGCGGTCAATCTGCGGGCGCCCTACTTTCTCACCGCGGCGATCGCTCCGAAGATGATCGCCCGCGAGTCCGGCAGCATCGTCAACATCAGTTCGATGACCGCGACGGTCGCCATGCCCGGATTCTCGGTCTACAGCGCGACGAAAGCGGCACTGGAGTCGCTGACTCGGACCTGGGCCGCCGAGTTCGGCCCGGCAGGAGTTCGGGTCAACGCCGTCTCTCCGGGCTCGACTCGAACCGAGACGGTGCTCACGGCGGTGGCCGAGGTCCTGGGCGAGGGCGGCGAGAAGCAACTGGCCGGGCTGAGCCTGCTCGGCCGAATGGCCGAGCCGCGAGAGATCGCCGAGGTGATCCTCTTCCTGGCCGGCGAGTCCTCGAGCTACCTCACCGGCGCCGTGATCGCGGCCGACGCAGGACGTACTGCGGCCTAGCAGATCCAGGCGATGAGCCGCTACGCCACCGAACCGGCGACCGACTTCGCTCAGTGCCACACCTGTTGCGGCCATTTCAGCCCGAACTGCCTGCCCGGCAGTAGGGTTAGACGCATTCGAGGAGATATCGCATGTCTGCCAACACAATTCATACTGTGACTGTCGCCGGGTCCGGCCCGGTCGAGTTGACCGTCATCGAATACGGTTCCGGGCAGCCGTTTCTGCTGCTGCACGGCGGGGCCGGACCGCAGTCGGTGAACGCCTTCGCCGAACTGTTCGCCACCACCCACGATGTGCGGGTGCTGGCGCCGATCCACCCAGGCTTCGGCGGCACCCTACGCCCCGAAACGCTCACCGGCATAGGCGATCTCGCCGCGCTCTACGATGCGCTGATCGAACAGCTCGACCTGGCCGATGTCACTGTGATCGGCAACTCGGTCGGCGGCTGGATCGCCGCCGAGATCGCGCTGCTGAAGAATCCGCGGGTCAGCGGCGTCGTGCTCATCGACGCCGTCGGCATCGACGTGCCCGGACATCCCGTCGCTGACTTCTTCTCCCTGACCATGGATCAGGTCTTCACCCTCAGCTTCCACAACCCGGACCCGTTCCGCATCGATCCGGCTGCGCTGCCCCAGGCCGCACAGGCCATCGCCGCGGATAACCGGGCCGCGCTGGCCGTCTACGCGGGCACCTCGATGACCGATCCCGCCCTCACGGAACGCCTTGCGGGCCTGGAGATCCCGACCCTGGTGTTATGGGGTGACAGCGACCGCATCGCCGATGTCGACTACGGCCGCGCCTACGCTGCGGCCATTCCGCTGGCCCGGTTCCAGCTGCTGTCCGACACCGGCCACTGCCCCCAGTTGGAGACCCCCGATCAGGTCCTGCGCGCCATCTGGGATTGCGCCGCGTTCGCGCGCTGACCAACGCACGACACCTGCGAGCACCGGAGGACGGCGCCGCCCAGAACCAGCTGTGCGCCGTGCACGGCGAAGGCAGTCCGGAACTATTCCGTCACAACACTATTCATTCAGAAGGATGATCTGCTATGAGTTCACAGGATTCCAATGCGGACCGGATGCGGTCCTTTGTCGAGCAGGTGCAGCAGCAAGGACGTCTGGAGCTGATCGATGACTTCGTCCACCCCGACTTCCGCAACCGCACCGCCGAACCCGGCCAGCGCGACGACCGCCTCGGAGTGCGGGAAACAATGCATGCGATGCACGAGGCATTTTCCGATTTGCGAGTGGAGGTCGTACATTGCCTCGCGGACGGAGATCTTGTCGCCACCCACAAAATGTTCCGCGGCCGGCACACCGGTCCGTGGTTCGGCGTCCCACCCTCGGGCAATCCGATCGAGTTCCGGGTCATCGACCTGGTCCGCCTCCAGAACGGCCAACTGATCGAGCACTGGGCCGTCGCCGACGCACTATCCCTGCTGCGCCAGACCGGTGCGCTCACCTAGAAGGATCTCGGATGCTCGTGTAAGCAAGAACCTTGGGTACGGTCGCGAAGTGATCAATCCGGGGTGGCCGGAGCCGGGCTCTGCGCGGCTGTGGGGAATTCGAGCGCGATGCCTGTTCGATGGGAATGCCTTCGTCTCGAGGTCGTCACTGGTGTTGGTGCGCCAGGGCCGGATCGTCGATGTCGACCTCAGTGGTGCACGCCCTTCCGCCGAGTTGCCGGTCATCGATCTCGGCGCGGTGACCCTGCTTCCCGGCCTGGTCGATGCACACACGCATTTGGCGTTCGATCCATCAGGCAATCCAGTCGAGCAATTACAGGGCGACAGCGATGAGGTCGTGCTGGGCCGGATGCGTCGTCATGCGCGGCAGGCGCTACGGGGTGGGGTGACCACGGTGCGTGACCTCGGCGATCGGGGCTATCTCAGTCTGATAGTCCGATCGGAGTGCGCATCGCAGCTCCAGGCGGGGCCGGAGATCCTCGCGTCGGGGCCGCCGATTACCACCCATAGGGGGCATTGCTGGTTCCTGGGTGGTGAGGCCGCCGGTGTCGCCGGGGTGCGGGCCGCGGTCGCGGAACGGCTTGCGCGAGGGGTTGATGTGGTCAAGGTGATGGCCACGGGCGGAGGGGTCACTCCAGGGAGCTCGCCGCACCTGTCGCAGTACTCCGTCGATGAACTACGAGTAGTCGTGACCGCCGCGCACGAGGCGGGTACGTGGGTCACCGCACATGCCCACGGCGGTGAGGGAATCGCTGCGGCGGTCGCGGTAGGTGTCGATGGGATCGAGCACGGCACATTTCTCACTGCCGCAGGGGCCGAACCGGATTGGGCCACGGTGTCGGCGATGGCAGAGGCGGGAGTGTTCGTGGGCGTCACCGCGGCCAGGATGCCCGACGGGGCTCCGCCGTCACCTCAGGTGCTCGAGGCGCGGGGATGTCTTCCCCGCATGTATCGAGAGGGCGTGCGCCTGGTGTGCTCCTCCGACGCCGGCGTCGTTGCCTCGAAGCCTCATGATTGCCTGCCACACGGGGTGGCCGAGTTCGCTGCGTTTGCTGAGCTTTCCTGCGCGCCAGCCCTGGCCGCGGTCACCAGTGTGGCCGCGCAGTCCTGCGGAGTCGGCGACCGCAAAGGCCGGATCGCCGCTGGATACGACGCCGACTTGGTAGCCGTCGGAGGCGACCTCTGCCATGACCTGACGGCATTGAGTGACGTACGCGCTGTATACCGTTCCGGTAAGCGCGTTTTCGGCTGATTCGCCCAGTCCTATTGCCGGCTCTTCGATTACTCGGTCATGATCATCGCTGTGGCGCAGTCATCGTCGACCACGACCACCGCTATCATCCGGGTCAGCGGGTAACCCGCTGGCATAACCAGTCTCGGTGGGCAGCCACCGGCGGCCGGTGTGGACCAACCCGAAACACGGCCGCCCACCCGGATCGAGATCGACGACCAGAGTCGACCGCGTCGCCGGGACCCCGCGCCAAACGCATGGCGGGCTCGTCCGCCGCCGCAGCTGTCCCGATACCTTCATCCTTCACATGATGGATAGCACTGCCGTTCCGGCCGATACGATCCGCGGGCTTCGCAAGCTCATCGCATGCAATGGAGTGTCGATGCGAGTGCACCTTGTTCTGGGCGCGACGGGAAGCGGGAAGACTGCCTTGGCAACCGAGGCCGCACGCCGTAGCGATGTGCCGGTTGTCGTGCTCGATCGTCTGCAGTGCTTCACTGATATCCCGACGGCCAGCGCCCGTCCGGCCGAGGATCAGATTGCCGGGACCTCTCGTATCTATCTGGACGAGCGGACAATCCCCGACGGCGACTACCCCGCCGAAGACGCCTATGCCGCGTTGGTGCGCGTTCTGAACGGACTGGCCGTGCACCACGATTTCGTGTTCGCCGAAGGGGGTTCGATCTCGCTGCTGTCGTTGCTGCGCCGAGACCGCCGTGGTCTCGGATTCCCGTTGGACGTCACCATGCTGTCCCCGCCGGCGGCCTCGCTGGACACCGTTGCCCGGCGCGTGGCCGCCGCTCTGAACGGCAGGGCAGACCGCACCTCTATCCTCGACGAGATGCGCTGCGCCTGGCGGCATACGGAACAGCATGACTTCATCGGGTCGATCAGCGGATTCGACGCTCTGCTCGAGTGGTGTGCCGGTGCGGACATCGACCCAGCCAGCTTGTACCAGTCCAGCCTTACTCCGAGCGCCCGACGCGCGCTGACGCGTGTGCTCGTCCGCCGCGTCCACGCCCATACGGCACGACAACTGCGCGCGCTGAACACCATTGGCCCCGCTCTCGAGTCGACATCGGGTCGCACATCCCGTGACACTTGTTGTGAGGTCATCGATGAGATCGTCGCCGGGAGGGCCCATGCGTGACCTGTCGTCGTTGCCCAAAGCCAACCTGCATCTGCACCTGACAGGCGCGATGCGCCGAGAGACCATGCGCGAACTCGCCGCCCAGCGCGGCCTCGAGCCCCCCGACCTCTCGGATGCCCGCAGCCCCACAGGTTTTCAGCGCGCCTACGATGGCGCCCGCGCGGTCATCCAGACCGCGACCGATATCCGGCGCATCGTGGGGGAGGCTGCCGTCGACGATGCCCGCGACGGCGCGAGGTGGATCGAGATCCAAGTCGACCCGACGTCGTATGTCGACCGGTTCGGATCCCTGCGGGGGGCCACCGAGATCGTGCTGGACGCCGCCGCGGCCGCCACGACTGCCACCGGCGTCGGAATCGGCATCATCATCGCCGCGAGTTGGACGTACGCCCCCGAGCATGTCATCGCGCTGGCCGAGCTCGCCGCCGACTACGCCGACGATGGTGTGGTCGGCTTCGGAGTGTCCAACGACGAACGACAAGGCCACGTGCCGGACTTCGCGCCCGCCTGTCGCGTGGCGTCCGCCGCGGGCCTGCGGATCGTGCCGCACAGCGGAGCCGTAGTGCCGGCCGCACACGTGGCCGATTGTGTGAATCTGTTAGGGGCACACCGGATCGGTCACGGTCTCGCCGCCGCGCGCGACCGAAAGGTGTTGACGTTGCTCGCATCACGCGGGGTCGTGGTGGAGCTGTGTCCCTCGTCCTATCCGGGGTTGATCGTCGCCACCGCGGCCGATATCCCGTTGCGTGTGTTTCTCGAGGCCGGAGTTTCCGTCGCCCTCGGATCAGATGATCCGCTCCTTTTCGGAGGCGGCTTGGCCGACCAGTACCGCATCACCCGAACCGAGCTGGGCCTGACCGACCGGGAGCTTGCCGACCTCGCACGAGCGTCCATCGTCGGCTCCTGCGCTCCGATTCAGGTCAAACGCTCGATGCAAGAAGGCGTCGACACGTGGGTGGCCGCACCCGATCCGGGCACCTGAGACCAGGTGGATGTGACCGACCGAGGTACCACAACGACGTGTCCCGGCCGCCTCGATCTGTTACCCCTCGCGAGCGGACAATTTGTCCAAAGGTGGCTCACACGAACCCAGCTGGCGGATCACCCAGCGCACCTACACCCATTCCCAGCGTGATGCTTTGGTGGAGGCCGCGAAGACATTGGGCGCGGTTGTGACAGCTCGTGACATCGAGGCCGGTTGACGCTCCGAAAACGAATTGAGGCCCGACCAGAAAATGCTGGTCAGGGCCTCTTTTGGGAAGTGCGCCATCAGGGACTCGAACCCCGAACCCGCTGATTAAGAGTCAGCTGCTCTGCCAATTGAGCTAATGGCGCCGGTGCTGCCGGGCGGAGGCTTTTGCTCCGTTCCGGTGCGGGGAAAACCATAACAGGAGCGGGTGGGGAATGTGAAATCGGCTGTTCAGGGGTGGTTTGGGGGTGGGGGTGGTGGGTTGGGCGGGGGTGGGGGATCTGGGGGAGTTGGGTGAGTGTGTCGGACGTCTCGGTGGGTGGGGTGGCTGGCAAAATGGGTGGGCGTGGTCTCGACCGATCTCCGTTCGCGGGGGTTGTCGGCGCAGCCGGTGCGGGCTCGGATGCGTACGAGGCAGGGAGTGGGGTTGGACATGAGTGGATGGCGTGGGCGGTATCGGGGCAGGGTGCTGGGGGTGGCGGCCGTGGTCGCGGTGGTGGCGCTGGTCGTGGGCGGATGTGGTCAGTCGCGGGGTGGTGGTGGCGGGGCGGTGCCGGAGGGGAGGCCTATCGGGGAGTTGATCGAGCCCAAGTTGTTCACGCCGGTTGCCGAGGGGGCGGTGGGGGTCTCGCCGGGGTATCCGCTGGAGGTGCGGGTCGAGGACGGGTTGCTGTCCGCGGTGACCCTGCTCAATCCGGATGGTAAGCAGGTGGCGGGGCGGTTCGCGCCGGACGGTCGGTCCTGGCAGCTGACCGAGCCG
Organism: Nocardia sp. NPDC051570; assembly: GCF_044454005.1. Lineage (NCBI taxonomy): Bacteria > Bacillati > Actinomycetota > Actinomycetes > Mycobacteriales > Nocardiaceae > Nocardia > Nocardia sp. NPDC051570. The sequence goes on along the minus strand of NZ_JBITDI010000006.1, from coordinate 229,939 downwards.
TTGGGGTTCGGGCGTACCTACCGGTTGCGGGCCGAGGCCGTGGGCTTGGGGGGAATCGCCTCCAGCGCAGTGAGTTTCACGACGTTGGCGCCGCGCAACAAGACGCATCCGTGGTTGCTGCCCGGCGACGATCAGACGGTGGGTATCGGGCAGCCGGTGGCCATCCAGTTCGACGAGAGCATTCCCGATCGCCACGCCGTGCAGGATGCGATCAAGATCACGACGGTGCCGCCGGTGGAAGGCGCTTTCTACTGGGTGAGCAATCGTGAGGTGCGGTGGCGGCCGGAGCATTTCTGGGCGCCGGACACCCGGGTCACCGTCGATGTGGATACCTACGGCCGCGATATCGGTGACGGGCTGGTCGGCGACAGCGATGCGCACGCGGCCTTCACCGTGGGCGATGCGATGGTGTTCACCGCCGACGACGACACCAAGATGGTGACCGTCGAGCGCAACGGCGGGGTGATCCGCACTATGCCGACCTCGATGGGCAAGAACGCCACGCCGACCGACAACGGCGTCTACATCCTCGGCGACCGGTTCGACCACATGATCATGGACTCCTCGACTTATGGTGTGGCCGCGACCGGCCCGGGCGGTTACCGCACCCCGGTCGACTGGGCGACCCGAATGTCCTACAGCGGCATCTTCATGCATTCCGCGCCGTGGTCGGTGGGTCAGCAGGGCTATTCCAACACCAGCCACGGCTGCCTGAATCTCAGTCCCGCCGATGCCAAATGGGTCTACGAGACCGCCAAGCGCGGCGATATCGCGATCGTGCAGAACACCGTCGGCGGCACGCTGTCGGGCCTGGATGGGCTGGGCGACTGGAACATTCCGTGGGCGCAATGGAAGGCGGGTAACGCCGACCGCTGATTCAGCCGGCGAGCGCGTCGCAGCCCAGGTGGGCATTGCCCAGTACGGTCATCGCGCTGCCGATGGCCGCACAGCTGAGGCTGCCGCCCGAACCCGTCACGGCCGACCCGCTCGTGGAACCGGTACTGGCCGAACCGGATTCGAGGCCGGGCAGTCCCGGGCCGGCGGCCAGCATCGAATCGGCCGGGCCCGCGGCGAGGATGACGGCACTTGCCAGCAATATCGTGGCGGCACAACGGTTCACGGATATCCGATCTCTGGCGGGCGACATGTGAAGTGCCGCCGTTTCAGGCGGAAGTGTATGGAATCCCGGGTGTCGTGCGCCACGGTTCCGCCGTACCGGCAACCCGCCGGATCGACCCCCCGCTCTCCGCGGATCGAAGTCGACCAGCAACTTTCTGGCAAAATGGACATCGGTGCCGCGCTGTTCCCTCGCGCTCCGGAGGGGACGCGAGGGACGCCGGTGCCGAATTCGCTCGGCATTCACTCCGTCGAGAGCGCCTGGGTCGGATACGCCGCACGCAGCCGCTCGTAGGCCGCGCGCTCCGCGCCGAGATGATCGAGACCCAGCAGCGCCGCGCCCAAAACCGGTGGGGCGACGACGATTCGGGGTTCGGCCAGGGGTGCCGCCACCGCGAGCCGGGCCGTCACGTTATCGATCAGCAGCGGCTGCCGGGCCGCCAGCACACCGCCGCCCAGCACGACCGGCGTCGGCTCGTCGAGCAGCCGTAACCGCCGCAGCGCGACGACCGCCAGACGGGTGATCTCGTCGGCCTGGCGATCGATCAGCCGCAGCGCCGTCGCATCGCCCTCCTGCGCGGTGGCGAACAGCACCTGGGCGATCTCGTGCAGCCGCTGTCTGGGCAAGTGCCCCAAGTGAATCGCCTCGGCGACCGCATTGGCCCCGGCCATCCCGAAGTGCCGGCCGATCGCCGCCGACAGCGCGGTCGGGCCGCCCCGCCCGTCCTCGGCCCGCGCCGCATGCCACATGGCCTCGGCGGCCAACCCGCTCCCGCCGCCCCAATCGCCGGTGAGCATGCCCAGGGCGGGGAAGCGGGCGGTCCGGCCGTCGGGCAGCAGTCCGACGCAGTTGATTCCGGCGCCGCAGACCACCGCGACGCCGCGCGGGCTGTCGGTGCCCGTCCGCAACAGCCCGAAGGTGTCGTTGCTCACCGCGGCGCTCAGACCCCACGGCCGCGCGGCGACGGCCGCGTGCAGGCGCTGCTCCTCCACGGGCAGATCGATATTGGCCATACAGGCGCTGACCCGGGTGGTGAGCGTCCGGTCCGGCCGCAGTCCGGCCTGTTCGGCGACCGCGTCGATCAGCGGCGCGAGCTTCTCGACCGCGCGATCCGGACCGTCGCGGTGGGGTTCGAAACCGTCGCCGCGCGCCGAGCCGAGGACCGTTCCGTCCAGGGCGACCAGCGCCACATCGGTTTTGCTGTTACCGCCGTCGACGGCGAGGACGCCGCGTACCTGCTCGTTCACGCCCAGCCCAGATATGCGCGATTGTGGGCGATCAGGCGATCGGCGAGCGGTTCGGCCGTATCCCACTGGCCGATCAGCGGATGGGCGAGCAGCGCCTCGACCACCCGCTCCCGGCCGCCCTCGAGCGCGGCTCGCAGCGCGAGGTGTTCATAGGCGGCCACATGGGACATCAGGCCCGCATAGAGCGGTTCCACCGGGCGCTGCGGCAATGGCCAGACGCCGTCGGCGTCGATATGGGCGGGCACCTCGATCACCGCATCGTCGGGGAGGAACGGCAGAATGCCGTCGTTACGGGTGTCGACCACCTGGGTGTCGGTGCCCTCGCCGGTGCCGAGCAGATCGGCCAGCAGTTGGACGGCGGCCTCGGAATAGTAAGCGCCGCCGCGCTTTTCGAGCAGTGCGGGCTTGGTGTTCAGCGTCGGATCGGCATACAGGTCCAGCAGCTGCCGTTCGATCTCGCTCACCTCGGCGGCGCGCGAGCCGGTGGCCCGCTGCTCCTCCACGACGGTGTCGTGCTGATAGAAGTACCGCAGATAATAGGACGGCACCACGCCCAGGCGCCGCAGCAGCGAATGCGGCAGATGCACCTCTTCGGCGATCGCCTCGCCGAAATCGGCCAGCAGTTTGGGCAGGACCTCCTGTCCGGTCGATGCGCCCGGATGGTCGAGCAGTGTCACGCCGCGCTCCCAGCTGAGGTGATTGAGGCCGACATGATCGAGCCGGATCAGCCGCGGGTCGACACCGAGGTGCCCGGCGAACCGGCGCTGCAGGCCGATCGCGACATTGCACAGCCCGACGGCCTGATGACCCTCGTTGAGCAGTGCGCGGGTCACGATGCCGACCGGGTTGGTGAAGTCGATGATCCAGGCCTTGGGGCTGACCCGCCGGATCTGCTCGGCGATATCGAGCACCACGGGTACGGTGCGCAGCGCCTTGGCCAGACCGCCCGCGCCGGTGGTCTCCTGGCCGATACAGCCGCATTCCAGCGGCCAGGTCTCATCCTCGGCGCGCACGGCCTGCCCGCCCACGCGCAGCTGCAGCAGCACCGCGTCGGCGTCTCGAACCCCGTGTGCCACATCGTCTGTCGTGATGACCTTGGCGCCGTGGTCGTAGCGGTCGAAGATCCGCCGCGCCATCCCCGCGATCAGCTCGAGCCGCTCGGCCGCGGGATCGATCAGGACGAGCTCATCGATCGGGAGCACATCGCGCAGGCGCGCGAAGCCGTCGATGAGTTCGGGTGTGTATGTGGAGCCGCCGCCGACGACGGCCAGTTTGATTGCGGACATCAGCCTTTGACCCCTGTGAGTGTGACGCCTTCGATGAAGGCCTTCTGAGCGAAGAAGAACAGAATGATCACCGGAGCCATCACCAGCACGGTCGCGGCCATGGTGAGGTTCCAGTTGGTGTGGTGGGCGCCCTTGAACGATTCGAGCCCGTAGCTCAGCGTCCAGGCCGCCGGATTCTCGCTGGCGTAGATCTGCGGGCCGAAGTAGTCGTTCCAGCAGTAGAAGAACTGGAACAGCGCGACCGCCGCGATGGCGGGTTTGGCCATCGGCAGCACTACCTGCAGCAGGATCCGCGGATGACCGCAGCCGTCGATGCGGGCCGCCTCCAGATATTCGTCCGGAATGGTCAACAGGAACTGCCGCAGCAGGAAGATCGAGAACGCGTCGCCGAAGGCCATCGGGATGATCAGCGGCCACAGCGAGCCGGTGAGGTGAAACTGCTTGGCCCACACCAGATACATCGGGATCACGGTCACCTGCGGTGGCAGCATCATCATCGACACCACCCCCATCAGCGCCAGATTGCGGCCCCGGAACCGGAACTTGGCCAGCGCGTAGGCGACCGGGATGCTGGACAGCAGCGTCAGTGCCGTGCCCGCGCACGCGTACACCAGGGTGTTGCGCCACCAGGTGAGGAAGCCGGGGGTGCGCCAGACCTTCAGGTAGTTGTCCCAATGCCAGTGCGCGGGCCACAGATTCGAGGTCAGCGCCTGCTGATCCGACATCACCGAGGTGAGGAAGACGAACACGAACGGCAGGATGAACGCGCATGCGGCGGCGATCGCCAGCGAGTGCACGGCCACCCAGTTCAAAACCGTTGTGCGCCGGGTGGTTCGGGCTGGCATCGGGTCGAGCGCGATGGGTATCGGCGGGGCGGAAGTCACGGTCATCGCTCAGTCCTCCTGCAGGAAGCCGGATTTGCGGCGCAGCAGCAGCGCGGTGCAGGCCATCGACAGGGTGAACAGGATCACCGCGACCACGCACGCCGAACCGGTGTCGAAGCGCTGGAAGCCGAGGTTGTAGATCAGCTGCGGCAGCGTCCAGGTGGAGCCGTGCGGATAGCCCGGCTCGAATTGCTCACCGGCGCCGGCGATCTTGCCGCTGGCGACCTTTCCGGCGACGATCGCCTGGGTGTAGTACTGCATGGTCTGGATCACGCCGGTCACCACCGCGAACAGCACGATCGGCATGATGTTGGGCAGCGTGATGTAGCGGAACCGCTGCAGCGGCCCCGCGCCGTCGAGGCGCGCGGCCTCGTACTGTTCGCGCGGCACATCCAGTAGCGACGCCATGAAGATGACCATCAGATCGCCCACGCCCCACAGCGCCAGCATGGTCAGCGCGGGTTTGGACCAGGCCGGATCGTTGAACCAACCCGGTTGCGGCAGGCCGAGATCGGCGAGCAGATGATCGACCGGCCCGGTACCGGGATTCAACAGGAATGCGAAGGCCATGGTGGCCGCCACCGGCGGGGCCAGATACGGCAGATAGAACACCGTGCGGAAGAAGCCGAGCCCGGTCTTGATCTTGGTGACCAGCAGTCCGATGCCGAGCCCGAAGATCACCCGCAGCGAGACCATCACCAGCACCAGCCACAGCGTGTTGCGCAGGCCCTGCCAGAAGAACGGATACTTGTTCAGGACGTAGTCCCAGTTCCGCAGGCCGGTGAAGGTCGGCGCGGCGAACCCGTCGTAGTGCATGAACGAGAAGTAGACCGTCGAGGCCAGCGGGTAGGCGAAGAATGCGGTGAAGCCGATCAGCCAGGGCGACAGGAACGCCACGGTGCGAAAGGTGTTGCGCCTGCGTCTGGATGCGGCCGAACCGCGGTATGTCCGGTCCATCACTTCGCCTGGGCGATCGCCTCGTCGATCTCCTTGGCCGTGGCGACCAGGCCCGCGGGCAGATCGGGCTGTTTACCGGCCTCGAAGTCGTAGCCGAGGTTCTTCATCGACAGCTGGTAGGCGCCGCCGTTGACGCTGGCCGGGGTGGTCGAGGAGTTCGGGTTGCGCGCGATGTCGACGAAGGTGCGGAAGGCGGGATCGGCGGTGAGTCTGGGGGAGGCCAGGGCGTCATTGGTGCTGGGTACGTTGTGGATGGCGTTGGCGAAGTTCACCACCGCGTCGGTGTCGGTGGTCAGGTACTTCACCAATTGCCAAGCGGCGGTTTGCTTTCGGCTGGACTTGGTGATGCCGATGATGGTGCCGGACAGATAGCCGCGGCCGTAGCTGGCGGCCTGGTCGTCCGGCACCGGGAACGGTGCTGTGGCCCAGTCGAATCCGACCTTGTCGTCGGCGAGGGACTGGGTGCGCCATTCGCCGTCCAGGGACATGGCCACCTGTCCGGTCTCGAACGGGTTCTTGGCGCTGTACTCGTCGCCGAAGCCGGTGCGGTACTTCTCCAGCCGGTCGAATCCGCCGAGCTTGGCGATCAGATCCTTCTGCCAGGTGTACATCGCGGCGACCTTGGGGTCGGTGGCGATGTTCGACTTGCCGTTCTGGTCGAAATACGTTGCGCCGTACTGGGCGAGGTAGTGCTCGGGAGTGGTTTCGTAGCCGTGGTAGGTCGGCAGGAAACCGAGCTGTTTATAGCCCTCGCCGTCGGGCTGGGTCAGCTTGACCGCGTCGGCCTCGAATTCGCCGAATGTCTTGGGCGGGGCGGTGATTCCGGCCGCGGCGAAGGCCGTCTTGTTGTAGAAGAGGCCGTAGGCGTCGCCGAGTAGTGGCAGCGCGCACTGATCGCCCTCGAATCGGCTGTACTGGCGCATCGACGCCGGGAAGGTCGCGGCCGGATCGATGCCGTCCTTGTTCAGGAACGGCGCGAGGTCGACCCAGACGCCCGCCGAGCAGAACTTGCCGACGTTGTCGGTGCTGAAGGAGGAGGCCACATCCGGTGCGTCCGGGCCGCCCGCGCGCAGCGCCTGTTCGATCTTGTCGTCGGAGATGTTGCCGACCAGTTTCACGTGGATGTTGGGGTGCAGTTTCTCGAAGGCGGCCACATTGTCGGTGATGGCCTTGACCTCGTTGTCCTGACTCCAACCGTGCCAGAAGGTGATGTCGACGTTCTTACCCGCGTCGGAGCCGTCGTCACCGCCGCCGGAAGTGGTTCCGGTACAGGCGGTGACGAGCAGGGCGAGGGTGGCGGTCGCGGTGGCGGCGGCGAGGGCGCGAAGCGCTGTACTCATGGGTGAAACTCCTGGAGATCAATGGGTCGAGAAGACGGCTTCCCTCGTGGAGGCCAGGGCGCGCTGCAGCGCGCCGTACAGCACGGTCGAGCCCGGGACGGTGCTGCCGCGCACCTCGGTTCGCGCGAATGTCAGTTCCGCCAACGCGTCCTGGACCAGGGCCCGCAGCCGCTCGCCCCCGGCGCATGGGACCGCACCGGCCAGGATCACCAGCTCCGGATCGACCACCGCGACGATCGAGGCGAGTCCCAGCGCCAACCGGTCGGCGAATTCGGTCAGGAAGGCGTCGCCCGCGCCGGGCGTCTCGAGGGCCTCGGTCACCGCGGTGGCCGCCGTGGGCGCGGACAGCCCATGACTGCGCGCGAGCGCGGAAACCGCTGGGGCCCCGGCCAATTGCTGGAAGCCGCCGGAATTCTTGCGGCGCACATCGTGGACGATCGGTACGCCGGGCAGCGGCATATAGCCGACCTCGCCCGCGCCCCCGTGGAAGCCGCGATGCAGCCGGCCCCCGATCACGATCGCCGCGCCGACACCGGCGGCGGTCCACAGCAGCACGAAATCCTCGCAGCCGCGCGCCGCGCCGTGGGTCTGTTCGGCGATGGCCGCGAGATTGACGTCGTTCTCGATCGAGACCGTCGCGCCGATCGCGGCCCGCAGCTCGGCGATCAGCCGGTGGGAGTGCCAGCCGGGGAGGTGGGTGGCATAGCGGAGCGTGCCGGTGGTTGGATCCATCGCCCCGCCGAGGCCGATCACCACCTCGCGCACCGCATCCGGGTCGAGTCCGGCCAGGCCGACCGTCTCGGCGACCGCCTCGGCCACCCGCGCGATGGTGGTGGCCGCGGACCATCCCTTCGTCCGAACCTGGTGTTCGGCCAGCGTCGCACCGGTGATATCCGCGACCGCGATCCGAACCTCGGTATTGGTCACATCGACGCCCGCGACGTATCCGGCCGCCGGATTCACCTGGTACAGCTGGGCATTCGGGCCCGGACCACCGGCCGCGGTGGTCCCGACCGGAACAACCAGCCCGGCGGCCTCGAGTCGCAGGAGCAGCTGGGAGGCGGTCGGCTTGGACAATCCCGTCAGCGTCCCGATCTGTGTGCGCGAGAGCGGGCCGTTGGCCAGCAACAGTTCCAGCGCGGCCCGATCGTTGATGGCCCGCAACAGGCTCGGCGTCCCGGCGAGGGTGTGTCGCATGTCGGCCACGTGCCCTCTCTCCCGGCGGTGACGACGGTGAACTGTTAGGAAAGTTTCCTTATGTGGTGTGGAGACTTTAGGCCCGGGTGACATCGGTGTCAATGGCCTTGTGTCAACCGTGCTTTCACACCACCGGGTCCACAATGGCGCCGGTTCGGATGCGGTGTGCGGCGGTGGGTCCTACCATCGGTGTCTTGTGGACGACGGCAGCGGGGGTAGACGTTTTGTCCTGCGCGGGTGGGCCTTTGGGGCGGTGACGACCGTATCCGTGGCGTTGCTGCTGGCGGAGGTGGGCATTGCCGCCAGTGGCGTGCTGGGATGGTCGGGCTCGATGGCCCTGAACAAGGGATGGGAGCTGGCGGCCGCGGTGGTGGCGCTGCTGGCGTGGGTGCGCTCGGCGATGCGTTCGGGTCCGCGGCGGCAGTGGCGGTGGTGGATGGCCGGTGCGATGGCATGTTTCGTGATCGGGCTGGCGGCCTGGAGCTGGGGACAGGTGATCGCCGGCGTGCCGCTGCCCACCGAGACGCTCGGACCCGCGGGATTTCTGTTGACCGCGGTGCTCGCCTTGCTCGCGGTGATCGTGCGGGCGTCGGCGACGGGCGTCGAATACGGTGCGCCGCTGCGGATTCGGAGACGCCGGATCGTGCGCGTGCTGGACCTGGCCATCATCTTCAGCTCGATGGTGCTGTTCGGGTGGGTGACGCTGGGCCGGGAACTGTCGGTGAGCTGGGCCGCGTCGGGTCCTATCGTGTCGCTGCTGGTGGCCCATCCGCTGGCCTATCTGGTGCTCGTCGGGGCCACCGTGGTGCTGGCGCGGATTCGACCCGGTGTGCGCGAGGCGCCGATCCTGTTCATCGCGCTCGCGGCCACCTCCTATGTGGTGTCGAGCACCCTGTTCGCGCGTTTCGTCGATGGTGGAGGCACGCGGGTTCCGCCCGCGCTCGAGGCCGGGTTCATGGCCTGTCCGGTGCTGTTCTTCCTGGCGGCCGTGGCGCCCGACAATCCCGGTCCGGCAACGGATATCGAGGAGCGGCACCGCGCGGTCGATTTGGCGCATCTGGTGGTGCCCTATCTGCCGCTGATCGCCACCGGCATCTTCCTCGCCGCCGAGCTGGCGGTCGGGGTCACGCTGAGCCCGTTCCAGGAGGCGCTGTCGCTGGCGCTACTGGGACTGGTGATCTGCCGGCAGGTCGTGACGCTGGCGGAGAACGATCGGCTGCTGCGCGAGGTGAAACATCAAGCGCTGCACGATCCTCTGACCGGATTGGCCAACCGCACCCTGTTCCTCTACCACCTGGATCGGCTGGTGGCGCTGCACGCCGATACCCGCTCTCCGGTGGTGGTGGCCTTCTGCGATGTCGACGATTTCAAGACGGTCAACGACAAGTTCGGGCATACGACGGGCGATATCGTCCTGCGGGGTGTCGCGGAACGCCTGCGGCACTGCGCCGGTAGCGAGGGTGTCGTGGCCCGCCTCGGCGGCGACGAATTCGCCGTCGCGATCCGGGAGACGCAGGGGCACAGCGATATCGAACCGCGCCTGCGGGCCACCCTCGCCCAGCCGTATCTCGTCGATGGCAGATCGCTGACGGTCGGCACCAGTGTGGGGATCACCGCGCTGTCCGATACCGAACAGATCACCGATACCGATCAACTGCTGCAACTGGCCGATACCGCCATGTACCGAGCGAAGCAACGGAAGAACAAGGAGCATGTCTGATGGATACGACGACCACCGCTGCGCGGATCATCGACACACTGAAGTTGGAGCCATTGGCGGTCTGCCACGGGTACTTTCGCGAGACCTGGCGTGATTCCCATTCCACGGTGATCTATTGGCTGTTGCCCGCCGAGCATTTCGCCGGGCTGCATGCCACGGCATATCCCGAGGTGTTCACCTATCACTCCGGCGCGCCCTTGGCGATGACCCTGCTCGACGGCGACGGCCGGCCCGTCCGTCATATCCTGGGCCCCGATCTCGATGCGGGGCAACGGCCGCATCTGGTGGTGCCCGCCGGTGTGTGGCAGGCGGCGCATACCCTCGGTGATCACACCCTCAGCAGCGTCGTCGTCGCGCCGCCGTTCACCCCGGAGGCGGCCACTGTCGGTGATCCGGATGCGCTGGCCCGGCACTATCCCGAGTATGCCGAGGAGATTCGCGGACTCTGCGCCGATGGTCGTCTGCCCTGAGATGAATCGAAGGCCGGACTCGATATATCGAGTCCGGCCTCTCATTTCTCGCTGCGATCAGCTGTGGGAGCCGCTGCCGGTATCGAGAATCTTCAGAAGCTTCAGCAGGTCGATGATGATCGATGTCGACCCGCTACTCACCGAGCCGCTGCTGCTTCCGGTGCTGCCCACCGGGGTGGCGGCTGCCGAGACGCCCGCGCCGGCCATGACGATCCCCGCAACGGCGGCACAGGTCACGCCGTATACGCGCAATTTCCTCATTCGGAACACATTCCTCTTCGAATCGAATTCCCAAGGCTCGGCGACAGCGCGTGCCGCCGGGCCAGCTGGTGAGCGGCTGGTTGCCCCCCACGCGGGATTTATAGCACTCGGTCGGACATTTCGGCGTGATGCGAGTAGGGGTTTTCCGGGCGGCCGGGTAACCGAGCAATAACACATCTTCCAGGTGGAAGGGGTGAATTCCAGGGCGTTTGCGCAGTGGTGGACCCTGGCGGAATGCCCGAAGTGTCCGGCCAGCCAGCTTCCGGCATCCTCGGAAACATTGTTAGCGTTGTCAACGAATTGGGATATCACCCAATGCGTTCCGTCGCGAGGTTGGGATTTGTCACCGTCATGGGGATTCGGGTTGTGCCGTGCGCCGAGACACTCAAACTTCCCGTTGAGCGTGTGCCCATCGCGTCGAGCGCGCGGCAAGGGGTCCGATCCGGTGGTTCGGATGTGCTCTCGATGGGATGGGTCGACGGAAGGGTCGTTCCGGAGCTGTGCATAGAGCACAAGAGTTCAGCTTATCACTTTTAATTCTAGCTGGAAATACATGCCGCAAAGTACCACTATCCCGGGGGAGAGAAAACTCTTCAGTATATCCGACCCGACGGTCGCTATCCATCCCGTTCGAATCGGTTCGATAACGCGAAAAGCTGGCATTCTGGCGATTGCCCCGATGGAGCTATTGCCCGTAGCTTTTAATCGGCAGTCCAGTTCGATTCACTGTCGAATTGCTTATTGGATTCACTCTCATATCCCCTCGGAGGAGTGCGTAATGTCAAACAAACTGTTCTTTGCGCGGGCTGCGTTGATCGCGGCGAGCTGTGCCGTGGCCTCGTTCACCGTCGGCGGTCCGGCGCAGGCCGCGCCGCATGCCCCCGCCGGCTCGACCTCGGTCAGTCCCGCCGGAGCGTCCGTCACGGCGGCCAGCCAGGGCGCGCAGGTCCTCAAGGCCGGATCGGTGACCGTCACCTGCCAGAGCCTCAGCGCGCAGGGCTCAGTCCCGGCGGCGCCGGGCAACCAGAACCCGAGCGGCCCGATCTCGGTGCAGATCTCGGCGCCGACCTTCAGTAACTGCACGACCGATCTGGCCGGTGTCGACGCCACGGTGACCACCAGCGGTACCTGGGCCGTGACCGTGCAGAACGGCTCGCCGATCATCGGCAACCTGACGGTTCCGCAGGGCGGCATGGTCATCCAGACCAGCGGCCTGGCCTCGTGCACCACCGTGGTCGCCCCGGACGGCCCGGCCACGCTCGCCGGAACCTTCACCAACGGCAACCCGTCGACGGTGACCGCCACCAACGCCTCTGCCCCGGTCAAGACCACCGGCGGCTTCGGCTGCCCGACGGATGCCACGACGGGCACGCTCACGGGCACCTCCGCGCTGAACAACGTCACCGACCCGACGCAGCCGATCACCGTCGGCGCGTAGGAGTAGATCGTATTCGCCACCGCGCTGCGTCGACTTTCAGTCGGCGCAGCGCTCTCCTTTTCGGGGCGATCGATCGTTGTTTATGATTGTAGATCAGCTGAATTCGAAAAGCATACCGCTGGCGAAATCGATCAGTGCGCCAATGTGTGGAGCTCGATCTGTCGAGCTGTCCAGGGCATCGATGGCCCGGCGGAATCGGTCGCGCCCATATTCTATCGCGTCGGCGAGCGCTCCCGACTGCACGATCAATTCTCGGGCCGCCGTCAGATCGGCCGAAGACATATCCCGAGTGAGCAATTCGCGAATCTGGGGCCGACGGGAAATGGTGAGGATGGTCGGCAGCGTGTACACGCCCTCCCTCATATCATTGCCTGCGGGTTTACCCAGTTCTTCGGATGACCTGACCAGATCGAGGACGTCGTCATGGATTTGGAATGCGATTCCGAATTCCAGCCCGAAGGTCCCCAGGGCTGCCACGATACTATCGGGGGCGCCGACCAGAATCGAGCCCACGCGGCACGCGGTCGACAACAGTGTGGCGGTCTTTCCGGTGATGGCCTCGAGATATCGCTCCACCGTGCGACCTCGATCGAACAGGTCCGCGGTCTCGGTCATTTGACCGCTGGAGAGCGCCAACAATGTCTTGGCGAGTACTCGGCGGGGTTCGCGAGCGAAAGAGTAGGACAGATCGGCCGCGGTGGAAAGGTGATAGTCACCCGAGAGAATCGCCATGGTGTTTCCCCAGCGCATATGGACGCTGGGCCGACCACGCCGACTGTCCGCCTCGTCCATGACATCGTCGTGCACCATTGTGCCGATATGGACATGCTCACCCGCGACGGCGGCATCTATGACCTCGTCGGTCACCGGCCGGGTGGGATCCGCTCCGATATATGCGGCCATGAGCGTCAGTGTCGGCCGGACCAGCTTGGGCACGTCATCGACCAGATGAGCAATGATTTCCGTCAGATCGGGTCGACCAGGAATTGTGCAGGTTGCCGTCAGTCGCCTTTGCACCCGTTCGATATCGGACGTCAAACACGGCAACGCATCAATACAGAGTTCCGTCATTGATCTCCCTCCGCCCTGTGGTGGTGATTCCAACAGGGCATTCGTCACGCTCAGCCGCGGGGATGGGCCACCGCGGAAACCACCAGTTCCAGCGACCCATGATCTGCATCAATGCGGGCACCAGAACGAGCCGGATCAGCGTCGCATCGATGATCAGCGCCGCGGCGATGGCAAATCCGAATTCCCGGAGCGCGTCGAGCCGTGATATCAGCAGACTGCCGTATCCGACCGCGAGGATCACCGCGGCCAGTGAGATGGGCCGGGCCGTACTCCGCAGGCCCGCCACGACCGAGCCGCGGTTGTCCGCGGTGATCAGGTATTCCTCTTGAATCCGGCGTACCAGGAACAGTTCGTAGTCGGTGGACAATCCGAACAACAGCACGAAAACGATCAACGGTACTTGCGGCCAGATCACACCGCTTCCGGTGTGCTGGAACACCAGCACCGTGAGCCCGTACGCCGCGCCGGTGGCCAGAAGATTCATCGCCAGCGCCTTCAGGGGTAGAAGCAGACTGCGCAGCACCATGACCAGCACGGTGAACATCAACATCAACACCAGACCCACCACCCACCACAGCTTCGCCGAGACCTCCCCGAGGATGTCGGTCGCAACGCCGCTCGGCCCGCCGACGAGGACCTCGGCGCCGGGCGGTGCCGCCGTCGGCGCGATGTCGGTCCGAATTCGCCGCACCCACTGGGCAATCGGCGGCGAGTCGATGGGCTGATTCGGCACGACGAGAAGGACGGACATGCCGTCGCCGACGTCGATGGTGGCGACGGCGACAGTCTCCGGGTCCGCTCGAAGGGCGGCCTCCAACGGCCGAATGTCGCCGATCGCCTCAGCGGGCTGTTGCACCAGAACGAGGGCAAGACCTGATCCGCCGGGAACGTCTCGCGCCCCGAGGGTGAGTCCGGTGAGGTATGTGGTGCCGGCCAGCGCGCGTCGCTCGAGGTCGAGACCCAATGACATATCGGCCGCCGGGATCGCCGCACACAGCAGCCCGGCAGTGATCGCGACGGCATACGGCCAGGGATGCCGCATCAGATGTTCCGACCAACGGGCCAGCCGTCCGGGCCGCGCGTTCTCGTTGCCGGACTGTGGCTCTCGCGGAGTCCGTCGCTCGAGCCGATCGGTCACCGAGAGGAGAACGGCCGGTAACAGCGTGACCGAGGCCATCGAGGCGACCACGATCGCGACCATGGTTCCGACCGCGATCTGCGTGAACACATGCCAGCGCAAGACGAACAGGCTCGAACACGCCAACACCAGGATCAGCCCGGAGTACAGCACGGTACGTCCCGTGGTGGCGATCGCGGTGCCGATGGCGTGTTCCGGTTCGACTCCGGCCGCCAACTCCTCCCGATAGCGATTCATCACGAACAGGGCGTAGTCGATGCCGACTCCCAGGCCGATGGCGTTGACCCCGACCAGGAGCATGCCGTCCACGGTGAGCACCCCGGTCGACAGGGCGAGCACTCCCAGCGTCGTCACCGTCGACGCGCCCGCGATGATCATGGGAACCAAGGCCGCCATGGGTCTGCGCAGCCCCCACCACAGCACCGCGATCGCGAGCGGTACCGCGATCAGCTCGATGCGCATCAGATCGGTGATCGCGAACTGTTGGAACAGGTGGCCGAATGCGGATACTCCGATCACATATCCGCGCACGCTCCCGTCGGTCGCGGTCCGGGCCGCCTGATCGAAGGCGGTCTGCAATGCGGGCGATTGTTCCTGCCGGTGCCGATCGTCGCCGGACAATCCCACGAAGAGATAGGCCGTGTGCTCGTCATGGAACAACGGACGTAGCGGTTCGAGACTGTCGCCCAAGGGCAGTGGACGGTCGGGATCACCCGCCACCGGTAGCAGCAGCACCCCCGAGACGCTGTCGCTGTTCGCCAATGCCCTCGAACCGGCGTCGATCGCCGCTCGGAAGGCCGGATCCGTGGTCCGGCGCACCGGCGAGTGCAGTACCGCGATCGCCTGTTCCGCGCCGAGCGTCGGTAGCTGATCGGCCAGAATCCGGCTCACCCGTTGCGATTCCGAGCCCGAGACGTCCAGCGCCGGAGCCGTGACCGAGCTGAGCAGATGCGGCAGGCCGATCAACCCCGCCGTCACCGCGATCAGCCAGCCCGCGAACACTCGGTGCCGATACCGGGCCATCGTCATCGCGAGGCGTGACAAACAGTTACCGCGCACGTCGCCCTTCGACCTCCACTCGTCCGACAGAACGTATTCGTCGCGGGTGCGGCGGCGGATTGATCGAGGGCCGTATGCGGTAGAACCGGACGGTGACTGTTACCGACGGTAGCGACGGTGTCAGCCCGATAGCGGCAACAGTTCCCGCACTCGCAAGAGTCGCACAGGCGGATACCAGTTCACCCGATATGGTGTCGGCATGAGCGAAAGGAAACCTTCATTTGGCGATGACCTTTCGACCGTCATTGCGATCGTTACGACCGAGCATTTCGCCTTGCAGGGTACCCAAGCGAGTATCACCTCGGAAGCTGTGGGCCGGGCGAGCATGTATCTGACCACCCTCTCGATGGCCATGGTCGCATTGAGCTTCGCCGGACAGGCGACCCACTATCAAGGCGATTTCCTCGTATTCAGCACGGTGACATTGGTGGCCCTGTTTTTCTTGGGACTCGTCACCTTCGAGAGGACGCTGCAAATATCAATCGACGATCATCAGGCGGCCCGGCGGGCAAATCGAATCCGCCAGCTCTACCTGGAGCTGGCACCCGGCCTATCCCGATATCTCGCACCACCCGCTGCCGACAATGAAATCTCCACAATTCTGTATGCCGCTGGAATCAAATCCAACCAAACTCAGCTATTGCTGACCATCGCGGGCATGGTCAGCGTCGTAAACAGCATCGTCGCAGGCGTCCTGGTCGGCGCATTGGCTTTCCATGTCACCTCCCGTCCCAGCCCGCTCGCGGTCGGACTGGGAGTCGTCACATTCACCGCCTCGGTCCTGATCCACCAACGGGTTCAGCTTCGCAAACGCCTGAACGCAACCAATCCGTTGGCACTGTCCGACGACCTCGACGAAGATCAGAGTATCTAGCGCCGTTATCGTTTCTCGAAGATTTGCAGCCATGGAATGAATGTAACGATGTGCGAGGATTCGAGAGTGGCGAGATGGGTTGCCGCGGTGGCAGTTTCGGATGCGCCGAGGTCGCGGTAGATGTCGACGGCTCGGCGTAGGTGGATGGTGGTGTGGTCGCCGAGGGCGGCCAGGCAGTGGGCGATGCCCTCCGCGGCGCGGGCTTGTTCGAGTCGGCCGCCGATGTCGGTGGCCACGGTGGACGCCTCGGTGAACAGCGCCAATGCCTTTCCCGGCCCGCCGGTCCGCAGCAGTACCTTAGCGCTGTTGTTCGCAATACTCGTTCCAGTTCGGTCGAGTCCGCCGCTCGTACCGCCTGTGCCCACAGGTACACGCTGTCGGGACGACGGTGCGACGGCTGGCCGAGGTATAGCAGCCGAATACCGCGTCCACCCGCTCCTGCCCGATGAGCCGTTCGGCCTCGGCGGCGAAAGTCGGCCAGTCCGAACGCCCGTCGACGATGATCGGCTCTACCCGACGGCCCAGCAGCCCGCCCGCGGCGTTGATCTCCTCGACGGCCAGCAGGGTCGTCCGATTGATCGGGCGCTCGGAAATAGCCACCGAACTGGTGAGGGAATGCCGACCCGGATGGGTTCGACCGGTGCGCCGTGCACCGCACGATCTCCGGCGAGCCCGGCGACCACGATCAGCATGAGTGCCGCGGCCAAGACATGAATCATCGGCGCGGCCGGGCGGGAGTTTCGTGACAGGACATGGCCCATCTGCGGTCTCCGGGTAGCCACCCCGGCTATCCGGCCGGGGTGATCACCGGTTCGTTATCGCGGTGCGTGAGCGAATGCCACTGGTAGCGCCTGTAGTCCGTGTTCTCGGAAGGATGCTCGCCAGCGGAGTTGATCACGAGGGACCGCCAACCGCATCTCCGGGAACCGGTGGAGAAGGCTGCCGATGGCGATGCGTGCTTCGAGCCGTGCGAGCGGCGCGCCGAGGCAGTAGTGCACCCCGTGGCCGAAGGTGAGATGGGGATTGTCTTCCCGCTCGAGGTCCAGAGAGTCCGGGTTGTCGAACCGATGTGGGTCGCGATTGGCGGAGGCCTTGCCGAGTAGGACGGTGTCGCCGGCCGGGATGGTGACACCGCCGATCATGATGTCCTCGGTGGGGAAGCGTCTGATGGCGAATTGGTTTGGGTGTGCGTAGCGCAGAAGCTCCTCGACTGCGGTAGCACTCACGTCGGGAGCGGAACGTAGCGTGGCGAGCTGTTCCGGGTGATCGAGTAGCGCCAATATAGAGTTCCCGATCAGGTGGACAGACGTCTCGTAGCCCGCCAAGAAGATGAGGAATGCCAGGGAGACGAGCTCGTCCTCGCTCAGTCGGTCGTCGGTACCACGTACCGCGATCAGATCGGACACGAAGTCGTCGGTGAGGGTGGTGCGTTTGTCGGCGATCAGGTCGATGAAGAACCGCTCGAGGTTGACGACGGCCTCCTTCGCCTGGTTCGGCTGCGCCGGATCAGGGGCCAGGAGGGCGTCGGTCCATGCGCGGAACCGATCGCGATCGCCAGTGGAGATGCCGAGGAGGTCGCCGATCACGGTGAGTGGCAATGGGATCGCGAATTCGGCGAGCAGGTCCGCTTGTTCACGGCCTGCTATCCGGTCGAGCAGGCGATCGGTTTCGGCCTGAACCTTGCCGCTGAGGCTGTCGACGCGGCGGCGGGTGAAGGCATGGGAGACCAACCGCCGTAGGCGGGTGTGGTCGGGTGGGTCGATATTCAGCAGGTTGGCGTCGAGTGCCGGCGGGAGAGAGAAGCCGGTGTAGCCGTTGGTCGCCGACCGCTTGTCGATCGACAGTCGAGGGTCGGTGTGCAGGCGACGGATATCTGATTCTCGCGTTACCAACCACGCCGACGCCCCGGCGGGGAGCAAGACTCGTTGTACGGGGCCCGCGTCGCGAAGTGCGCGGTGCACGGGATGCGGGTCGGCGAGGTAGGTCTCATCGAACGGTGCGATGGGTGAGGTCAAGGTGATACTCCGAGAGGGTTGAAGCGTGCGGGGTGTGGACCATTTCGACGGCCGATGGGTAATGCCTTGGCGACCATCGTCAACCAATCCAGCTCACCATCGAGGCTTCCATCCGTCTGGTTGGGTTGCTCGATATGGTCCATCGCCTTGCGGGTCCACCCCGCCAACCGCGACACCCCCCCGCGCCGACAACGGCACCGTGGCCGAAACCTGGCTGATCGCCGAATGGCCCGCAGGCACAACCGAAATCGTAACCTGCCTACTATGCCATATCTTCTTGATTGCGTGCCGGTTCCGATCGTCCCCTCCACGATCGGAACCCGCACCACACAGCAACAAGGCTGACTGCCCGGTCGACCCTCGTTCGACCGAAGGTGTTCCTTCTGCGCCTCGCAAGACAGTCAACGTTGAGCCTGATGGGAGACAGCGTCCCCTTGCGCGTCTCCTATCGAGACCCCTACGTTGAACCAGGCGTCCGACAACTGCTGTGTACTCGACAGTCTCCGGTCTTCACGCCAGTAGAGGGCACGACACGATCAAAGCACCGAACATCACTGTGCGCAACTAGCATGTGACCTACCGTCCCACGGGACCCACACGAGTTAAGGCGTTGCTACCCTGCGGGGGCGGTCTAGCCATAAGGAGGTGTACTGATGGATAAGTCTCGGGGAGAGCTGGCGACCCTGGCTGGTCGGCTCAACTATCTTTTTGACACTGTTCACCCGCCCAATCGTGGCCCTTACAGCAACGACGAGGTCGCTGATGCAATCAGTCAACAAGGTGGCGCGACGATCTCAGCTACCTATCTGTGGCTGTTGCGTAAAGGCCAGCGAGATAATCCGACGATGAAGCATGTCGAAGCCCTTGCCGAGTTTTTTGGCGTGCCTCCTGCCTATTTCTTCGGAGACAACAACACCGTGATGCGAGTAGCCGGCGACCTACATCTGCTGCACGCGCTCAAAGACATCGGTGCGCAGCAGGTGGCGCTACGCGCAAACGGTATGTCGCCAAGCAGTATCAGTTCAATTCTTGAAGTAATGGAACGAGTTCGCGAGCTCGAAGGACTTCCTTCGAAACTATTGAGTGATGACCCCGAGTAAACCAGGGGTAGGCAGCGCATGATCATCACAACGTGGACTGGCCTTGACGATATGAGCTTTGGAGATACGGTGGAGGGAAAACGGCTACGCCGACGCTGTGAGAAGCTTGTTCAAAGTCTCGATATTCCGGCGCCTTTTTCGGTCGAAGACCTGTGTCGTAGCCTCAGTCGCCGTCGGAACCGTCCCATAAATTTGCTTCCTCTGATGTTGTCGAAAGATGGACCGTGCGGGCTCTGGGTCTCAGTAGAAAACGCTGATTACATTGTTTATCAGCAACAAACTACTCGGCTGCATCAGGAGCATATCATCGCGCACGAAATCGGCCATATTCTGTGCGAACACAAATCCGCCCCCACTTTCAGTCAAGACCTCTCTCGGGTTCTGCTACCCAACCTGGATCCAAAGATAGTTCAGAAAGTACTGGGGCGTACCCAATACAGCTCATTGGAAGAACGAGAAGCAGAAATGATTGCATCCTTCATCCTCTTGAGAATCGCTTCTATGCCTGCGGTTATAGACCGCTCCTCGGAACCAGAGGCTGTAGCGCGGATATCGAGATCCCTGGGGCGCCGATAATTGACCGCCTCCTGGAGGTTTTGTGATCGAGTTTAAGAACGTTGTTTTTCCGATATGTGCAGCGCTGTGTTACCTGGCGGCGCTCTATAAGCTTCGTGATCTACAGGTTCATCGCGGTAGAAACGACACGGCTTCCTGGACCCTCTTATCTGTCTTTGTCAGCAAAGCTTTGGGGTACACGCTCGCTGTGCCACGTGTCGCCAAGTTGGTTGACGATTATTCTGGAGTCCCCAATCTGGGGGCACTGCTGATCCACTTGTTCGAGGGGATTTTCTTCAGCGGAGCAGTGCTGATAACTCTCGTACTCTGGGTGTACGAGCCGAAGCAAGCGCGCAGGATCGCTCGCCACCGGCTTCTGGTCATCGGTCTCGTTGCCGCCGCCATGGTAGGCCTATGGCTGATCGCCTTCGATAGCAATCGGCCACGGTCCCCGCATTACATCATCCAGGAGGCCCACAGACCTGAGGTCGCTGTTTATTCTCTGATCTATGTGGGCGCGCTGTTGATCGCTTCAACGGAAATTATTCGTCTGGCTCTCACGTTTTCTCGGCGTGCATCCGATCGGTGGATACGTTCGGGACTTCGCCTCATGGGCGCCGGATCCGCAGTGTATCTGATCAACATCTTTGATCGAGGAAGTGCTGTTTTTCTCGTAATGTTGGATTTCAATCCACTCCAATGGGAGTTGATTGTTCCGATCGGCGCCTTGACCGGAACTATCCTTACAGTGGTCGGCTTGACGATCCCCTCGTGGGGCCCCTCGATCGAACAAGCCTACGATTGGCTGATCAGCGTCCGAGCGCATCACAGGCTGTACCCGCTATGGCGCGCCCTGGTTGACACCACTCCAGGAATTGCCCTCACCGCCCCCCAGCGTAGGGTTGCAGACAGTTTCAATGTGACTGATATTCGGTACCGCTTATACCGTCGGGTAATCGAAATTCAGGACGGGCTTCTAGCACTTCAACTTCCCACTGCGCTCAATCAATCCACCCCTCGTTACCGTGCCCTGCTGGCCGCATGTGGGCAAAGGCTGTCCAAGCTTGATGCCGATGGTCCTGCCGATTCGGAAGAAAATAGCGATACCCGGCTACGACATAGCGACATTCGCAACCTGATCACACTGACAGATGACTATCTCATGGCGCTCCGACGCCTACCGGGAAACTCCACAGAGAAATCCTGAGGCGCTATTCCAACCCGGCATGACAAAAATGGAGTCCTACGTGCAAGAAGTAATGAACTGGGCACTACGTGCGGAGCGCCTATTTGATGGGAATTCCAAACATTCAGGCTTTCCGGTCGTATACCTCAGAGGTCAGCAGATCCTCAGTGTGGATTTCTCTGGGGCGCATCCCGCCTCGTCCGTACCATTGGTCGATCTCGGCTCGAGCACGTTGATGCCAGGAATGATTGATACACATACGCACCTGGCATTTGATCCACACCAAAAAAATAAGACAAGCTTGGCGCATGCGCAGGGCGGGTTGGTAGACCTCATGCGAACCCACGCTAACCAAGCCCTCCAGGCCGGGATTACCACTGTTCGAGACCTGGGCGACAAGGACTATCTATCTCTACAACTCCGCGATGACTACCGGCAGGGGCGCGGTCCAGAGGTGCTGGCGGCGGGACCTCCCATCACTCCGCGCCAAGGTCATTGCTGGTTTCTGGGCGGGGAAAGCCAGGGAACATCTGGCATCCGCGCCGCGATAGCTGAACGTGCTCGTCGCGGCGTTGACGTCGTCAAGATTATGGCTACCGGAGGCGTTATCACACCGGGATGGGGACCGCACGAATCGCAGTATTCCCTCGCTGAACTCAAAACCGCAGTCGATGCAGCCCACGACGCGGGAATGAAAATCACCGCCCACGCCCACGGACCACAGGGAATCGCCGATGCGGTCGCAGCGGGTGTGGACGGCGTGGAACACGCCTCGTTCTACACCGAGAACGATTGCGTCCCCGACTGGAACACTGTCGAGTTACTGGCACAGAAACAGATCTACATTGGCGCCACAGAGGCGTGGCTTCCCCCGGAAACCTCGCTGGAAACAGCCGATACTCGACGTCTGGACAAACGAACCACCGTCTACGCCCGAATGCACCAAGAGGGCGTACCCGTGCTGTGCTGTTCAGACGGTGGCGTTCACCCACGCAAAACTCACAGCTGTCTAGCGCACGGCATAATCCACTTCGGCAGCCAACTGGGATTCAGTAATACCGAGGCCCTAGCGGTCGCGACCAGCCGCGCAGCCCAAGCATGCGGGGTAGGGGACCGTAAAGGCCTGATAGCCCCCGGGTACGACGCCGACATTATCTCCATCAATGGAGACCCGATGGCCCGATTGTCGGACCTACTCGATGTCAACGCAGTAATCTGCGCAGGACGCATCATCTCAAACCGCTCCCACGCGTAATCCGGACAACGGCCGTGTGGGTCCGGAGTGCCCCGATGCGCGGCCTGCCCGGTTTCGTCGCAGTGGGCGCAGCAGCGTGCGCGGTACCGATGCCCTGGTGCCGGTGGTCGGGGAGCACCGCCAAGTGGCACAGGTACCAGTGCGGCGAAGCGTGCGGGTGGCGGCGATCGAAGTCCCGGCGGATGTGGAGGAATTGCTGGTCGCGGGGGGGGGGGGGGGGGGGGGGGGGGGGGGGGGGGGGGGGGGGGGGGGGGGGGGGGGGGGGTAATGCACGGCCAGGTGGGGCGGGGTGCGGGCCGGGGCACC
>NZ_JBITDI010000006.1:0-207453 GCF_044454005.1 Nocardia sp. NPDC051570 | reverse complement strand
GGCGGGCTCCTTCGCGGGTGGTTTTTTTTTTTTTGGGGGGGGGGGGCCCCCCCCCCCCCCCCCCCCCCCCCCCCCGCGACATCTGGGTGGCTGAAGCACCAGCATACGAACCGGGATGTGCTGGTCACCGGCCCGGAGATCGTCATCCGTGCCGTTCGGGCACGCGCTCGCCCATCGACCAGCGGGGGAGTGTGATGCGGGGCCCGGTCGGGTTCGTCAGCGATCTTCGCGCGCGAGAAGTAGCTCTTCTTCCCGGGCGAAAGAGCCGCAATAGGGCCGTAGCAGGATTTCAGAGCGTGTGGCCGCCCGGTCGAGGTTGCTGTCCGCCGGTGCATCTGCGGTGCGTCGGAGGTTCGAGCTCCTGGGGCCGCACGTACAGCATCCACAACAAATCGGGCGCGCGGTGCTGCTGATGTCGGCATGAACTGGCACCGTCGATGCTGGGTTCGTTCCTGGGGTACGCGCAGGGTGGCGGATCGACTGCCGCCGTGTTCGTCCTGGATGCGGCCCCGATTGACGCAAGGCGCGCAACCCAACCTCGGATGATGAGGCGGTACGAATGCGGTGGGACCAATCTGGCCCTTGTGCAATCGTCAGAGATCACTGTCGGGCACCAGGACAGCTTTGATGACTTCACCGCTTGTGGTGTCCCCGTTCCGCATGCGCGATCTCGGGTGCCTGATCACTGAGCACGCCGACACCCACACCGCGCTCGCCTACCGCCTGGCGACCGACGCGCTGGATTCCGCGCCCGCGCACGCTTTCCATGACCGCCCCCTGCTCGACGGCGACGCACACACAGTGCAACTCCGTCGCCCGAACCGTCCTCGGCCCCCTCGTCGACCCTACCCAGCGGCATCTACTCAAAGGACTGGCCGCCTATCTGGCGGACCCCTCGGCCACCGCCGCTGCCGAACACCTTCACCCCCAAACCCTGCGCTGCCGACTGCGCCGCGCCGTCGAACTCACCGACCGCGACCCCCGCGACCCTTGGCAGCGCCTCACCCTCGACATCGCCTGCACCATCACCGCCCCGCTCCGAGGCACTCCCCGCCCGGGCGGCGGAGAGGTTTCCTGGAGCCCCACACACTGAACCCTGCTCATGGGACCGGCCCACGACCCGTGTGGCCGCCGAATGACGACCTTCCAGGGGTTCGCACGGCACCCGCTCTTCGGTGGCTGGAATGGTATTGCTGCCGAATGATATTCGGCACGCGAGGCTGGGGGAGTCGGCGGGACGTACTGCAATCGGCGATACCGTGCGTTGAGAGATACTGTCGCCCAAGGGAAACTGGTTGCCAGCCCCGTGCTGTACCGACACACTGCTCATGTGGACGACGAGACCTCGGTCGACGAACTCATCCTCACCGAGAAAATCGGCCGAGCGCCCCTTGGCATCAGGGCAGAACTGGGCTGCAGCATTCATGAGGCTATCGACGAATTCCAGCGGCGCTATGACCGACTGCGCACCGACCGGCCGGACTAGTTCACGCCGCCGCCCGAAGAATACGGCCGTAACGTGCACACGTAAGCGGCATGTGCGCGTGTTGGCAGACACGCAAACAGGTTGCGATTCGGTCGACCCGCACGCATCAAGATTCAGGGCCCGGCGCGCGGTCGCCGTCACCGATCTCGTCGTCGATCCAGATGAATGATCGTCCGCAGCCCGTTCGATCAATGTGCGGGCGCTCCAGATGAGCGCTGACGTCGTGTGCGGTCACGCGGGAGAATTGGGACCGGATGATCGCCGTGAACCTCACCGGTGTGTGGCTGTGCATGAAATATGGACTCGCACAGATGCTCTCGCAGGGTGGTGGCGGCACGATCGTCAATGTCGCGTCCGTTGCGGGGCTTCCGCCGCAGTCAGACTATTCCGGCCACACTCGTGCCCACGTTGAGAGCGGAATCGGCTCGGTGCACAACATCTTTCTGATCGAAAGCACGAAAAGGCAGTCGTACGAAGACCATTCCAGCAACCATTCGAATCCGCTTTACGCGGTTGATTCGTCAATTTCGCCGTAAACACCTGTACCACCAAAGTGACGGTCGCCCGATCGGTACGCGACAAGCTCTTGCTGCTACACATTGTCACTGATATCCTCCGATGAGATGACCAGTCGTCTTGAGGAGAAGTCCGATGGCATTAGTTACTGGGAACGATTCGAATACTGGCGTACGCAGGAGCGATACCGAACAGGTTGAGCCGGTCTGGTACGACTCGGCGGTGCGACCACCCGGCCCGGCCGGTCGAGTGACGCCGCTATTGATGAGACTCCTCGGTGAGGTGACCGAGGATACGGCACCGCCGCCGCGACTGCCGAGGTTCGCCCCGCCGTCGCGAAGCCGGTTCGGCCGTGGTTGTGTGCATTACGGCATCATGATTCCGGATTTGCCGCCGCCGCACCATTTCATGGCGAATATGACGGTGATCGGCTATTCGGGATGGCGAGCGTGGGACGACGACAGTGCTCTACAGGGCACTGCGCGGGGCACTGCCATCGTGGGCCACGGCACCGCCGCGACCACCCATGATCCGTTCAGCTCGCACGGGGCCTCGGAGTGCGACTTCGCCCCGGACGGCAGCATGCTGTGTTTCGGCGACGACTACACGATCAGTGGGCGCTACCCGAACTTCCGGCTGGTCAGCACGCGCCGAGGATTCGGCGTGGATCTGGCGCTCACCGCCACCGGTGAGGTCAGCTGGTTCGCCAACAGCCGGTTTTACCAACATCTTTCGCTGCTGACCCGCTACCAGGGCAACATTATGCACAACGGCGCCGACAGTGCGGTCGCCGGGCTGTGTACCTTCGAATACGGTACCGGTCTCGCGCCCTACATGATCGCGTCGCGACCGTTGCCCCCGCGACTGAAGTTGCCCAACGACTTCTTCACCTACCACGTGATCAACCTCGATACCGACACCCAGCTGCTGCTCGTGGTAGTAGGGACATTCGGTCGGCAGCCGGGTGTTGTCGGTGCCTGGCTGCGGACAGTCGGTGGTGGCGCGAAACGGCTGGGGACGACGGTCCGATTCGAAGTCCTCGATTACCGACCCGAACCGGTGGTCGGGCACGACGGACAACCGATGGCGGTACCGTCGAGCTTCACGTGGACCATCCGCGACGGCCACACCGTGCTCGCGCGTCTGATGGGCACCGTCGATACCCAGTGGCTCCATGCGGGCATGGGCAATATCGCCGGCTACAAACTCTTCGGCGAATTCGACGGCCGCGTTCTCACTGGGCGCGGTTATCTCGAATACTCCGATCGCCGTCACGGACGTCCGTGAAGGAGTAGACGTGACGAGTCCACGGTTCGTTCTCGACCCCGTCGACGAGACATTCTTCGACACCGCGCCGCTGCGATGGAGGTTTCCGATAGACCTGGCGGCCGATCCCGACCAGGTATGGGCCGGGCTGACTGCCAGGAGACCGTTGTGGTGGTGCCGGATGCTGACAGACGTGCGGTTCGTCAACGATCCACCGTACGGGCCGGGTGCAGCCCGGACGGTCGAACTCGGACGAACGCTGCGCATGGAAGAACATTTCTTCCGCTGGGAGGAGCACCGGCGGCGCCACAGCTTCTACGTCACCCGCGCCAACCTGCCGTTGTTCGCATCCTTCGCCGAGGATTATCGGGTCGACGCCACAGCACGCGGCAGCCGATTCGTCTGGACCTTTGCCATGGCGCCTCGACGCGGCTTCACCGCCTCGTCGGCTATCGGTAGACCGATGACCTGGGCACTGCTCGCGTCACTGGTGCGCGACACCAGCCGTTATTTCGGCTCGGGAACCGTAACCCGACCCAGCTCGACCGCACCCCGGATCGGCACCGACCGCTGAGTCGGCGGATCGACGGAATCGCTCCGATCAGCGTGAGCGGAAAGACTCCCGATATCGACTGTGGCCCGGCGGTCGAAAAATGAATACAAGCCATTCCCGCACAGAAGTTACCAGTGACCCGGAAATGAGATCGGAAGTAATGACTCTCTTGAACGCCTGACCCGCATTGCGGCCTCGCCCGACACTGATTGCCGAATAGCCCGACGTGAAATCCCGCTTGATGGAAGTGGATGATGGTGATGGTTGATCAGCGTGTTGACATGGTTGGCGCATCGGGTGTCCGGCCCGCGTTGGTGATCGATGCGGGTGTGATACCGACCGCGTTGGGTCCTGCGCCATGGGGTTCGCGATTGCTGGGGCCGGCCGAGGAGTCCGAGGTAACGAAGCGGATTCGGGTGCAGCTGTTGCTCACGGGTGGCCTGATCGCGGTGAACCTCATCGGTGTCGCGATGGCGATTCTGCTGATTGCGTTCGTGTTGCCCGGGCCCACGTTGTTCATCGATCGATTGGCGCCACTGAATTTCGTGGGGGTGCCGGTGGCCGCGACCACAGCGGTCGTGATCGGAACACTGTGGGGCACGGTGTCCGGTCTGCGGGCGCTGCGCTGGGCGATCAATCCGACTCATGTGCCGACCGAGGCCGAGCAGATCGCGTCCGCCGGCGTCCCACGACGCCTGGTACTCCTGCAGGCGCTACTGTGGTCGATCGGCGCGGCGGTGCTGACACCGCTCTACGCCGCCGCCGAGCCGGCACTGGTGCCGGACTTCGTGCTCGGCATCAGCTTCTCCGCCACCGTCGTCTGCACTAACAGCTACCTGATCGCCGAATTCGCGCTGCGGGTGGTGACCGCCAAGATATTGAACAATGCGGCGCCGTCGAGGCGGCCCGGGATCGGCATCTTCGGACGGTCGATGCTGGTCTGGATACTCGGCAGCGGAGCTCCGGTGGCGTTGTCCATGGTCGTGGCGGTGCTGGCGCTGAGCGGAATCGAGGTCAGCACCGACCGGCTGGCGGTGTGCATGCTCTCGATGGGAGGCGCGATACTGGGCTTCGGGCTGCTGCTGATCACCTTGAACCTGTCGGCCATCGTCGCCCCGATCCGCGCGGTGCGCGATGCGATGCGCCGGGTCGAGGACGGCGATCTCGATGTCGCGGTCAGCGTCTACGACGGCACCGAATCAGGGGAACTGCAAAGCGGTTTCAACCAGATGGTGACGGGATTGCGTGAGCGCGAACAGATTCGGGATCTGTTCGGCCGCCACGTCGGCCACCACGTCGCGGACGCGGCCATCGGGCACGATCCGCAGCTGGGCGGGCGGGAAACCGAAGCCGCCACCTTGTTCATCGATATCATCGGGTCCACCACGATGATCGCCACGCAGCCGGCCGAGGAGATCGTGGATATTCTCAACGAGTTCTTCGGAATCGTGGTCGACGAGGTCGAACGCCGCGGCGGGCTGCTCAACAAGTTCGAGGGCGATGCCGCACTCGCCGTCTTCGGTACCCCGACACCCCTGCCCGACGCCGCCGGCGCCGCACTGGAATCGGCCCGCGCCATCCAGGACCGGTTGGCGCACAACAAATCCACCTTCACCGCCGGCATCGGCGTGTCAGCCGGTCGGGTGATCGCCGGCAATGTCGGCGCCGATCACCGCTACGAATTCACTGTCATCGGCGACCCGGTGAACGAGGCCGCCAGACTTTGTGAACTTGCCAAGCGCGACCCCGCCCGAATCCTTGCCGCCGCAACCACCGTCGCCTCCGCGGACCCGGTCGAGAAGACCCATTGGCGACCCGCGGAAATAGTCATACTCCGCGGCCGCACCCAGCACACTCGACTCGCCCGCCCGGACCGATACGCCCAGCCCGAACCATCAGTGGATGAAGCATGAACGCAACGATTATCTATCGCTGCACCTCGGAGGGGCGACGACAATGAATGACAGTGATGTCGACGCGGATCGTGCACCGGTCGAAAACCGATGCACCATCGGCTATCTGGTCTCACTCGGCGGACCCTCCACCGGCCCAGTCCTGTTCGGGATCCCGCTCCGACCACGAACCACCGAACTGGACAATTCATATGTTCCATAGGGAGGAGATCAGTGTGGATGACGAGCTCGAACGATGGAAAGCCGACGGTGCGCACTTCGACTATCTCGGCTTCACCGTCTTCTACCGCAAAGCCGGTACCGGGCCCAATCTGCTTCTGGTGCACGGCTATCCGTTCAGTTCCTGGGATTGGGCGGCGATCTGGCCGGGACTCACAGAACGATTCACCGTCATCGCGCCGGACATGCTGGGGATGGGCTTCTCGGACAAGCCGGTCGACTACGAGTATTCCGTACACGATCACGCCGACATGCACGAGGCTCTGCTGGAACATCTCGGTATTCGCAGTTGCCACCTCATCGCTCATGACATCGGAGTCTCCGTCGCTCAGGAACTACTCGCCCGCCACGACGGAAACGAGCAATCCACGGCCCCGTTCCGGATCGACTCGATCACCTGGCTGAACGGCGGCCTGTTCAACGAGGTCTACCGCCCCAGGTTGGTCCAAACGCTGCTGTCGAAGACTCCGCTGGGTGATGTCGTCGCCAGATACTGGCGGGTATTGATGCCCGGCGTCCTGATGAACGCGGCTGTCCGGGAGTTGTTCGGCCCGGACACCAAGCCGTCGAACGAATCGCTGGAGAAGTTCCGCCAAGTCTTGGAGTACAACAACGGCAAGAGGGTCACCCACAAAGTCGGGCGATTTGTGCGAGACCGGTACCATCACCGCAACCGGTGGGTCCGGGCGATGCGCCGGACTCGGGTGCCCATGAGACTGATCGACGGTCCCTACGACCCCAACTCCGGTCAGCACATGGCCGACCGCTACATCGACATCATCCCCGATCCGGACGTCGTCCTCTTGGCGCCCACCATCGGCCATTGGCCGCAGATCGAAGACCCGAACGGCGTCCTGACCCACTTCCTCCGACATATCGACAACATCGGCAAACCCGAACCGATGAACCAGTAATCACGTCGATTCTCGGCCGCAGCCATACGGCGCGGGGAAGTCGTTTTCGGGTTCGTCACCCGTCCTGTCCTTCGTGACCCGGGTCGGGCACCAGCAGCTTGTCGAATGTGGTGTCGAAGAAGACCTGCAGTGGTGCATCGTTCTTCGTCGCGAGGGCGTGGATCAGCGCGCCTTCCCATGATTGGACGATGTACTCGCCGAGGGAGCGGGGGTCCAGCCCGGCCGAGATCGCGCCCTCGGCCTGAGCTTCGGCGAGAACCGCGCCGACGACTTCTCCCCAGCTGTTGAACAGGGCGGTGAGTGTGGCGCGAGTCTGCTCGCTGTGATCGGCAATCTCGGTCGCGAACGCCCCCATCAAACAGCCGCGCCGATACCCGGACGCGACAAAGATGTCGCGATGGGCTTCGAAATGCGCACGCACCCGTTCGACGGGTCCACCGACGGTCTTGTCGAACAGCAGCGCAAACGGGCTTTCCGCGGCGTAACGAAGCAGGGCGGCAACAGCCATCGCCTCTTTACTGCTGAAGTAGTTGTAGAACGACCCCTTGGGTACACCCGCCACCGCGGTGATCTGCCCGATACCGGTGCCGTGGTAACCCTGGGAGTGAAATAAATCCAGGGCCGCCACGAGCAGGCGTTCGGGCACTGTATCCACAGTCATTCAGAACTCTCCTTGTCGTCAGGTCTTCGGCAGTTCCGCAGACGACCTCATCCGGCATTACCGCTTCGACCAACCAGCCAGGCAGCACCATGCGATTCCGTAAAACCAGGAAACGTCGTGAAGTCGGCCAGGAAACCGCCCTTGTAGTGGCAGCCCGAGATGCAGTTCTCGCAGATCACGGTGCCGTAACAGGCCGATTGGGGACCGCATTAGCTCGATTCGCTGGTCGAGATACCCTCCCGCCCGGCCGGACCGATGCGGCCGCCATGCCATATCGCCGAGTCGTCGACCAGTGCGAACCAAGCCCGGCCGCGAACTGTTGGCATGGCTGCGACATACGAGACGGCCGGTCATATTACAACTGTAGCCGCAAATCTGGAACAATCAGGACGGTCCTTGGAGGGATCGAGATCGGCCGCGAGGGCACGGTTGCCATCCCGTACCGCCCTTTCATCGCGATACCGCGCTGGCGGCCTATACCGGCGACCTTTCGGTAGGCGCAGACGCCGCCGAAGCGTTCTATTGCCGGGATTTGCATCGACGGTAGTCGGAGCGTGCCTGTCCGAATCGCGTCCGCGCGCGGGACGCGTGGTCGCCAGGCTCGGCCTGATCGTCACATCGGTGCTCGCCACGCTGGCCGTGTACGGATCCTTCGACGTGGCCGGCACAGTGGGAGTCGCTGCGCTGGTTTACGGAATAACCACTTTCGTTCCCAACCCCCATACCGGCGGCTCAACCGCGCGGAAAAACCAGGTCAGCTGGGGTGTCTGTGTCGATCGCGCGGCCAACCCGGGCCAGTGTGACGAAGCGCCATAACTATCAACTTGCTCAGGCTGACTGTCGCCAGCTGCGCTGATCCTCCGCTCGGCGACCCGGCCGATCGCGGCCTCGAGCGGTCCCGCGGTCGCCGATTCGGCGACACGCTCTTCAGAGCAATCGTGAAATGTGTTCCTGCCCTGTGAGACCGACCAGCCACACGTGTACAGCGGTGGCGCGGAGTTCCTGCAGCGTTTTGTCGTCCTGGCTGTCGAGTGCTTGGAACCATAGCTCGAACATTGCCGCCGCCACACCGCGGCCGGCGAAGGCGGGAAGTGTGGGCAAGCTCGGGTCCAGACGGCGAACGTGGGCGGCGAGTGCGTCGAATTGCGTCTCGAGTTTCCGTACGAATACCAGGCGTAGTTCGAGCCCCGCGGAACCTGCCGCGTAAAGCTCGAGAAGCCAGGCCCTGGCGGCAACCGGCTCGCGGCGCATCAGCTCGATCAGCATGTCGGTAACCCCGGAGAGCGCAGCGAGCGGAGTGGGCGCGGCGACAGCGATCTCGACAACGTTGGCGAGCACATCGTTGCCGAATTCTTCGCACGCGGCCAGGAAACACTGCTCCTTATCGGCGAACAACGCGTAGATCGCCGTGCGCGACACCCGCGCCTGTGCGGCGATGTCGCCGATCGAGGTGTTCGGATAGCCCTGGCGCCCAACGACATCCAGCGCGGCCCACAGAATCCGGCTGCGCTGGGAGTCTGCCACCTGCTCGCGAGTCAGTTTGTGCGGCCCGCTGGGCAAGCGGTCCGGCTTGGCTCCGGCGGTACGTTGACGAGTCACGTACAGAAGCGTACTTTACGTTACGGTGAAGTACTGACATGTACGCAACTAGCTCCCCGCTGTACCACTTACGGTGCGGCGTTCAGCGAATGATCGGCAGGAGTGGAGCCAGCGAATGAGGCTCGGGACGATTCTGAACTATGCCGGAGACTTCAAGGCGGGCGTCGAGGAAGTGATCGAGGCCGAACGCGCTGGACTCGATATCGTCTACGTCCCAGAGGCATACGCCTTCGACGCCATCAGTCGAATGGGTTACCTCGCCGCGAAGACGACACGGGTCGAGATCGCGGCGGGTGTGCTCCCCATCTACAGCCGCACCCCCGCCCTCATCGCGATGACCGCCGCGGGGCTCGACGCCCTCTCGGATGGCCGCTTCACGCTGGGCCTGGGATCCGGCGGCCCCCAGGTTATCGAGGGCTTCCACGGCGTGGCTTTCGACGCACCCGTGCAACGCACCCGCGAGATCATGCAAGTCTGCCGACAGGTATGGCGCCGAGAACCGTTGGTGCACAACGGCAGGCACTATCAGATACCACTCCCGGTAGGCAGCGGGACAGGTCTGGGAAAGCCGCTCAAACTCATCAACCACCCGATTCGCCCCAACATCCCGATTCTGCTCGCGGCGATGGGCCCACAGAACACCGCTCTCGCCGCGGAAATAGCAGACGGTTGGCAGCCCTTCCCGTACTGCCCCGAAAAAGCCGAGAAGGTATGGGGCGCATCGCTTGCCGAAGGGAAAGCCAAACGTGACCCAGCACTGGGACCACTCGACATCACGGCCACTGTGCCGGTAGCAATCGGTGGCGACGTCACCGACCGCGGCGACGCCTTCCGTCATGTGCTCGCGCTCTACATCGGCGGAATGGGCGCGGTCGGAAAGAACTTCTATTACACCATCGCCTGCCGGTTCGGCTACGAAGCGCAGGCCCGCAGAATCCAGGAACTTTACCTCGCCGGGGACAAGGTCGCCGCGGCCGCAGCTGTGCCCGACCAGCTCCTCCATGACGTCGGCATCATCGGCCCGAAGTCATATGTGAAGGAACGACTCGCCGCATACCGCGAGGCCGGAGTGGGCACGCTGCAAATCATCCCACTCGGCTACACGCCGCAGGAAAGGCTCGACATCATCAGCGGCCTCCGCGAGCTCATCGACTAGAACCGTCGCGCTCGTCACGGAACTCCCCATGGGGGTCATCCAGACCGGCTCTGGAGGTGCATTGACGAGTTGCGTACGACAACGTACCGTTCTGAGCCAATGAAGTACTAATGCGTACCTGATTGAGGAAGGGGTGATCGTGAGCATGTTGGACACAGTCAGGCGTCGACGCCGATCCCGGTTCCACCACCTGCTGATCCGATACCGCATTACGCAGCCAGCTCGACCTGATCCATGGCGAGACCAGGAAATCCGTAACTCCAACTAAAGGTGGCAGGACAATTCATGAAAAAGACTCTGAACCCCGCTGTTCTCGCGGCGCATGTCTCCATCGAAAGATCCAAAACTTTGCGCGACATCACGACGTCCGCTATCAGTCGGACGAACCGTGAAATGTTCGCGGGCAAGAAGATCGTTCTGACTGGCGCCTCGTCCGGTGTCGGAGAAGCCGCCGCGTACAAGTTTGCGGACAAAGGCGCCGAGCTCATCCTCGTTGCCCGGAGTCGGGACGCCCTCGGCGCGGTGCGCGACAAGATCATCGCAGCGGGCGGGCTCGCGCACGTGATCGTGGGTGACGTGTCCGACGAGGCCGACACCGCGCGGCTGATCGAGGAGATACTGCAAAACCACGGCACACCGGACGTGCTCATCAACAACGCCGGCCGGTCCATCCGCCGCACCGTCCTCGACTCCACCGACCGACTGCACGATTACCAGCGCACGATGGCCGTCAACTACTTCGGGCCGGTACAGCTGACGCTCGGACTCCTTCCCGGCATGAAACAGGCCGGACATGGTCAGATCATCAACGTCTCCACGTGGGGAATCGCGAACGGATCGGTGCCCAAGTTTTCCGCCTACGCCTCCTCGAAGGCGGCGCTGTCGGTATTCAGCCGGACGATCGACATCGAACTGAAGAGCAGCGGTATCAAGTCCACGACCGTCTACTTCTCACTGATCAAGACTCCGATGATCGCGCCGACCGAGCACTACCAGTCCATACCGACCCTGTCGGCCGAGGAAGCCGCCGATTGGCTGGTTCACGCGGTGGCCCAGCGTCCGACCGAAGTCATTCCACGATTCGCCAAAACATTACGGCGAATCGCCGCGACGTCGACCGCCACTGTCGACGCGATAATGGGCCGGTGGCCGCTATGACGTTCCGGCATTCGGATGCTCTCCGCAGCACCAGGGCGCAGCCGGTTTGCTACTACCCTCGATGATTCAATCGAGGGGGATGCTGAGTTTGTGGTGGAAAAGGTTGGTGGGGTCGTACTTCCGTTTGATTTCCTTGAGTCGCGGGAGGTGGGTCCCCCAGTAGCTGGCGTAGATATCCCGGCCGTGGGCGCCTTCTTTCATATCGTCGTCTCCGATGTAACCGCCGGCACTGTAGGGGTAGAAGGTTTCGTAGGCTTGGTCGAGCCACACATCGCGCTCTTTGCCTTCCTGGATGAGGGTTGCCTCGTCGGGGAAGTCGGCCAACTCGAGCCACGACGACATTCCCATCGCCCAAGGACCACCGCGGGTCGGGATGGAGGTGGCATCCACCGGCGGACCGCCGGTCGGATCCATGCTCACGAGTTGGATCCGGGAACCCGTGGTGGGCTGTTTCTCGACCACTTCGGCGAGCCGCTCGATGAACTCATCGGTGAACGGCTCGGGGATGAATCCGGCCCGGATCGTCATATAACGCAGATGCTCGTCGCGCTCACGTTCGATCGTGTCCATGTTGGAATACCAGGGAGCCGAAGTCTGGGTGAGGCCGAAATGTCGGACCGATTCCAGAAACGTCACGGTTCTGATCTCGTGCTGTGCGCCCGGCGGGAGTTCGGCTCGCATGTCCTCGATCAGCGCGTCCCGCTGTTCTTCGGTCTCGGCCAAGATCGCTCCGACGAACTCCACGTCACCGAGCCACACGCAAATCCAAGGGTTGACGCTGGTCGGCATCGAGAGGGCGTAGTCCTGCAGAGCCGTGAACGTCTCGACGAAGTCGATGTCGGACCGCCGATACTTGAACGAAAAGGTGGCGACGCCTTTGGGTGCCTCATTCAGTTTTATTTTGATCTTGGTGATGATGCCGTAGGAGCCGGTGCCGTTGCCTAATACGGCCCAAAAGAGGTCCGAGTTGATGTTCTCGTCCGCCACCAACAGCCGGCCGTCCGCGGTAACGACCTCACACTGCAGGACCCTGTCGGCGAGGATCCCGTAAGTGCGGGTGTAGTGGCCGTACCCGCCGCATTGAAT
The DNA here is from genome assembly GCF_044454005.1 of Nocardia sp. NPDC051570. Classification (NCBI taxonomy): domain Bacteria; kingdom Bacillati; phylum Actinomycetota; class Actinomycetes; order Mycobacteriales; family Nocardiaceae; genus Nocardia; species Nocardia sp. NPDC051570. The sequence continues at coordinate 194,926 of NZ_JBITDI010000006.1, read as the reverse complement.
CTGGCCGCCGACGCCGACCGCGACACAACTGCCTGCGGGCACCATGAGCTCGCCGTGGTTCCATGCCTCCCGGTAGAGGTCGCCGAGGAGCGCGCCGCCCTCGAGGATCGCCACCGCCTCCTGCTGCCGGATCTCCACCTTGTTCAGCTTTACCAGGTCGACCACGAGCGCCTTATCGTCTTCGCCACCCAGGCCGAGCCCTTCGAACGAATGCCCACCGGAACGCACCGTCACCTGGTCGACGTTGCTCTGTCGCACACACTCCAGAACTGCCTGGATCTCGCCGACATTGGTCGGCTGGACGATACCTAGTGGCCGGTATCGGGTCCGGATGTTCCATGTGGCTCTGGCCTCGTCGTAATCCGGGTCGCCGGGGAATGTCATGTAAGTCGACGGCAACCGGTCCCGAAGCAGCGTTCGAATATCAGACATGGTTCCGCTCTCCTTATCGTGTGCCGGCCATACCCGGTCGACGGGTGGTACCGGTGCTACATGTCATCCGAGAGGAAATCGTTGATATTGCCAACGTTGACACTGCCAACGATATGGCATAATCGTTCGCATGGTCAAGGACGAGTCGCGCGCTGCGCCGACGCAGGCGAGGCCCGCGATCGGTCGGCTGCGGAACCTGCCCAGTTGGTTGCTCTACCAAGCTGCGCGGCGCGCGGATCAGCGAGTGTTACAAGCGCTCAGCAAGGCAGGCTCCAGCCGCTACCACTACTCGGTGCTGGCCGCGCTCGGCGAATTCGGACCCACCAGCCAAGCCGACCTGGGGCGCCGATGTGACATCGACCGCAGCGACGTCTTTGCTGTTGTGAACGAACTTGTCGAGCGGAGATGGGTCGAACGCACCCAGGACCCGGTCGACAGGCGGCGCAATATCGTCACCATCACCCCGGCAGGCCTGCGGCAGTCACTCCAGCTCGACCGAACCCTCGAAGAAATGCAGGATGTGCTACTCGAACCTCTCGCCGAGCGGGAGCGAGAACAACTGGTTCAACTACTCACCCGAGTCCTGGACCACAACTCCTGAAGCCCTCGGGTGTGCCGCCTGAACTCACGGCGCCGCTGTAAGTGGAACCGGCCGACTCATCCCGACATTCAGAGTCCCGGAATCGCCCAGGGGCGAGGAAACTGCTGGTAAAAACGACGAAACCGCCCCCGAGGGGGCGGTTCGTACGCCGAAGCGTTCGGGGTGGCTGACGGGACTCGAACCCGCGACACCCAGGCATGGGTCAATCGTTCGGTTGGGTGTCCCTCCCTGTCCTGCAAGGTCTGTGAAACCGGGATGACCGGGGGATATGTTGCCGATAACCGTTCTGGTGATATCCCCTGGTGTCCCGCACGGTCCCGCTGAAAAGTTGGTCATCGGTTGGAAAGCTCAAGTCCCTTTGGTCCGCTCCGGAGGTCACTCCCCGGCGTGTCGGAGTCGTGACGCGCCGTTGAGCTTTTGATCACAGACAACATTCAGCAAACGCGGCTGTTGGTGGTGTTCTGCTAGTGGTGTTGGAGCCGTCGAGGGGCAAGCCATCCCGCTGAGGGATGGTGCGGCAGCCCCTCAGGGCTGTGCTGATGGTGGTGCCTGATGGTGATTCGGTTTTACCCATCCTGGCTCTGCGCCGGGGTGCCCACCCGGGAGCGGAGCGGGAGGGCGGGCGCACCGGGCGGCGCGCGTAGCGCGCCGCTCTTGATCCTGTAGAGGGAGATTCGGCAAGTTTCTTCTTCTGTCTTGTTGGGGGATTCCGGCTCTTCTCCTCTTTTTCTTTCCGCCGGAGGTACCAACTCTGGTCCTCCTACCGCTACGCGGGCTTCTAAGTTGCCTGCGGTGCAACTAATTTCGCGCTATCCCCGGTAATCCCGCCCGACTCGCGACGCTCCCGGCAGGCACCCCATGCGAAGTTCCAGGAGCGGGAGCGCCGAATCTGTCGCCAGTGCAGCTCGCGGCTGTTCTGTCCTTCCTCGACTGGACGAGGTTTTCGTGGAGATCCAGCTGAACGACATAGGTCACCTACCCATGGCACTCGGTGTTCGACTACATCGCGCGTCGGTTCGCATCTGCAGATAGCAACTCCACGACGTCGAGTGGAATTTCGAACCGGGCTCCAGTCACATCGCCCTCATAAATGAGGGCCAGCATCGGCTCGATGCCTTCGTCGAGTAGACCTTCGTCCTGCAGATTGCGAGTGACTCGATCAGAAGGTCGAGTGAATCCTCGAAGGGTTCTATCTGAGTCGTAGCCCGCGATTTCGTAAACCTTCTCCCGGTCGATGACTCCTCCCTGGCTGGCGGCGAAGCGGATGACCTCGGCCTGCACCGCACCCTCGGCGTCGAGGCGCCGGAGCAACTCCCGGACCGCCTCCGCATTCCACTGCGGTGCCTCGGATCCGATGCTGCCGCGTACCACGTCTGATGCTGCTTCTGCGCTGACCGCTATATCAAGGACCGAGGCGTGGTCGATCAGTTGGACCGGCCGGATCAGAACCAAGCTGTGCGGACTATGGCTGGCGAATTCATTGATCAATTCGGCTCGGGGACCCATAAATCCACCTCTGTGCTTCCACCACCAGTCTTCTTTCTCGTCGCCGGTGACGATGGCCAAGGGCAGATCGCGGCGCTTGGCCTCGAGGATCGACTGGTGCCAGACTAGATAATCGCCGGTGATGCCGTCGCCGTCGGACCCGTCATCCGATTTCTTCTCTGCGAATCCGGGAGGAATTCGCTCCTTGAACCTTCGGTCAGCTTCGATGACCGCGGTCTTGTGTTCTTCGGTTGACAGTGGGGGACCGACTCTGCCTTCGAGCAACTCCCGCAGCATAATTACCACTGAGTCTGTAGTGCCATCGTACGTGATCCTGCCAGAGTGTACGGCTTCAGCATCGATCAACTTGTGGGCTGCGGAGAAGCTCGCCTGTATCTGCTCTTGGATTTGTTTCTGGACCTCGGCGGGAACAGCCCGCTGTTTCGCCCACGTCGCGATGCCCTGTAGCGCCTTATTCTCGCTCTCCTTCAGTGTTTTCTCGACAGTGTCGGTCGCCTGTTTCCGGTCACCGATTGCCTTAAATCGGTTGCGCCAGAATTCCCGTGCCGCCTGATGACTCACCCACACACGGTCGGAGGCCGCACGCAGAAGCTCGGCGAGAGCGCTTTGGGCTTTGGGGCTGTATCGGTAGAAATTGAGCAGGACATTCGCATCCAAGCTGAGCAAGGCGCCCCTCAGTGCATTCCTAACCTCTTCGTCTGTCTGCGGGATCTGTCCGGCAAACCCATCGTCCAGCGAGTAGTTATCGGTGGACATCATCAACCCCGAACACCTTCATTACCTCGTCGCCGTAGTCGTTGATCACCTTGACTGCGATCTTTCCGGATTCGGGTTTTGTGAACGGCCGTGAGGTAGTCGAATTGATCGAGTCCCAGGCATCAGGGTCGATATCAGTTTTGAGCGCGGTCTTGAGTCGCCTGTATGGGTCATTGCCGCCGGTGAAATAGCAGTGGCGCACGAAGAACGATTCCTCGTTATAGTCGGTGTCGATCATCCACAGCGCGATCCGGCTGGTGTCGTTGCTGCGCACCTCACCTGTTGTCGGGTCGTACACGTCGACGCCCTTCAAGTGTACGCAGAGTCCATCACTGGTCTCCTCGAGTTCGATGTCGGGCTCTCCGAAGACTGTGAACAGGTTTCCTGCGCCGGTCTTCCTGAGCGCCTCGCCCATCAGCAGATCCGCGTTCATTCGAACCATGAGTACCGGGATGCGGCCGAGTTTGCGAGTGGCCGCCACATTGGCGAATCCTTCATCGGAGGCGTCTACGGTCACCCCATCGTCCTCAGTGACACCGGTGACCTGAGCGTCGAACGCGAATCCGAGGATGCACAGTAGGTCGACGTCCTCAGCGTTGATTGCTTCACGCGCCGCCTTCTTAACGTAGGACGGACTCACGGTGCCATACTGCGGCCCGATTGCGAGGGCGACGCGAACTGGACTCCTGTCCTCGTCTTCTTCATCCGCCCGTTCACCGATCGCCTGCACATACTCGCCCGCATAGCTTTCGAACGAGGCGAAGGTAATTCGCTCAGTGCGCCGGCCGTTCTGGATGCCAGCTTTGGCCAGGTTGTCCAGGATCGACTGCTCGAAGCTCGGCGCGTCAGCTGCTTTGGCGGCTTCGGTCTCGGTGCCCGATTCGTGGGGCGCACCGTCAGGCCCGCCGGGAAAGGCAAGCGAGCGGTGTGGGCTGAGGGACTCCACGGTGAACGGCCCAGAGACTCTCAACTTCTTCCGGTCTGTATAGGGCTTGTCGTAGAGTAGCTCGAAGTCTGCGTGTCGCCTGATCGCCGCGTTGAGCTCGTCCCTACCCATCCCTTCTCTGATGTCCGGATTGTTCGCGATCGACTTCAGCGTGATGTGCTGCACCCGCTCGCACACGAAGCCATTTCGGATATTATTCGTAAACTTTTGGCGGGGCAGTACCTGAGCGGTGAAGGTCTGCTCCTTCGCGTGCCCTTCAACTGAGTCTGCGAGTAGATACCATGGGTATTTGGCCCCCATGATCCGTTGTCGGGTGAGGGTAAGTGCGACTCGTGAGGTATCTACGGTGATCCACCGCCGTCCCCATTGCTCGGCAGTAGCAGCCGTTGTGCCGGACCCGCACGTGGGATCTAATACCAGGTCGCCAGGATCGGTGGACATCAGCATACAGCGTTCAATTACTTTGGTATTGGTTTGGACTACGTAAAGTTTGGGGTCGCTAAAGCCTGATGTTACCGTATCGTCCCAAAAGTTATTGATAGGAAATGCGGGAAAATCGTTGAGGTAGCGAATGTATGTCAAGGTCTTACCGACTCCGAGGAGGCGGCGGGCGTATTTTAGTTTGAGAACTCCTTGCTTATTGGTTTTCCAGCCGCCCTTGGCCGGTGAGTATGTCGTGCCGTCTACTTCGATTGGGAAAACTGTTGTTTGGCCGACTCGGGTGGTTTGCGAGGTGAACTGATCTGGACGAAAAATGCGAAAACTTCCAGATTCAAGCTCCGCTTTCGAGCCTCGTCGACGCAGGCCATCGGCATCCTCAACCCACGTATACTGACCTCCGCCTGCCCCGCCGATCCCCTTTCTTAGATATAGCTGACGATACTTGGCTTCATCCAGATTTTTGGCATACCAAATGACATTGTCAAAGATTGATGCTATGACGTTCGTTCCGCCAGAGAAACTTCCGGCGCCGCTGGTCGTCTTGAACGCTATCTGGGAGCAGAAGTTGCCTGAGCCGAAAATCTCGTCCATAAGGGACCTGACCAGGTGGACGTTGTCGTCGCCGATCTGAACGAAGCACGATCCGGATTCAGTGAGCAGCTCCCGGGCGACAAGAAGTCGGTCGCGGAGGTACGACATATAAGAATGTATGCCCAATTCCCACGTATCGCGAAATGCCTTGATCTGTTCGGCCTCGCGAGCGACGTCTTCCAGCCTGCCGTCCTTGACATCGCGGTTCCGGGTCGATACTTGCCAATTTGAACCGAACTTGATGCCATACGGTGGGTCGATATAGATCATCTGGACTTTGCCGCGCATCCGTTCGCGCTCGGCAAGCGAGGACATGACTTGAAGCGAGTCGCCGAGGATCATCCGGTTCGACCAGTTCGCGTCGTGGTGGTAGAAGTCGATCTGATCTAGTTCGTTGAGGCCATCGAATGATTCGAATAGCGAGAGTTCCGCATCCGGCCTGGGGTGTTGTCTGGTATTGCGGAGATTCTCGATCAGGACTCGAGGGTCGATTTTTTCCTGGATGTAGATTGGTGGTGCATCGGTGATGAGATCACTGTTGGCCTGGTCCGTCTGGTCGGCCATCGGATACTTGCCGTGCCAGACCAGCTGCGGGTCGAGTGTCTCGTCCCTGATGTAGCGAACCTTTCGGACTTCTTCCAGGCCGGGGTCGACGAACTCGTGTGCGTCGGCAGTCGGGATGTTAGTCCGCTTATCGCCATGCTTAATGGCTTCGATGGTTGTCGGCACCTTGGCTTCCTGCTTACGCGCCACGAGCCTTCCTCACGTCCCCTATATTGAAATCTAGCAATTCTGGATCACCGATGATCGGCTCGTCGCCGTAGAGGGCTTGAATCGACTCGGCGAGATGCACTTTGAATGTCAGCGGGTCGCGCATCTCGACATAGCCCCAACGTCCGAACCCGGTGTGGTTGTTGACCGCCGCGCACCATGTTTCCCGCGCAGTGGTCGCCTTGACCTGCGCCGGTCCCGGGCTCTTCCTGCTACCCGACACCTCCACGATCAGCATACGATCGAAGTTCTCACCGTCGAGAGGGCGGAGGCGAACCAGGAAATCCGGGAGGTAAGCATGAGTCCGGCCTTTGTGGATATATGGGATGGAGAAGCCGAGATGGTCGTTCTTCACGTAGGACTCCACGTTTGGGTTCAGTTCCAGCTCAGCTGCCAGCAATTGCTCCCAGGTGTTGCCGTCCCTGCCGTCCAGCGTTACGTGTGAAACCTCGGATTTCTCGGTCGCCACAGTGGCTTTGTGGGTGGTGAAGTACACGTTCTCAGTCGAGCCTTGTGGGTTGAAGCGGTTGAGCATGGGGCGGAGCTGACGGCGCCGATCAGCTGAGCGGTTGATGGACTCCCAGATCAGTTCGGCGGCCTCGACCTGCGCCTCAGTAATGGTCATCAAGTATCCGAGGTTGTAGCCGTTGGATAGGACGACTCGCTCGCTGATCCACTCCCGGCATATCTGGATAAGTTTCGGAAACAGCCACGGCCGCTTGTCATCGGCTTTCGTGAATTGGCTGTCGAGAATCCGTTTCGCGAGGGCGTAGGCGACTTCCTGAGGACGGTAGGCTAGCTCGTCGCCGGCCTCGCGTTCGCCGCTGCCCACCACCCCCTGCATCTCCACCCAGCGGGGAACGGTGTTGGGGCCGATCTCGAAATAGGGTGCTTGTTCGATATCGATCCAGATCTGCTCGTCTGGCAGTTCGACCCGGTATCCGAGAAGGATGGGAAAAGTGATCCGCAAGTGCCCGCGGCCGGCGAGAGCCTCGACCTCATGGGCTGGCCTCGCCGGTACCGGCTCGGTCGACGGTTTGTCCGGCGAAATGAACTGGAATGGAATGCCATACACATTGGCGTACTCGGGATCGAAGTAGCCCGCTTCGTTGACGGTGTAGGACCGGCGGCGTAACCCTCGGCCGACGACCTGCTCGCAGAGCAGTTGGCTCCGGAAGGCGCGAACACCGAGCACATGTGTAACCGTGTTGGCGTCCCAACCTTCGGTCAGCATGGAAACGCTCACCACGCATCGGACTTGCTCACCGAGTTTGCCCTTCTTGCCGACCGTGTTCATGACCTCCCGTAGGAGCTCGTCATCGGTGATCTTCTCGATGTCGGCCCCAGGGGTACGGCGCCGGTAATCCGCCTTAAATGCGGCGATCTCAGCGGCGGCAGCGTGCTGGAAGCCGGGATTCATGCCTTCACCGGACTCGAGCTGGGCTGAGTCGATGAGGATTGTGCGCGGTCTGGTCAATGGCTTGCCATCGACGACGTTACTGAGCAGGTCCAGGTTTCCGGTTCTATGCGCCAGGACACAATCGTTCTCATCTACCACTTGTTCGCCGGCGATCCAGTCATAAATGAGTTTGCTAACGGTGGTGTTGGGGCAGACGACGATGAACACTGGCGGTGTTTCGTTATGTTGCCTAAGCGAGTTTTCCCAATGCTCGAAAGCCCGGTGATAACTCCGGTGCAGACTGCGCAGCGCGCCCTCCAGTTCAGGTGGCGGTGCCCAGTCGGTAACCTTCTTGGTTCGCGCAGCCCCCTTTGGCAACTGCTCGCCGACGAAATCCCAGAGCCGTAGGTAAACAACCAGTTCGTGGTCCGCGTCATCGTCAACCGGTGTCCGCGGAACCTTCACGATGCCCGACTCGATCGCATCCATCAGTGAGAAGTCACTTACTGTCCACGGAAACAAATGACCCTCATTGTATCCGGAGCCATTTAGATAGAATGGTGTCGCAGATAGGTCGAATACCTGCTTTATTCCAACGTGACGGGCGATAGCCTGGAGTCCCCGAAACCAGACCCGGGCCTGGTTATTAGCGTCCCGTTGGTCTTTGCTCAGACGGCCGGTGTTACTTTCTGAGGGGAGAGGCCGATCTTGGTAGCAGTGATGCGCCTCATCGTTGAAGACCATGATTTGCTGCGTGTCGGCACCGGCTCCGCCAAGGCTCCGTAGCACGCGGCTAACCATGGCCTTTGGAGTCTCTCTGAACGTATCTGTCGCTCGATCGCCCTTGAGTATGAGCCGGGTATTCCGGGCAACACCCTTGATTTCCTTGGCGTCTTTGAGTTGGAAGGCATGATAGTTGGTAATCGCAATCCGCGCGTGTTTGAGGTTGCCTTTGAGATCCGCTGGGATCAAATCTCGCTGATCGTAATAGTTTTCAGGATCTTCCGGGAGCAGCACGCGGAGGCGATCCCTGATAGTTATGCCGGGGGCCATCACCAAAAACCGATTAGTGAAGCGTGGATCGCGTGGCGATTGCACCTTGTTGAGAGTTTGCCATGTAAGAATCATGGCCATTACCACGGTCTTACCGGATCCAGTAGCCATCTTCAAAGCCATTCGTGGCAGGCCACTGTTATGTGCCGCGTTCGCAGGCTCCAGCCGCTTTCTCCAATCGGCATACCCATGGCTACGGCCAGCCACCTCCGTTAGGAAGATCGCAGTCTCGGCTGCTTCCCGCTGGCAGAAGAGAACCCTGTTCTCTCTATTCGGGTCAGCCCAGTACTGCAGTAATTTGCGGGTGGTGGGAGTGACTCCTGCGTACTCACCCCCACGCCGCCACTTGGCAATATCACGCCGGATGTCATTGATCAAGGTGTTGCGGTCGCGCCGTTCGCCGGTGGCATCGAAGTCGAAAGCGATCTGTGACGAGCCTTCACCCCCGCGCTTGTGCTTCTTGGTAACCGCGATCGGTATGAAGGATTCGCTCGGTCGGCGACCGATTTTGATCTCTCCAGTTGGCCCTTGCCGACTGATCGCGTAGTGCCGATCCGGTTGCTCGTATGGTGTGTTGAGGATCGGATTTTCGATCGGTTGCGTCATGCCAACGATACCTCACCCTGCATCGATTCCACCCCAGTCCTGCCACCATCGTCGGCTGAACGCCCGTAGCCGTGATGCTGATTGATCGTGCTGTACAACATATCTTGTCCAGCCATCCTGCACTACACGAATACTTCAGCGCGCCAACGGATCTGGCCTGTGGGACCTCGAACATGGGTTCGGGTGGCAAACCTGACGATGGTTCGCTGAGTTCGGCTGTCGTTTAACTGTCAAGTGGAAGTTTCCTGAGCGAGTGCAACCTCGCCAACTCTAGTGTCGCGCAAATCTGCAGCTGAGGTTTGGTTTCGCGAAACGGACCAAGGGGTGTCAAATCTTGATTTTTGCCGGTCCTGCGCCCCTACTCTCTTTGAGTAAATTCGTTCAATCGAGCGAGTTCGGTTGCGCTGGCTAAGATTCGAGGCCGTGGCGTTCTGCCGATTGATCTGCCGATGTGGTGGCGGACCTCGTGGCTCGGTGGTTCAGCGCTGCGGAGAACGTTCTCTCACAGCGAGTTATGCAGTGCCTACGAGTCGAAGGTGGCAACGGCGCTGACCACGGGTAGCTGGTTCGCAGCGCTGCCGGGCCAGCGTGCTAGCCATCTCCTCAACCTCAAGGTCGGCGCCTTCTACCCAACCGCGACATCACTGAAATCGGCTACCGGACGTTCGTGCTTATGCCACAGTCGAAGCGGACCGTGCGGGACAGGTCCGCGGTCGAACCAGGGCCGGTTACGAGCGGTCCCGTTCGTGGCCCCGAGCGCCTGTTTGCGCACTTGCCGCGCGTCCTGCCCGTGTCGATCCGTCATGTGGGTCTGGCCGCCTCGTACGACCTCACCTGGTGTAGGGAAGGTTTGGACCGGCAATCTCAAGAGCTTGGGGCAGTATCTCCCGCCCGGCCTGTTCTCGAGCCTCCTGCGCGAGCCGGGCCTGCTCCGTCCGCTGACGTTCCCTTTCGATGCGGTCTCGTTCAGCGCGGTCGCGCTCGGCCCGCTCGCGAATAGCCTGGAATTCGGTGGCTACCCGTTCAGCTGCATCTCGCTCTGCCTTTGCCCTTCCGATTCTTCGTGGGTGGCTTTGTCCTGCGCCGCTGCCTTGGTCCTTCCGTCATTGCTGGCTGTGTCGGTGTTGTGGTCCATCGGATGTCAGTAGTTGCGATGCGGGTCGGGCTTGATCCTTCCGGAGTCGATCAGCGTTTGCCATGCGGCGCGCTTGCGGGCGCAGCTGTCAATCCGACATTCCCTGTGCTGCTGCATGATTCGATGAGCCTGGTCGGTGTTGAGTGGCTGTCGAGGAGGCTCGTGCAGCCAGCTGATGCCGAGGATCTGCCCGGATGTCTCGCGCTGGAGGCGGTCCTGGATCTCCTGCACGCTCACGTTCGGTTCCTCGGGCTCGGCGTCCTCGTCGCGCCACCAGTTGAACCCCATGGGTCACCCTCCCTGCGTAGACGGTGTGGAGTGGCACCCGACGTCGAGGGCTGTCACCCGGCGTCGGGGCCGTGGCATCCAGGGTTCTCCGAGGCAACAGGCCGAAAGAACAGGAAAGGGACAGGTCCACCGCACGGCGGCTGACATCGATCTACGCTCGAAGTCGTGGGTACGCACATCGGACGGGCGATTGCCACCGAGCGAAAGGTTGCCGGCTCAGTCAACGGCAGTTGGCTGGCCGTGCCCAGTACAGCTTGAGCTTGCTCAAAGCGGTGGAACAGGGCCGCGAGGTTGCGTCGCCGGGGTTCATTGCGGCGGTCGCCAGCGCTCTCGGTATCGAACCGGAGCGGTTGCAGGGTTTCCCTTTCGTGGAAACGCTCGGGGAGGACGGTCCGTTGGTGGGACTGACCGACCTGCGCACGATCCTTGCCGAGGGCGCATACGTGAGAGCCGAGGAGCCACCGAACCGCGCCGAGCTGGCATCGGAGCTGGCCGCGGTGGAGGCGGCGCTGCATGGGGATCGCACACGCCGGGCTTTGGCATTGTTGCCCAGCCTCATCAGAAGACTGCATGGCGCACTCCACAGCGCCACCACCGAACAAGAACGAGCCCAGACGCACGAGATGCTTTGCGCCGCATACATTGCCGCAGAAGGCGCATGCTGCCGACTCGGGTATTCATCGTTGACAGCATTGATACTCGACCGCCTGGATTGGGCCGCCTCACACGTCGACGATCCGGGCTATGCGGTCCGTAGCCTCATGAAGCGGTCTCGATTGCTGATGTCACACGGCGCTACGGATGTCGCTCTGTCACTTGTCGACCGAGGGCTCGAGATGGTCCCGGGAGACAGCGACGGTGCGAAAGTGTTGCGAGGGTACGGCCATCTGCGGGGTGCAATCGTTGCAGCGCGAGGCCGTCATCTGGCGCTGGCTCGAAGCCATATCGCTGAGGCTCGGACAATTGCGCGGACCATGACACACGAAAGTGATCTCTACACAACGGATTTCGGACCAGGCAACGTTGAAATTCACTCCTGCGCCGTAGAGCTGGAAGCTGGTGACCCAGGCAAGGCGGCCCGGGACGGCGAAGCGTTGCAACTACCGCCGGATATGGCCGCACCCCGCGCAGGGCATCACTGGCAGGACAACGCCCGCGCCTGGCTCATGTCCGGTAAACCGGACCAGGCCCTCGTGGCACTGAACAAGGCCCGCGCGACCGCTCCCCAACAAACGAAGTTGCATCCGTCGGTCCGCGAAACTCTGTACGGGATCGCAGCTGCGAAACGACGGCAGACCGACAGCCTGCTCGGGTTCGCTTCGTGGCTCGGCGCCACACTCTGAGCGAGCACCTGACGTAGCTGACACGATGGCCTCATGGACGATCATGGCCAGCCCGTTCTGTATGCCATCGTGACCGGTTCGCCGATCGCTGGGGATGTCGGCACGCTGGTGGATCTCGCACAGGCCGATGGGTGGGATGTGTGTGTGGTCGCCTCACCGTATGGGCGCAGGTTCATCGACGCGGAAGCGCTCGAGGCGAGAACCGGGTATCCCGTGCGCAGCGAGTACAAGGATCCGGGAACGCCGGACGTGCTGCCGCTCCCTGACGCCATTGCCGTTGCGCCTCTGACGTGTAACTCGTTGGCGAAATGGGCGGCGGGGATCTCCGATACGCTGCCGCTCGGCCTGGTGGTGGAAGGCGTGGGGAAGCGGCTGCCGGTCGTTGCCGTACCGGCGTCCAACAGCGCGCAGATCAGCTTTCCGGCAATCCAGAACGCAATGAGGAACCTCGCCGACTGGGGCGTGACGATCCTCGGGGAGGACGTCTACCCGCAGCCGGTGCCGAAGACCGGAGGCAGCCGTCACCTGTTCCCGTGGCCATTGGTGTGGCGCGCGGTCCTCGCCCACCCGTGGTTGACCATCGGTGGCTCGAACGGCTGACTGCGCGGGGCCGGTCGAAAGTCTGGTCGGTCCGGCCCCCGCAACTGGGCGAATTGCACCGTATTGGACTCAGATTGTGACGCGACGGAAACCATTCCTATCCAGCGGATTTGAGGCTGCTAGCACCAAATTCTTGGCGGATTTCCGCTATACAAGGCCAAATTGAGAAAGCTAGATCTATTGACGTGTGTCTATCTGCGAGGACTATGGATAGCAAGGGATTGCAACCCGCTGACAGAGAGGAGGTTTGGAAGGTTCGGGTTGGTCCCTTGCTCTTGTTCGGAACGGTTGGCGTGAGCGCGCATCCCAGTTGCTGCTCCCGTTCCGTGCTGGCGTCGGAGTGGTTCGGTGTTGATGGTTTCCCGGCATCGTGATCGCGTGCCCCGCACACTCCGGTGCTGTGCTGATGAGTTGGGGCATCTCCACACGCAACCGCGTTGGCGGGCTCGCGGTCTCGGGCCGTGTGGTCGGCGAACTCGATCCACACCGGCTGTGAGACTTCGGTGCTCACACGACCGTGAGGGCTATGAAGATGACGAGGACCAAAGCAAAGGAGGTGAAAGATCGAGCGAGTTGACGGCGATCCAATATTTTCGTAACTGACCCCTCGTCAGTTCGAGGGGTCAGCGTGAACGAATTCTCCCCAGGGTCATAGGGCTGCCACCCTGCCTGCGGAGTTGCAGTTTCGATTCACTAGCAGAAACGAGGTTCTGCTATGTCCAGGGTAGACCACGCACGCCTTGTGCGACACCGGTACCGGAGCTCGACGCTGGATCACCGGAGCAGGCGGGTGTGGGGTGGAAATGGACGTCGCGCCGTTGGCGGCGGCTGTCTCGGAGGTCGTGATCCTCCTGTTCCTGCTGGTCACCAAGGCTGCGCTGTCCGCGTGAAGCGGCAGGGCGGCAACGGTGAGCGCTGACCGGAATCGGTGCTGTGGTCGGCATCGACGAGAAGATCGCAGATACAAGGAGATTGGCCGCAATGACGAACCTAAATAACGATAGAGAACAGTTCGATCGGAAGAATTACCGTATTCCTGTCGCGTTCGACGATTACTTCAGGGCCGGTTTGTATCAGATCGGGCCGGTTGTGCCGGACACCGAATATTCGGGGGACCCGAATCGTCCTGGGCCGCAGAAGCGGGACCCGGTGACGGGGCTGCTGGTGTGGAAGTTGCCGGTAATGGATCGGGCCGAGAGCAATACTCGGCGGGCGTCGTACGACGTGCTGCTGTTGTCGGATACCGAGCCGGTGCCGACGACACAGGAGATTGCGCCGGGGTATCGGCCGATCGCGTTGGAGGACGTCACGATTCAGCCTCGGATCGCCGGACAGGGTGAGTACAAATTCATCCAGAACACCGTGCGCGCCAACGGGTTTGCCGCACCTCCGGCCACTGGCGGCCGGTCGGCCAGTAGCGGTGGGGTGAAGAACGCGGGCTGATCCACGGGGTGGCTCGGGCGGGTGCGTGCAGCATTGCTCGTCGCGCGCCCGCCCTGGTCCCTGTGGTCTTTCGAAAGGGCTTGTGATGCAAGCGAATTGGAAACACATTCAACTGATCGACGCAGAGTGCACGAATGAGAAAGGGGTGCTGTGATGATGGTGAAATCGTCGGACTATCGGAAAAGGCCCGAGTCCGACACGTTCGGCGAGGTGTCAGTGATGCTGGCCGAACTGTTCGAGAAACTGGTTCTCGCGGCGGTGCTGCTGGTGTGGTGGGCGCTGTTGTTCCCGATGCTGTCGCTACCGGTTGGGGCAGCGATCGCGCTGGGCTGGTGGCTGGGCTGGCCTTACGGAGTCATGGCCGCAGGGGCGACGCTGGGTGCCTGGACCACGTGGGCGGGGTTCTGGCCCGCCTCGTTCGACCGGTGGGTGACCGATCGGATACGGCAACGCTGGTTCCGGTGGTGGCGCTACGCGAGTCGCTGGAAGGCGGCCATGGCGTTGCAGGGCCTGACCGCGGAACTGAATGACAGGGTGCTGACTCCGGCAGTGGTCAGCATGCGAATCGGCAGGGTCGTCGACGTCCTGGAAGTGCAGTTGTTGCACGGCCAAGATGTGGAGACGTGGCAAGCACAGAGTGAGAAGCTACGACATTCGTTCCGCGCGATCGGATTACGAGTGCGCCATGCACAGTCGGGTCGGGTGCGGCTGGAAGTGATCCAGCGTGACATGCTGAGCAAGTCGATCCCGCTGCCCAGGGTGGTGTTGGACGCGGAAACCGTTGACCTGGAAGAGGTTACGGTAGGGTTGACTCAGCTCGGGAGACCGTGGCAGCTGGCGTTGCTGGGTACGCACCTGCTGTTCGGCGGTGTGACCGGGGCCGGTAAGGGCTCGGTCGCCTGGTCGATCATCGCTGCGCTGGGGCCGTTGATCGCGGACGGCTCTGTCGTGGTTTGGGTGATCGACCCGAAGGGAGGCGCGGAATTCGGACGCGGAATGGGCTGGTTCGATCGGTTCGCCTACGACAACACGCGCGGCGCGCTCGAGTTGCTGCGGGAAACAGCGCGAGTGTTGCTGGCCCGGATGGAACGCATCCGGCCCACCCCGCACCGTAAGGTGTATCCGTCGCCGGAGGAACCGATGATCCTTCTCGTGATCGACGAATTTGCTTCTCTGACTGAGTATTTCGTTGACAAGCGGGTCAAGGAAGAGATCGACCGGTTGTTGGGCCTGATTCTGACCATGGGACGCGCGGCTGGTGTCGTGGTCACGGGGTTCGTGCAAGATCCCTCCAAGGAAGTCGTGCGGCTGCGGCAGCTGTTCCCGACCCGTGGGGCGATGCGGCTGCTCGAATCGACGCAAGTGGGAATGCTGCTCGGGTCGACCGCCCGGGATCGGGGCGCGATGGCGGATCTGATCTCGCCGAAGACCCCGGGTGTGCTGTATGTGCAGATCACCCCGGGTGCGGACCTGTCGGACCCGGACCGCAACGAACAGGAGGAAGAGGTAGCGGAAATCGAGCGGGTTCGTGCGTTCGAGGTGACCGACGATGACATCGAGTGGTTGCTTGCCACCCATCGCCCACGACGCCGGTACACCGGCGACCGGGTGGGCGGGGGGCCGATCGTCCTCGACCTCGACCATTACCTTTACGGCGATACCAAGAACACCAACGGCGACAACCCCCGCCGGTAACCCCCTGTCGTACCTGCATTGACGCCCGGCCGCTGGACGGGCGTAGTGTGGAAGATGCCGCGTTGATCATTTCCCTGTTGCGGCCCTTGCGCGAGATAGCGCCCCTAATCCTTTTGAGACACCGTAGTCGGCGGTGGTCACAATCATTCTGAATCCTGTTCCGGCAGTTGAGGTTTCACCCCCGCGACTCGCGGCGCGATGCGCTGATCGACTCCTGATCGCCCGTGCCGCGAGTCGCGGATTCGGCTGAGTGACAGGAGTTTTCGACATGACCGAGATCGGCGACACCGGGGTACCGGGGAAAGACCCGTTCTTCGATGACGTGGTGGTCACCACCGCCTTGCGATACCGGGTGTGTATCCGGCCCGTGGTTTTGGAGCGCCGCGACACCGTGACCGGAGCGCGGGAGCTGGTGACGGTGCCGTGCGGGCACACCCAGGAATCGAAGTGTCCCCCGTGTGCCAAGAAGGCGAAAGCGTTGCGGCTGGCCCAGTGCCGAGAGGGCTGGCACGCCGAGCGGGAACCCGAGATCCCGAAAGCGCGCCCGACGTTCGATCAGACCGGGCTGATGTGTTACCGCGCCGATCTGGTGGCCGCCCTGGCGACCGCGCATCGCGACGGCGACACCGCCGAACAGGCCGAACTGCGCGAGGAGATCGCGTGGACGGACAAGCAACTGACCGAACTGGGGATGTGGGGAAAACCGCCGGCCGCCGACCCCGCCGACGACGCCAGCGACCCGGGTGCGAGCGGGAGCGAAATCGAGGCGAGCGACGGTGCGCGGCGCAGGTCCACGCGGCGGCGTGAGGATGCGGCTGATCTGCCGCGTCTGCCGATCTCGGACCGCACGATCGGGCGGCAGTACGCGGGCAGGTTCCGGCCCTCGATGATGGTCACACTCACCCTGCCCGGATACGGGAGGGTCTGCCGTGACGACGGCACCCCGATAGACCCCGACACCTACGACTATGAGGCAGCGGCCTGGGATGCGATCGGGTTCTCGAGGCTCTTCTCCAGGTGGGTTCAAACCCTCCGGAGGGCAACCGGGGTGCGCTTACAGTATTTCGCTGCCGTCGAGCCACAGCGGCGCGGGGCACCCCATGTGCATCTGGCGATCCGCGGTGCCATCCCGCACCGGATCATCCGCCAAATCACTGCCGCCACCTACCACCAAATGTGGTGGCCACAACCCGGAGCACACGTCTACGACGACGACCGGCTACCGGTGTTCGACCGCGACGCCAAGACGTTCGTCGATCCCAGCACCCGGGCACCGCTGCAAGGTTGGGACGAAGCGATCGAAGCCACGTTCGCCGAGGACGCGCAGCCCGCGCACACGGTCCGCTTCGGGGTACAAGTCGACTCGAAAGGCATTCTCGCCGGGACCCCCGCAGCCGATAGATCGATCGGATATCTGGCCAAGTATCTGACGAAATCAGTGGACGAAATCCTGGAACCACGATCGGCGCGTCAGGCCGATCATTACGACCGGTTACACGAAACACTTTGCCGTACACCATGTTCGGAACGATGCGCGGTGTGGCTGCTGCATGGCATCGTGCCCAAAGGCGCGGGCGCGCGCACGCAACCGGGCCGTTGCAAGGGGCGCGCGCACCGCCGCGAAACCCTCGGACTGCCGGGGCGGCGGGTGCTGACCTCGGAACGCTGGACCGGCAAAACCCTCGGTGACCACAAGGCCGACCGTATGGAATTCGTGCGCCGCACCCTCGCAGCGGCCGGGATCGACAAACCCGCACCCGATCCGCGCCGCTACACCTGGTCCACCCTTGCCCCCGGTACCCGCGTCCCCTCCCGGGCGCGACTGCTACTGGCCGCGATAGCCGAACGCATCGGATGGCAAGCCGAATACGACAGAGCACTCCCAGCGGTCGAACCGCCGCCGGGCGCTCGGGGCGCGAATTCTTCGGCAATCAGAAGTACCGGCGACGGGCAGGATGGTCCAGTTACCTGACGGCAAACGATCTTGTGCTTGCCAATCACGGGCCGTTCCAAGGAGATTCGTTGTGCTCACCAGCGACGTAGATCAAGTCTTCACCCGTGCCGAAATCGCTCGGCGACTGAAGCTGTCGGAGAAGACGCTCAGGAATTGGGCAGCCATGGAACCGCCGAAAGGGCCGCCGTTCGTCCGTGTCGAAGGTGGGCGCGTCCGCTATCCGGCGAAGGACTACTTCGAATGGGAAGCGGCGCAATTCACCCCTCCGTGATCACA
This sequence comes from Nocardia sp. NPDC051570, assembly GCF_044454005.1. Taxonomy (NCBI): domain Bacteria; kingdom Bacillati; phylum Actinomycetota; class Actinomycetes; order Mycobacteriales; family Nocardiaceae; genus Nocardia; species Nocardia sp. NPDC051570. Next base: position 177,090 of record NZ_JBITDI010000006.1, on the reverse strand, counting down.
AGGAGCCGCCAATGCCCCAGGTAGGACTAGAGATCGGTCAGTACGGCACGATCACCAGCAAATACTATCCGGCCAAGAAGAAGGCCCGCGCCTGGACCAAGTATCGAGACACCGACGGCGTGAGCCGCGTAGTGGACACCTGGGACGCAACAGAGCCGAAAGCTCGCGCCAAGCTACGGCGGAAGCTCGAAGATCGTCAGATGCCCAACAGGGCGGCGAAGGAGGGCCGTCTTACGCCGGATACGCGTTTCGGTGTGGCTCTCGACAAGTACATCGACGAGTTGGGGCGCGACGAGACGATGGCGCAGCAGACCATCGATGGGTACAAGCGCCAGATAGAGCGGTCCGCCGACAAGCGCGCAGATCCGGATGCGATCAAGATTCGGCCCAGTCTCGGGCAGTACCGGATACGGGAGTTGGATACTCCGGTGCTGGATGCCTACTTCACCTCGATCGCTGTTCTCGGGCACAAGCGAAAGGCTCGCTGGCACAAGACGATCATCGGCGAGACCCTGGACCTGTGTAAACGACATGGCGCGGTCAAGGGTGACAACCCGGTGAACGGGGTCAGCAAGCGCGCGATGCGACGGAAGCAGACCAAGCCGAAAGCGGCGGCGTGGGAACGATTGCGGGCATTGCGGGCGCAGGTGCAGCGGTGGGGCCGTGGCGAAGCGATTCCGGGGACGCCCGCATACACATTTGGTCCGAAACGCAACGCGCAGGAGCTACTGGACGTCATGGACATGGCCGCGGGATCGGGCGGTGTCCGCCCGCATGAGGTGTTCGCCTTCCTGTGGGAAGAAGTCGACGGCCTGGACTTCGACACCGACCGCTGGCGGCTCGAAGAGGACTACCCCGTCGGCCCCGAGGTGCGGCTGACGATCTCCGGCACAGTGGTGCCGATCAAAGGCAAAGGCTGGGTGCGCCAGTCCTGGCTGAAGGTCGGTGACGGCAAGGCGTACACGGTGCTGCTCCCGTGGTACGCAGTGAAAGTGCTGTGTCGCCGGTGGGAGGCCGCCGGAAAGCCGACTCAGGGGCTGATCTTCACCGCGCGAAACGGGCAGGTGAAGAACCCGAACAACTTCAACCGGTTGTGGCGGTCGGCGCGGGGTACCGAGTTCGCCGACATCACGCTCCGTACTTATAGGAAGACGGTCGCCACAGCGACGGCGGAGGCCAAGGGCGTTGATGCCGCCGGACGCCAGCTCAACCACGCGGCGGGCTCACGGGTGACCGCTCAGCACTACGTCGACCGGGCGCCGGAGGTACCGGACAACCGTGACGTGCTCAACGTCTATGCCTCATGATTGGTTGGCGTGGGGCGGCCGGAAAAGTTGGAATAGAGTTGGAAAACCTCGAATCAAAGTGAAGGGGCAGGTCGGAAATGCTTCCTGACCTGCCCCTGGAGGGTGGCTGACGGGACTCGAACCCGCGACACCCAGGATCACAACCTGGTGCTCTACCAGCTGAACTACAGCCACCATTGCCGGATGAATCCGGCGCGCTAGATCGTAACGCGTGTTCGGGTACGGGACCTAATCGGGCTGGTCAGCGGGGGTTTCGACGGGCGTGGTCAGGGAGGCGGCGATGGTGGCGATTTCGGTGGTGGAGGGGCCGGGGGCGGGGACGAAGGCCGTGCGGCGGTAGTACTCGAGTTCGCGGATGGATTCCTTGATATCGGCCAGGGCGCGGTGGGTGAGGCCCTTTTCGGGCTGGCCGAAGTAGATGCGGGGGTACCAGCGGCGGCACAGTTCCTTGATCGAGCTGACGTCGATCATGCGGTAGTGCAGGTGGGAATCCAGGGCGGGCATATCGCGGGCGAGGAAGCCGCGGTCGGTGGCGATCGAGTTGCCGGCCAGCGGGACCGTGCGGGGCGTGGGCACCCATTCCTTGATGTAGTCCATGACCTGCTGTTCGGCCTCGGCCAGGGTGACGGTGGATCGGCGCACCTCGTCGGTGAGCCCGGAGTGGGCGTGCATCTCCTGGACCACGGGCGGCATCGCGGCCAGGGCGGCATCGTCGGCGTGGATGACGATATCCACGCCCTCACCGAGAATGTTGAGGTCGCTGTCGGTCACGAGCGCGGCCACCTCGATCAGCTTGTCGCTGTCCAGGCGTAGGCCGGTCATCTCGCAGTCGATCCACACCATGAGTTTGTCGGACACTCGCGCCACATTACTGGGTTGACCTGCCGGGTTTATCCACTGCGTTCGATATGGTGTGCGCAGCATTCGAGCTTGGTCCGGATAGATCGGCAATGTTGGCGCGTAGTTGGCAGGGCGGACGGAGGATCGGCGATGACTACTCCTACGGAGAAGGCGGCGGCGGCACGTAAGGCGGCCGAGGAGGCGGCCCGCGTGGCCGCCGAGGCTCAGGCGGCGGCGGAGGCGGCCGAGAAGGAGGCCGCCGAGGAATCGAAAACCCCGGACAAGAAGGCGGATTCGGGTAAGGGCACCGAAAAGGGCTCCAGCGGCAAGGGTTCCGCCGCGGCGCAGGAGATCGCGGCCGGCTACGCGGTCGAGGGCGCGGCCCTGGAGCTGGGCGCGGTGATGATCGACGGACAGGTGGATTCGACTGCGCGCGTGAGCATTCCGCTACGCACCGTCAACCGTCACGGCCTGGTCGCCGGCGCCACCGGTACGGGTAAGACCAAGACGCTGCAGGGCATCGCCGAACAGTTGTCCGCCGCCGGGGTCCCGGTCGTGCTGGCCGATGTGAAGGGTGATCTGTCGGGTCTGTCGCAACCGGGCGCGGCCAATGACAAACTCGCGGCGCGGGCCGCGGAGATCGGCGACACCGACTGGGCCCCTACGGGTTTCCCGACCGAATTCGTCTCCCTCGGCACCGCGGGCATCGGAATCCCGATCCGCGCCACCATCACCTCCTTCGGTCCGGTGCTGCTCAGTAAGGTGCTGGGGCTCAACGCGACTCAGGAATCCACCCTCGGCCTGATCTTCAACTGGGCCGATAAACAAGGCCTGGCGCTGCTGGATCTGAAGGATCTGCGCTCGGTCATCCAGCATCTGACCAGCGCCGAGGGTAAGGAGGATCTCAAGGGCATCGGCGGTGTGTCGGCCGCCACGGCCGGGGTGATCCTGCGCGCGCTGGTGAATCTGGAGGGCGAGGGCGGCGATACGTTCTTCGGTGAGCCCGAACTGGATCCGGCCGATCTGCTGCGTACGGCGGGCGGGCAGGGCGTGATCACGCTGTTCGAACTGGGTGCGCAGTCGGCGCGGCCGGTGCTGTTCTCGACCTTCCTGATGTGGGTGCTGGCCGATCTGTTCCAGACCCTGCCCGAGGTCGGCGATGTGGACAAGCCGAAGCTGGTGTTCATCTTCGACGAGGCGCATCTGCTGTTCAACGATGCGTCCAAGGCGTTCCTGGATCAGGTCGAGCAGACGGTGAAGCTGATCCGCTCCAAGGGCGTCGGCGTGTTCTTCTGCACCCAGCTGCCCACCGACATCCCGAATCCGGTGCTGTCGCAACTGGGTGCGCGCATCCAGCACGCGCTGCGCGCCTTCACCCCCGATGATCAGAAGGCGCTGTCCAAGACGGTGCGCACCTATCCCAAGACCGGCGTCTACGACCTCGAGAAGGCGCTGACCTCGCTCGGTATCGGCGAGGCGGTCGTGACGGTGCTCTCGGAAAAGGGCGCGCCCACGCCCGTCGCCTGGACCAGGCTGCGCCCGCCGCGTTCGCTGATGGACACCATCGGCGACGATGCGATCCGCTCGCGGGCCAAATCCAGTGCGCTGTACGGCAAGTACGGGCAGACCATCGACCGGGAATCCGCCTACGAGATCCTGTCCGCGAAAGTGGCCAAGGCCGAACCGGATTCACCGAAACCGTCGAAGCCTGCCAAGGAGGAGCCCTCGGCCGCCGATCGCATCATGGGCAATCCGGCGGTCAAGAGCTTCCTGCGTTCCGCGGCCACCGCCGCGGGCAGAGAGATCAGCCGCAGCATCTTCGGTACCAGGAAGAGGTGAAACGACGGCCCGGCCGCTGTCCGGCAGGTCGCTCGCTCAGGAGGGGTTCCCGGAGGGAACTGGGCGGTCGATCTGCCGTCGCCGGTCGGGTCCGTCGGGTCCGGCCCCCACTTAGCCCAGATCGCGGCTGAGCAGATCGGCCGGGGTCTCGCGGCGCAGGACCTCACGGCAGCGGCCCTCGCGCACAGAGACGATCGGCGGGCGGCCGACGCCGTTGTAGGACGAGGCCAGACTGTGGTGGTAGGCGCCCGTGCACGGGACCGCCAGCACCTCGCCCGGGCGCAGGTCGGCGGGCAGGCTGATATCGGCGGCCAGGATGTCGCCGGCCTCGCAGTAGCGTCCGGCGACGGTCGCGGTCATATGCGGGCCGGTGGGGTGGCGGTTGGCGACCACGGCGTCGTAGCGGGCGCCGTAGAGCGCGACGCGCGGGTTGTCGTTCATGCCGCCGTCGACGATCACGTAGGTGCGGCCGCCCTCGATGTGCTTGATCGCCATGACCCGATACAGGGTCACACCGGCATGGGCGACGATGGCCCGGCCCGGTTCCATGGCGATATGCGGGCGCGGATAGCGGTTCAGCGCGCAGGCGGCGTCGAGAGCGTCGTCGATGATGTCGGCCAGCTCGATCAGATTCATCTCCGCATCGCCGCAGCGATAGGCGACCGCATGTCCACCACCGAGGTCGAGCTCGGTGAGCGTCACATCGTATTCGCGCTTGATCCGGGCCATTTCGGCGACCATGCGGCGCACGGCCTCCCCGTAGTGGTCGGGGTCGTGGATCTGCGAGCCGAGATGGCAGTGCAGGCCGACCAGCTGCAGGTTGGGGTGGCGCATGATGCGCGCGATGGCCTCGTCGGCCTGGGCGCTACCCAGCGGCAGACCGAACTTCTGATCGGTCACCCCGGTCCGCACGGCCGGGTGGCCGTGGACGTCGATATCGGGAGACAGCCGCAGCAGCACCTGCTGCGGCTTGGTGGCCAGGGCGGCCAGCAGGGTGACCTCGGTGAGCGAATCGATGACGATCCGGCCCACGCCCGCGGCCACCGCGGCTTCGAGCTCGCAGAACGGCTTACCGGTGCCGTGCAGCACGATGCGCTGCGGATCGACATCGGCGGCCAGCGCGATGGCCAGCTCGCCGGAGGAGCATACGTCCACCGACAGGCCCTCCTCGCTGACCCAGCGGGCCACCGACTTGATCATCAGGGCCTTGGCGGCGTAGATGATCTCGGCGTCGGGGAAGTACTTCCGGTAGGCCTGGCAGCGCCGGCGGATCTCGGTCTCGTCCAGAACGTAGGTGGGTGTGCCGTACTGATCGGCGATATCGGCCAGGGCTACGCCGCCGACAGTGATCCGGCCGAGGTCGTCGTAGTGGGTTTCGCACGGCCAAACTGAGGTGTCCACTCGTGGAGACGGCATTCCCGACCGCAATGACGGGAAGATCTCGAGCAGCGTCACGGGCTCTCCTGTGAGTTCCCCGCTTTCTCCATAACTGCGGGGCCATCTGCAGGACTACGCCGATTCCGCCTGGAAGAACCTTCCCGTTACGCGCCCTTGACACCGCGCCCGGCTATCTTGATGCGGCGCTGATATCGATGTGACCGGGAGAACTCGGACCCCTCAGCCGCCCAGCTTCTTGTAGAACGAGCCCACGATCGGCGCGGTCAGCGCGCGGGGCGCGTACTGTCCGGCGACGCTCATACCCTTGCTGATCAGGCCCGGGACCACGCGCATCTTGTTGCGGGCGAGCGAATCGATGGACATCTTCGCGGTGGCGGCGGCCGTGACCCAGATGAACTCGGGGATCTTGGTGCTCACCTCCTCCTGGTCCGGATTGTCCGTGCGCACCGGGCCCGGGGCCAGCAGGGTGACGTTGACGCCGGTGCCGGTCAGCTCTCCGCGCAGGGATTCGGAGAAGCTGTTGGTGAAGGCCTTGGTGGCGGCGTAGGTGGCGTTGTTGGGGATCGGCATATTGCCCGCGGCCGAGCCGGTGATGAGGATGCCACCGCCGCGGCGCGCGATCATGCCGGGCAGCACGGCCAGCGTGAGGTCGTGCACCGCAACGGCATTGAGCTCCATGACCGAGCGTTCGAAGTCGGCGTCGAGCTCGGCGACCGGGCCGAAGGTGGCGACCCCGGCGTTGTTGCACAGGATCGCGATATCGCGTCCGGCCAGTTCGCTGGTCAGCGGCGCGCGCTGCTCGCGGTCGGACAGATCCACCGCCCGCACCTCGGCGGTGATCCCGTACCGCTCGGTCAGCCGCTGCGCCAATGCGGCCAGCAGCTCACCCCGGCGGGCCACCAGGATCAGCGAATAGCCGCGCCGCGCCAGCTCCTCGGCCAGCGCGGTTCCGATTCCGGAGGAGGCTCCGGTGACAACGGCACGATTCTCGGGAGTGGGTGCGGGAAGGCTCACGCGGGGGAGCCTACCGGTCGATGCCGCCGCCGGTTCCCTGCCGTCACGGCGGTGGGGTGGGGGGTAGCACCACCGTGGGCGGGGAGGATCCCGCACCGCGAAGACGGGTGGTCGCCGGATGGGTGACGAGGGGCGTTTTTCCTAATGTGGTGGATAGGCCGCGGCCCGCACGGGACGGCATGGGCTCCGGAGGGAAAGACAGTGCGTGCGAAGGGTTTTCGGCGAGGCGTGGCCGCGGTCGCGACCGCGGCGGCGCTGGTGGGTGCCGTTGTGGGATGCGATGCGGGCGTGGGTGATCCGGTGACCGTGCCGGGGCGGGCGGGTCTGGCGCGGGCCCTCGACGAGGTGATCCATCGTGGTGCGCAGGTCGCGGCGACCACATCCGGATCCGGAGCAACACCGAAACCTTCGTCGCGACGGTGCTCGGCCAGCTTGTTTCCGAGGGGGACGTGGAGTGTGACGCGCCACTGGAACGGTATCTGCCTGGTGTGGTCGAAGGGAACGGCAACGACGGCGCCACGGTGACGGTGCTACGAGCGCTGCTTCGGCTCCATGATCGCGACGCCCCAGCCGACGTGTCCGGTCCAGACGCTGGCTATCCGCCCGCCCTGTACGGCCGGTTTGGGATCGCTGATCGGCCCGCCCGCCGCCCGGACGGCGGCGACGGTGGCATCGAGATCCGGTGCGCCGAAGGCGATTCCGGCGAGCATCGGTGGCTGATCGCCCGCGGCGACCACCTCGATGAACACCTCGCCGACCCGATAGAAGGCCATCTCGGGACCCGAGGGGCCGCGCGGATGGAAGCGGCGGCGCGGCTGCGCGCCGAGCACCGCGTTCAGTCCCGCGACGGTCTCGTCGAGGTCGGGCACCCAGTAGACGAGATGATCGACGAAGCTCACCCCGTTGGGATGCGCACCGGCGCCGCCCGATTCGGCGGCCGTGACCTCGGGGATGCCGAGGATCGACGGATCGGCGTGCACCTCGTCGAAGCCCCAGCTCGGCTGCGCGCCGACCACACAGGACACCGCGCCGATCCGCATATGTCCGGCATCGAGGTCGAAACCCAGTGCCGCCCAGGACTTCTCGTCGCCGGGCAGGCCGATCCGGTCCAGTAGCGCGGTCACAGCGCGGCGGCCAGCCGGGTGCCCTGGTCGATCGCGCGTTTGGCGTCCAGCTCGGCGGCCAGATCCGCGCCACCGATCAGGTGGAGGGACACACCCGCGGATTTCAGCGGCTCGACCAGCTCGCGCACCGATTCCTGTCCGGCGCAGAGGATCACGTTATCGCATTCGATGACGGTGGGCCGCTGGCGCTTCTCGCCGTAGCTGATGTGCAGGCCGCGGTCGTCGATGCGCTCATAGTTGACCCCGCCGATCTGCTCGACGCCCTTGGCCTTCACCGCCGCCCGGTGCACCCAGCCGGAGGTCTTGCCCAGGCTCTTGCCGAACGATCCCGACTTACGCTGCAGCAGAACGACTTCCCGCGCGGCGGGGGAGGGCCTGGGGGCGGTGAGCTGACCCGGCGCGTTCGGATCATCGCTCGTGACACCCCATTCCTGCTTCCACTCGTCCAGCTTCAGCGCGGGATGGCCCTCCACGGTGAGGAATTCGCTGACATCGAAACCGATTCCGCCCGCGCCGATCACGGCGACCTTCTTGCCGACCGGACGGCCCTCGCGGACCAGTTCGGAATAGGTGAGCACCTTGGGATGATCGATGCCCGGGATGTTCGGGATGCGCGGGCGCACGCCGGTGGCAAGCACCACATGATCGTAACGGCCCCCGATCAGCTCCTCGGCGGTCACCCGGCGCTCGAGGAATACGCGCACACCGCTCAGTTCCAGCTTGCGGGTGTAGTAGCGCAGGGTCTCGTTGAACTCCTCCTTGCCCGGAATGCGCCGGGCGATATCGAACTGTCCGCCGATCTTGTCATCGGCCTCGAACAGATCGACCTTGTGACCGCGTTCGGCCAGATTGACCGCGGCGGACAGTCCGGCCGGGCCCGCGCCGACCACCGCGACGCGCTTGATGCGCCGGGTGGGCAGCAGCACCAGTTCGGTCTCGTGTCCGGCGCGCGGATTGAGCAGGCATGACACGGTCTTGTGCACGAACGCGTGGTCCAGGCAGGCCTGATTGCAGGCGATGCAGGTGTTGATCTCGTCGTCGCGGGTCTGTTCGGCCTTGCGCGCCCACTCCGGATCGGCCAGCAGCGGCCGGGCCAGCGAGATCAGGTCGGCATCGCCGCGGGTGAGGATCTCCTCGGCCGTCTCGGGCATGTTGATGCGGTTGGACGCGCAGACCGGAATGCCCACGCGCGCCTTGATCTTCGCGGTGAACTCCACGAAAGCGGCTCGGGGAACCGAGGTGACGATGGTCGGCACCCGGGCCTCGTGCCAGCCGATATCGGTATTGATGATGCTGACCCCGGCGGCCTCCAATTCCGTTGCCAGCGCGAGGATTTCCGGTTCGGTCTGGCCGTGCTCGACGAATTCGGCCATGGACAACCGGAAGACGATGACGAAGTCCTCGCCGACGGCCGCGCGCATGCGCCGCACGATCTCGAGCGGGAAGCGGCGGCGGTTCTCCGCCGAGCCGCCCCAGCGGTCGGTGCGCTTGTTGGTGCGCGGCGCGAGGAACTGGTTGATCAGATAGCCCTCGCCGCCCATCACCTCGACGCCGTCGTAGCCCGCGAACTTCGCCAGCTTCGCGCAGCGCACATAGTCGTCGATGGTGCGCTCGACACCCTTGGCCGAGAGCTTGCGCGGCTTGAACGGATTGATCGGCGCCTTGATCGAGGAGGCCGAGACACTGAAGGGCACATAGGCGTAGCGCCCGGCGTGCAGGATCTGCAGTGCGATCTTGCCGCCCTCGGCGTGCACGGCCTTGGTGATGGCGCGATGGCGATACGCCTCGGTGCGGTTGGTGAGTTTGGCGCCCAGCGGCAGCAGCCAGCCCTCGCGATTGGGGGCGTAGCCGCCGGTGATGATGAGGCCCACGCCGCCGCGGGCGCGCTCGGCGAAGTACGCGGCCAGCTTGTTGACATCCCAGGCCCGATCCTCGAGGCCGGTATGCATGGAGCCCATGACCACGCGGTTGCGCAGCGTCGTATGGCCGAGGTTCAGCGGTTCGAACAGGTGCGGATAGGAGTGCGAGGTCACGGGCTCACCTTTCGGTCGGGGGCTGTGGCGACAGGTCCCGGCGCAGGCCGTCGAGCACCTCGTCGCACCATTCGATCAATCCCGCCTCGGCCCGAATCCCGCCGCGCAGCACCAGATATTGATGCAGTGCCGCGCCGGTGAGACGGGTCGGGTCGGGGAAGTCCTTCTTCTCGATGAGTCGGAAGACCTCGAGCCGCTGCGCATGCTGCTCGCGGTGGCGGGCCACCTCGGCGCACAGCGCGGCCACATCACCGTGGCCCGCGGCGCGGATCTTGATGCCGAGTTCGCTGCGCATCGGGCCGATGTCATCGCTGGGCTGGGCGATCCAGCGCCGCAGCTCCGCGCGTCCGGCCGGGCTCACGGTATAGACCTTCTTATCCGGGCGGCCCTCCTGCGCGACGGCCTCGCCGCTGATCCAGCCGTGCTCCTCCATGCGCTTGAGCACCCGGTAGATCTGCTGATGGGTGGCGCTCCAGAAGAAGCCGATGGACCGGTCGAAGCGCCGCGCCAACTCATAGCCCGAGCCGGCGCGCTCGGTCAGCGATACCAGCAGCGCATGCTCGAGGGCCATGCCGCGAGGGTAACTGCTACCCTGTGTACTATGCAACTCGGTGCATAAGGGACGTGATTTCCGGACCAATTTCCCTGTTCACCGCGAAGGTAATTGAGACTTTCTGTATCATCAACCGCGGGTGCTCTGCACCATCTTGGATACGGGAAAGGCACCTCGCGAATCCGGGAGGTTCGCGGGGTGCTTTTCTGTTCCGGCGGCGTCAGCGCAGCGAGCGGGCAGCGAGTCCCGCGGCGGCCACTGCCGTCACTCCCACCACGATCGAGGTGCTGCCCGCGGCGTGCGTCGCGCCCGATCCGGCCAGCGACAGGTATACCGATCCGAAGGCCGCGACGCCGGCCATCATGCCCAGCTGCGAACCGGTCGCCAGGATGCCACTGGCATCGGCGGCCAGTGTCGGGGGCACCTTGCCGAGCGCCCGATTCATCAAGGGGCTGAACGAGATTCCGTAGCCGAGCCCCAGTGCGGCCGACAGCATCAGCTCCGGTACGCCCATGCCGTGCCCCGCGCCCAGCCGCACGCCGAGCCCGATCATGGTGGCGGCGGCGAGGATCAGGCCCGCCGGAATCATGACGCCGTGCCAGCGCTGCGGCACCCGCTTCCAGTTCATACTGCCGAGGGCGAACAGCGCGCCGTTGGGGGCGAACAGCAGTCCGGCATGCAGTGCGGTGTATCCGAGCGTGCCCTGCAGATGGATGGCCATCAGAAACAGCCAGCCGCTGAAGGTCGTCATCACCACGAAGATCGCGGCCGCGGCCCAGAGCAACCCGGGCGCGCGCAGCACCTGCTCGGCGAACAGCGCCTCACCGCCGCGGCGATGCACACCCCGCTCGACCAGTGCGAATCCGGTGAATCCTGCCGCGGCGCAGGCGAATGCGAACCAGGTCCACGCGGGCCAGTGCTGCTCGTGGCCGAGCACCAGCGGCAGGACCAGGAGCAGGACCGCAGGGGTGAGTACGGCCAATCCGGCCAGATCCAGCGTCCGCCGCATCCGCACGGTCGCGGCGGGGAGTATCCGCGGCGCGACCGCCAGCAACGCCAGGCCGATCGGTACATTCACCAGAAATACGCCGCGCCAACCGGTTCCGGCCACATCGACGCTGACGATCAGGCCGCCGACGATCTGCCCGACCACCATCGCCCCGGAGATCACCGCGGCATAGGCCGACAGCGCCCGGGCCCGCGCGGTGCCGGAGAACGTCTTCTGGATCAGGGTCATCACCTGCGGCACCATCGCCGCCGCGCCGACACCCTGGACGACGCGGAATCCGATGAGCGCCCCCGCATTCCAGGCCAGTCCGCACGCCAGCGAGGCCACGGTGAAGATGACCAGACCCGTCAGGAACATCGCGCGCTGACCGAACCGGTCGCCCAGGCGCGCACCAGTCACCATCAGCACCGCATAGGCGATCACATAGCCGGAGACGATCAGCTGCAGCCCCGAACCCGTTGCACCGAGCGAGATCCGGATCGAGGGAATCGCGACATTGACGATGGAGGCGTCGAGCACCGCCATGAACTGGCCGAACAACAGCACGGCGAGCAGGCCGTAGGTGTGGCGAGGGGAGGGGGCAAGCGTCGGTGTCGGTGGAGCTTGGGGCAGCGACCGTGTCATGCCGTAGAGCCTGCGCGAGCGCCGATCCCGGTAACAGGAGCCCACTCATACCGGTAGTGGCAGCACCTGGATACCCGATGCCGGGTGCGGCACCATGAACCGATGACAGCCACCGAGCAGGTAATCGATCCCAGACAGGTCCGCAAGGCGCGCCGTGGCGAGCTGTCCGCATTCCTGAAATCACGGCGGGCCCGGATCACGCCTGCCGAGGTCGGCCTGCCCGCCGGACCGCGCCGCCGCACGCCCGGGCTGCGGCGCGAGGAGGTGGCTCAGCTCGCCGGGGTGGGCGTCACCTGGTACACCTGGCTCGAACAGGGGCGCGAGATCAATGTCAGCGTGCAGGTGCTCGATGCGATCGCCCGCACGCTGGCGCTGGATCCGATCGAGCGCGCACATCTGTATCGGCTCGCCGAGGTGCCCACGGTGCCCAGTGGGTATGCCGAGGAGTCCATTCCCGAAGAGCTGCAGGGCATTCTGGACCATCTGCATCCGCTGCCCGCCGCGCTCTTGTCGGCTCGTTACGACGTGCTCGCCTATAACGCCGCCTATGCGGCACTGACCCCAGGATTCGTCGAGGGCGATCGCAATGTACTGCGCCGGGTCTTCCTGCGTCCGGACTGCTGCAATCCGTGTCCCGCGCAGCCCGACCACCTCTCCCACATGGTCGGTTTCCTGCGCAGTGCCTACGCCAGGAATCTGCACGATCCGGAGTGGTCGCGGTTCGTCGAGGATCTGTGCGCCCGCAGTCCGCGATTCGCCGCACTCTGGGCGCGCAATGATGTGGCCTCGCCGCTGGGCCGGTATCGCATGATCCGCAATCTGGCGGCCGGGGATGTCGAGGTCGTTCTCACCAGCATGTCGCTGCCCACCATCGCGGGCGCGTGGGTCCAGATCTTCACTCCCGCCGACGATTCGGCGTGGGCTAAGCTGCGCGCCCTGTTGGCGATGACGGTGGCCGAACGCGAAAGGCCATGGCAGGAGCATTACGAGCGGGTCCACGCCCGGGTCGGCGCCTGATCGGGGATTGCTGGCAATCCAGGCGGTTGCTGGCGGTGGGCCCAGACCCGCGAGCCGACTCGCCCGGTACCGTGACGGTATGCTTGCGAATCGGCGGCTAACTCGAAAACCCTTGGCTACCATGGGCTGATGGCGCAGTCCTACGTCGTGACCGGCGGCGCGCGGGGGATCGGGCGGGCGATCGTGACGCGTTTGCTGGTGCGCGGGCACGTGGTCGTGGTAGAGCGCGATACCGGTGGGCTGGCCGGTCCGCCCTGGATGGGGGAGCGGATTTCACTCGTGCAGGGCGATGCGGGCGTGGAGGAGGTGGTCGAACAGGCCGCCGAGGTCGCTTGGCGCGCGGGCACTCTGGTGGGCTGGGTGAACAATGCCGCGATATTCCGCGACGCCTCGGTCGATTCCACGCCCGCCGCACGGATTCTCGAGCTGATCGAGGCGAATCTGCGTCCGGCACTGACCGGATCGGCCGTCGCGGTCCGCAGCTTCCTCGCTGCGGGCATCGGGGGATCGATCGTCAACATCAGTTCGCATCAGGCGCGCCGCGCGGTGCCGGGAGCGCTGCCCTACAGCACGGCCAAGGCGGCGATCGAGGGATTGACCCGCGCGCTGGCCGTCGAATACGGCGGCCACGGCATTCGGGTCAATGCCATCGCGCCGGGCACGGTTGCCACCGAACGCTATTCGGAGTATCTGGCCGGCTTGGCGCCCGCCGCCGCGGATGCGGTGGAGCGGGAGATGGCCGCCGTACATCCGCTCGGCCGCGTCGCCACCAGTGACGAGATCGCCGCCGCTGTGGACTTTCTGCTGTCGGAGGAGGCGAGCTTCGTCAACGGGGTGAGTCTGCCCGTCGACGGCGGCCGCTCGGTGCTGGCGCTGGATCCGGAGAGCCGCTGAGGATCAGCCCCGCGTACGCCAGGCGGCCATGCCGAGGGCGATGAGCCGGACCTGGCCGACCGTGCGCTCGACGAGGGCCGGGCGATCCGCGGGGGCAGTGGAGACGTAGTCGGCGACGTGATCGGCGACCGTCGAGACGAGCAGATCGGCCGCCAGCTCCAGATCCTCTGACGACCAGCTGTCCAGAGCCCCGATCCGCGACAGGTCCACCACCAGTTCCCTGGTGATGAGCTGCATCTCGACCGCGATCGCGCCGCGCAGCGTGGCCGATCCGCCATGCCGTTCGCGCACCAGGAAGCCGAAGAGATCCTCGCGACCGGAGACCTGGGCGAAGACGAAGCGCACGGTCTCGGCCAGTCGCGCGTCGGGGGTGCGGCGCAATTCCCGCAGCGCCAAACGCAATTGCCGCACGCCCTCGTCGACCAGGCCGGTGCCCAGTTCGTCCACCGAGGTGAAGTGGCGGTAGAACGCGGTCGGCACGATGCCGGCCGAACGAGCGATCTCGCGCAGGCTCAGCGCGGCGAAACCCCTATCGGCGGCGAGCGCGAGAGTGCCGTCCAGTAGCGCGCGTCGGGTGCGCTCCTTACGCTCGACTCGGGTCTCCACCTGCTCAGTCATCTCGATGAGCATACATCCGTTCACGATGGGTCCCCTCAGTTGCTTGTTGTGTCGGTCACAGCCCCTGCAGGTTGAATAACTGCGGGAGGGCGGGGCACACTAAGTCAGTGTACAGATGTGCACCGGATCCCGGCGAAGAGCATGCCGGGACCCCATGGACGGATTGGAAGCACATGGTGGGACTCATCGACCTGGTGCAGACGCTGACCTCGCCGCATCCGCTCGATCGCTATCTGGAACTGGTGCGGCCCACGCTGACCCTGCGCGATCTGCGCGCCGAGATCACCGACGTGCGCCGCTCGACGCCCGGATCGGTCACGCTGACGCTGCGCCCGAACCGGCAGTGGGCAGGCCATCGGGCCGGGCAGTATGTCCAGATCGGCGTGCTGATCAACGGCGTCAAGCACACCCGGTGCTATTCGCCGACCGATCCGCAGGGTCGCGATCGGCGGCTGCGGCTGACCGTCCGGGCGCATCCGGACGGCCTGGTCTCGCAACATCTCTACCGCCATGCCCAGCCCGGCATGGTGGTGGATCTGGCCCCGGCCGGCGGCAGCTTCACCCTGCCCGAGCCGCGCCCGGACAAGATCCTGCTGATCAGCGGCGGCAGCGGGATCACGCCGGTGTTGTCGATGCTGCAGACGCTCGCCGCCGAGGGTTATCCGGGCGAAGTGGTGTTCCTGCACTACGCGAAGTCGCCGGAGCAGGTGCCCCATCGCGCCGAACTCGACGCTATCGCCCAGCGCCACAACAATTTTCGTATCGCGCTGTACTGCCCCTCGCAGTACGGTTACTTCGACTTCGATCAGCTCGAGCGCATCGCGCCGTGGTTCGCCGACGCGCAGACCTTCGTCTGTGGACCGTCGTCACTGATGACCGCGGTACGCACCGTCTTCGAGGCCGAGGACCTCGGTGACCGGGTGCACAGCGAGGAATTCACCCTCACCACCATGCCGGTCGATCCGGCCGAGGTGTCCGGCGCCACCACCTTCTCGGCCAGCGGCGTCCGGGCGGACAACTCCGGCACGAGCCTGCTGGAGCAGGCCGAGAATTCGGGCCTCACACCGGAATACGGCTGCCGGATGGGAATCTGCTTCTCCTGCACCGCCGTCAAGCGGTCCGGCTGCACGCGCGATCTGCGCACCGGCGACCTGCACAACGACCCCGATCAGCCGATCCAGCTGTGCATCAGCGCCGCGGTCGGCGACGTAGACATCGAAATCTGAAGGAGGAGAACCGTTATGGCCATACTCACCGAAACCACCGACGGCCCGCTGGTGCTCAGCCCCCAGCAGGTCGAGGAAATCGGCCGCGAACTGGACGCGCTGCGCGAGCGGCTCACCGCCGATCTGGGCGAGCGCGACCGCGAATACATCTACTCGATCATCAAGGCGCAGCGCGGCTTCGAGATCGCCGGGCGCGGCCTGATGTATCTGGGCTTCCTGCCGCCGTTCTGGCTGGCCGGGGTGGCCGCGCTGAGCGTCTCCAAGATCCTGGACAACATGGAGATCGGCCACAACGTGATGCACGGCCAGTGGGACTGGATGCGTGAGCCGGGCCTGAATTCCCGTGTGTTCGAATGGGATACGGTCTGTCCGGCCGATCAGTGGCGGCATTCGCACAACTACATGCACCACACCTTCACCAACATCCACGGCCGCGACCGCGATATCGGCTACGGCGTCCTGCGCATCGACGAGGGACAGAAGTGGAATCCGTACTACCTGGGCAATCCGGTGTACGCATTCGCGCTGATGCTGTTCTTCGAATGGGGCGTGATGCTGCACGACCTGGAGGTGGACAACATCGTGCAGGGCAAGCGCAAGTGGTCGGATATCAAACGGCTGCTCAAGGGCCAGTTCCGCAAGGCCGGACGGCAGGTGCTCAAGGACTACATCGTCTTCCCGCTGCTGACCGGCCCGCTGTTCCTGTCCACCCTGGCGGGGAACGCCACCGCGAATCTGGTCCGCAACCTGTGGACGTACTCGATCATCTTCTGCGGCCACTTCCCTTCCGGCGTACAGACGTTCACCGAGGAGCAGACCGAGAACGAGACCCGCGGCGAGTGGTACGTGCGCCAGATGCTGGGCTCGTCGAATATCACCGGTTCCAAGCTGTTCCACATCATGTCCGGCAATCTGTCGCATCAGATCGAACATCATCTGTACCCGGATCTGCCCGCCAACCGCTATCCGGAGATCGCTCCGGAGGTCCGCGCGCTGTGCGAGAAGTACGGCCTGCCCTACAACACCGGCCCGTTCAGCCGTCAGATCGGCTCGGTCTGGGCCAAGATCCTGCGCCTCGCGCTGCCGCCCGCGCTCGTCGGGAAACCCTCACAACCTGGTGTTATCGTGATGCGGGAGCGGCAACCTAGTGAAGTGGGCGGGTAAATGGTCGGGAAGTTCGAAAGCAATAAGGATCTGATCCAGGAGCTGACGTCCTCCGGGGCACGGCGCGTGGGCAATATCACGAGCATCATCACCGGCACGGTCGCGGAGGTGACCCGCGAGATCGGTGAATGGGTCACCGACGCCATCGAGATGCGCGAGGCCGCCGTGGCGGCGCGGCGCGATCAGGAGGCGGCCGAGCGGGTCAACGCCGGACGCGAGGAGCCGGATGTGCTGATCGACGAGCCGACGCCCGCACCCCGGGCGAACGCCGCGCAGCCGGTGATCGACGCCGATGTGGAGATCGTCGACGACGGTCGTTAGAAGACGGGCAACCGGCGCCGATGCTCGATGACGTCGGTGATGAGATCCTTGTAGCCGTCGGCGAGTTCGGCGAGGCGGACCCATTGCAGGTGCGCCTCGCCGTCGACGCCGCGACGGGTGATCACCGTGGCCCGCGCGCGTTTGCCGTTGCCATTGCCGTTGCGGGCGGGCAGCCCGATGGCATGCTGCGCCGCCACCCACTTCTCCGCCATGCGATCGATCACCGCGCCGAGGGTCTCGGTATGCAGTGAGGCCCCGCGGCGATGCGGGATGTTCTCGGCGACCCAATTGTCGATGCGCGCGATGAGTTTCGCGCGATCGGCGTCGATATCCTCGAGCAAGTGACTACACGCGGCAACATGTGAACTGGGCGCGTCCGGGGCGTGCGCGTCCTGATGAGCGGATCGTCGCAGTTCGTGGCATTGCGCGAGTTGATGGGCCGCCTCGAGTACGCGATGATCCGTCCGGATGCTCTCGACCG
Source organism: Nocardia sp. NPDC051570 (assembly GCF_044454005.1). Taxonomy (NCBI): domain Bacteria; kingdom Bacillati; phylum Actinomycetota; class Actinomycetes; order Mycobacteriales; family Nocardiaceae; genus Nocardia; species Nocardia sp. NPDC051570. The sequence continues at coordinate 159,628 of NZ_JBITDI010000006.1, read as the reverse complement.
GTTCTCGGAAGGCTCGCAACACGACCGCGACGGACGGCAGTTCACCGTATCCGCTGCGGCCGTTGTTTTCGGTCGCCATGGTGCCCCACCCTTTTATATAGTCCCGACTGGATACGCCAGGGCCGAGGGGGTTTACGGGGAGGGGCTCCCCTCGGCTCCGGCGCAGCCCCGCTGACCCGGACACGAACAGACCCCACACAGCTCACGGCACAGAGGAAACCGGGAAATCCGCGACGATGCGAGAGAAGACTGTCCGGGGAAAGCAGGACCTCTTCAGGAAAGCGCGTCCATGCAACGCGCGCAACCGACTACGCTCGAACTGCCGAAGCTGCTGGGTAATCGTTATACAGCATTACAGCCGTGTTACATGAACGAGAAGATCGAGGCTCCACCGCGTCGGTAGCCAACAGGTACCCGTTCGTTGCGGTACCGAAACGTCTCGGTCCGATAGCCTGTCACCTCGTGGCCGCCTACGTCTCTTCACCCGAGTTGACCTTCGGCTTTCTGTTCGCCCTGGAGGATCCGGAGCGGATTGCCGAAGTGGTGCGAAACCTCATGGAGCGCCGTGCCGTATCGGTCTTCCGCCTCGCTCATATGTCCGGGACCGACGGCCCGCCCGAGCGCTATGTGGTGAACTGGGCCGCCATCCCGCAGATCTCCGTGACGACGGCGGCCCCGGACCTCGAGCAGCTGCATGCCGACCGCATCATGCTGGTGAACGCCTTCCTCAACGAGGAAGGCGCGGTCAGCCTGTATTCCGCTCAGGGCACCATGCCCGAATAGGTCAGCTCGCGACCAGATGTCCGGGTCCGGCCAGCCGATGCAGCAGCACCTGCTCGAGCAGGGCCACCAGCACCTCCTTCACCGATTCCCGGTCGCGGGCATCGCATTCCACCAGGTGGATGGATTCGTCGAGATCCAGCGCCTCGCGGATCTCGTCGAGATCGAAGGCGGGCTCGCCGGCGAATCGGTTGACCGCGGCCACGAACGGGGTGTTGCGCTGTTCGAAGTAGTCCAGCACCGGATAGCAGTCCTCGATGCGGGAGGTGTCGACCATGATCACACCACCCAGGGCGCCGTCGAGCAGGTCGTCCCAGAGGAATTCGAACCGCTCCTGACCCGGGGTACCGAACAGGTACAGCACCAGCGTGCGATCGAGGGTGATGCGCCCGAAGTCCAATGCCACGGTCGTGGTGGTCTTTTCCGCGCGCCGGCCCGGATCGTCCACGCCCACCGAGACCTCGGTCATCGCGGCCTCGGTGGCCAGCGGTTCGATCTCGGAGATGGCGCCGATGAAGGTCGTCTTGCCGACGCCGAAGCCGCCGCTGATGACGATCTTGACCGAGGATGCCGACGGCTCCGGTGCGGTGTTGCGTTGCTCAGAGTGCCCGTACAAGATCCCTGATCCTCTCGATGGCGGCGGTGGACAATTCTTCGGCGGCGCGTACCGACGCGTGCCCGGAGGTCACCAGGTCGCTCACCACGACCCGCGCGACTCCGATCGGAACTCGAAGGGTGGCGGCGATTTCGGCGATGGAATGCGGTCGCTGGCACAGCCGTACCACGGTCTGCTGCTCGAAGCGCAGCGGCGCCGACAATGCGGCGGGGGTGGCGTGGACCAGGGATTCGATGCGCAAACCGTCGATCAAGGGGGTGGTACGGCCGCCCGTCATGAGGAACGGGCGCACCACCGGCTCCTCGGCCGTGGTGACCTCGCGGGCCGGATTCGCCGTCGTGGCATAGGGATCGGACCAAGATTCGGGCCGGTTCAACGCGATCATCCGTCGATCCGGCAGCCGGTGTTGCTCGTTCATCTGCGCAGTGACTCTCGCAATTCGGTGATCAGGGCGGGGGTGAGCAGGGTTCCGGCCCGGTCGGCGAGTACCGCCATCTGATAGCCGACCAGGCCGATATCGGCCTCGATTTCGGCGAGGACGCCGATACAGCTGCCGTCGGCGATCGCCGACACCAGCAGGAAACCGCGCCGCATCTCGATCATGATCAGCTTCAGGCCGTCGAAATCGTAACTGCGCGAGGCACTTCGGGACAGGCTCACCAGGCCCGACACCATCGCGGCCAGCCGGTCGGCGCCCGCGCGGTCGAGCCCCTCCGACATCGCCATCAGCAGACCGTCCGAGGACACCGCCACGGCGTCGCGGACGCCGTCGGTGGTGCGGACGAAGTCGGCGAGTAGCCAGTTGAAGGTATGGGGACCGGTGTCCGGCAAATGCGTGGTCACCTGTTTTCCTCCTGTGTGGTCGATGCCGGAATCCGTTGCCGCTCGGACTGTTCGCCGCGCTGATGACCGGCCCGGAAGTTGGCGAGCATGCCACGGACCTCCTCGGGTGAGCGTTCGGCAACGGGCGCCGCCGGCTTGGTGGGCGCCGCCGGTGCGGCGGCGGCACCTGTGTCGCGAGTCTTCTTGGCGCGTTTGACCAGACCGTTGCGAGTAGTCCGTTGAGCGTCGGCTACCGGTGCCGGATCAGCATAGTGAGATCCGCTGGCCGGATCCTCCCATATGGGCGGTTGCGCCGTCTCGGGTTCGGCGTCGGCGCCGGCCATCATCGCGGCGAAGGTGCCGGTGTCGATGGACTTGTTCCGTTCCGCCACAGCGGCATTCAGCGAATCCTTCATCGGACCCGGTGGGAGGGTGGGGAAGGGATCCGGCGGCGCCACGGCGCTGTGCCGGGGCGCGGTGTGGCGCTGCGAGATCACCGGCAGATCCCCGGTGTCGAGGCGCTCCGGGGTCGGACGTTCGCGCCGGGTGGGCGTGGTGGTCTCGGTCTCCGAGGATTCCGCGGGGCCGAGCAGCGCCGCGGTCCGCGCGGAGGCCGCCGGATGCAGCACGGCCGTGGTGGTCGAGTCCGGAACGGGCGGAAGTGGTTGTGGTGCTTGCCGTTTCGGCTCCGGCTTGGGCTTGTTCGGATCGGCGATCACCTCGGCGGGCAGCAGCATGCGGGCGACGACACCGCTGACCGGGGATACCGTCAGCTCGATATCGATGCCGAGGCGCCGGGCCAGCCGGCCGACCACGTAGTGACCCAGGAATCGGGTCGGCGCCACGAGGAAGTCGGAATCGCCGCGCAGTCGCGCGTTGGCCTCGGCCAGCTGATCGGCGGGCATGCCCACGCCGTGGTCCACGACCGCGAGCATATAGGCCCCGCCGGTGCGGCGGCCGTAGATCTCCACCTCCAGATCCGGTGGAGAGAAGGCCAAGCCGTTCTCGATGAGCTCGGCGAGCATATGCGACAGCTCGCTGACCACCGCGCCCGCGATCGGAATCTCGTCGACCCGGCGCAGCACGACGCGGCGGTAGTCGTCGACCTCCGCCAGCGCCGCCCGGATCACATCGGTCAGCGGGATGGGCTCCGACCAGCGCCGCGGGCTGGCCTCGCCGACGAGCACCAGCAGGCTTTCGGCGTTGCGGCGCATACGCGTTGCCAGATGGTCGAGTTCGAACATGTTGGCCAGCGCCTCGGGATCGAGCTCCTCGCGCTCGAACTCGCTGATCAGGCCGAGCTGACGGCGCACCAGATTCTGATTGCGCCGCCCCAGATTCGCCAGCGATTCGGTCGTATTGCGCCGCAGCAGCGCCTGTTCGGAGGCCAGCTCGTAGGCGGTGGTCTGGACGCGGTCGAAAGCCTGTGCCACCGAGACGATTTCGGCGCTCGCGCCGACCGGAGCGCGCACCGGATCGGGGGTGGCGGGCTCGGAATCGGCGGCCTGATGCCAGGCCGAGATCAGGCCCGGCAGGCGGCGGGAGGCCACATCGTCGGCCTCGCTCGCCAGCGTCGCCAGCGGGCGCACGATCGCCCGCATGCTGGCCACCACGAGGGCGATCAACACCAGCACCGCGAGCACGGCGAAGCCGATGTAGATGCCGAGAGTCGTTGCGGCGGACGATCGTAGCTCGTTCGCGCGCCTGGTGACATCGGCGCCGACCGAGCGCTGTACATCGCGCTGGGCGTCGATCACGTTGGTCATCTGCGTCCACCAGTCCGACGCCGCGACCGGATGGGGGAGCGAGCCACCCTCCGAGGCGATCGCGACCGCCTCGGAGTCCGCGGCCTTGGTCGCGTCGTCGGAGCGCATCGCGGCGTCGAGCGCCGCGCTCTGAGCCGCGGTCGCATCGCGCTGATAGGCGGTCACCGCGGCCTGTTTGGCCGCCAGGATCTTCAGGAACTGCACGTATTCGCCCGGGCCGAAGCTCTCGGCGGCGAAGACGCCGTTGAGGAAGCCGCGTTCCTGGCCGGTGAATTCCTTGGCGTCGCCGAGCGCGTAGAGCGACTGCAGGCCGCGCCAGATCTGATCGTCCTGCGCGTGGTCCAGGCCCGGACGCGTCTGGTTCAACGCGCCGATGGCCCCGCTGTAGAACTGGAAGATCGCCGCGCGGTTGGCGCGGTGAGCGTTGACGTCGGCACGATTGCTGCTCAGCAGGCCGAGCTGATTGAGCGCGGTGCGTATCTGCCCGGCCCCGGGAGCGTTGTCCTCCAAGGAGTTCTGCAGCGATAGCAGCGCCTTGTCGGTGGCGCCGCGCTGTTTGTCGACGGCGCCACGCAGCGACGCGTCGCCGCCGAGTAGGCCGTTGGTCAGACCGCGCTCGCGCTGAACCTCCTGCACCAGATCCTGCACCGATAGCGCCAAGGACACCGCGCGCGTGGTGTCGCCGGTGGCACGGTAGGAACCGACCTCGTCGACGATCACCACCCCGAGCAGCACCAGCACCAGGGCGATCGATACCAGCAGCACCCGGGTCAGCTGACCGCGAATGGTGCCGGGGCGGACCAGTCGGCCCGCCGATGTGAGCTTGTCGCCACCTGGTGGTAGCAAGCGCGCTCCCCGGAATTGCACTTGTTCTCCCTCATCTCGATCTCCGGGGCCGCGCGTCCGTGAACCCTCGGAGAATCAGAAGAAACGTTGCATATTGGCGAGCTGATCGCAACACGAGGGTGCCGGATGACACGCGCGGCGCGGAAACGGGCGCAACCGCGCGGCGGGATGCGAAAACAAATGACCTTACAGTGCGGGCGCGCCGAGCCGAAACACCCTAGAAGTGCCGTGGTCACACGGGTTGCGGCCGTACATTACTTCCCTTCGGTAAAAACGATCTTCATGCCATTCTGTTCATCACCGTTACATCCGCGGGTCGGGCGATTTCAATGTCGATGTGCCGCACGCGTGCTCGCCTCGAATTCGGGCGCTGCTCACCGATAGCCACGCGGTTCCGGAAGTCGTCGCAGCACCGGACGCAGCCTCGATTCGTAGATGCGCCGCACCACATCCTCGATATCGGGTTCCTCGATGGACAGATCGCGCACCTCCACGCGCGCCGAGACGGCCGTCAACAGCGCGGCGGCGGTGGTGAATTCGGGATCGAATGCCAGCCGCTGGCGAATTCCGCAGCCCTCGCTGGCGACCAGTTCGGCGCCGGGCAGATCCACCAGCTCGGGTGCGGGCGCGGCCAGATCGACCACCAGCACCCGGCGCACCCCGACGGTGGCGGCCAATCCGGTCAGCGAGCCGTCGTAGGCCAGCCGGCCGTGGTCGACCACGAGCACGCGCTCGCACAGCCGCTCGACATCACCCATATCGTGGGTGGTGAGCAGCAGTGTGGTGCCGCGCTGGATCCGTTCGTAACACAGGAATTCACGCAGGCGCTGTTTGGACAGCACGTCCAGGCCGATCGTCGGCTCGTCGAGGATCAGCAGTTCGGGCGAATGCAGCAGCGCCGCGGCGATTTCCCCGCGCATGCGCTGGCCGAGCGAGAGCTGGCGGACCGGAATGTCGAGCGTATCGACCATTTCCAGCTGTTCGACCAGCTCATGGGTGCGTTTGCGGCCCAGATCCGGATCCAGGCGATGGATGGCGGCCAGAATCGCGAACGATTCGCCCAGTGGCAGATCCCACCACAGCTGCGACCGCTGGCCGAACACCACGCCGATCCGGCCGGCCAGCTCTCGGCGCTGCCGCACCGGCTCCAGGCCGCAGGTCCGGACGGTTCCGGAGGTGGGCACCAGGATGCCGGTGAGCATCTTGATGGTGGTGGACTTGCCCGCCCCGTTCGCTCCGATATAGCCGACGGCCGAGCCGGCCTCGATGGTGAAGCTCATCCGGTCCACGGCGGTGAGCACCTCGCGGCGGCGGCGCAGTCGCCTGTCGTCCTTGCGGCGCAGGATGAACTGCCGGCTCAGATCGGTGATCTCGATCGCGTTCATCCGCCGCCTCCCTGGTAGTGCCGTATCCCCAACCACCAGCACAGCAGTGCCAGCGCCCAGATCCACAGCGCCGCAACGGGAGTCGCCCATGCCAGACCGGAGGGCAGCCAGCTCGGGCCGGGCAGTTCCAGCAGCGCGATGGTGGGCAGGTAGGCGACGAAGGCGACCGGAACCGTGAATCCGAACAGCAGCGTCAACGGATGGCCGAACACCGAGGTGGGCTGCTGGGCGGCGAAGGATCCGCCGTAGGTGAAGCTGTTGGTCAGTTCGGCGCCGTCGATGAGGAAGAACTGCAGTCCGGCCGCGCAGACGAACAGTCCCGCGAAGATGGCGGTCCCGGCCGCGAGCGAGGTGATCAGCAGGATGAACTTGATTCCGGTCCAGGCGATGTCGTTGGACAGCAGGCCCGCGCCCAGCACCGACGCGGCGACCCCGGCGCGAGTGAGCCGGCGCAACGAGATATCGCTGGTGATCAGCTGCAGCAACAGTGGCTGCGGGCGCAGGTAGAAGGCGTCGAGGGTGCCCATCCGGATGTAGGTGGGCAGCGTGTCGGTATGGCCCACCGCGATCTGCGCGACCGCGAAGGCGAGATTGGACAGGCCGAACAGCAACAACATGGCATTCATGTCGAGGCCACCGAGTACCCGCACGTTGTGGTAGATCACCCACACCTCGGCGAATTCGCCCACCCCGACCAGCAGGGAGGACAGCATATCGGCGGCGAACGACAGCGGATAGGCCTGCTGCGAGCGCATCCGCGAGCTCAGCACCGCCGCGTAGGGGGTGAACCAGTTTCCGTGCATCCCAGAGGTTTCGACTGCTTCTTCGACTACTTCGAGTACCTCAGCCACCCTGCACCTCCAGTTTGCGCCGACCCGCGCGCAGCAGCAAGCGTCCGAGGAGCAGCGTCACGGCAACCCAGAAGAACTGCATGCACAGGATCTGCGCGGCCGCGAATCCGGTCGCGCGGGCGGACAGCACGTCGATCGGGCCCTGCAGCAGGGCGGGGAACGGGGTCAGCATCGCGGCCGTGTACAGCCAGCCGGGAAACAGATGTACCGGGACGAACAATCCGGCCAGGAAGGTGGCCACGATCTGATAGAGCAGCCGCACTCCGCGCGTTTCCAACAGCCAGAAACCGAGCAGTCCGACCGAGAACAACAGCAGCGCCGAGATCGTCACGGCCAGCACCACACTCGCCGCACCCAGCAGATATGGCGCGACCTCGTGCGGCAGCCCGATCTGCAGGGTGAGCATTCCGGCCGCGACGCTGGGCATCCCGCGCAGCAGCAGTGTACAGGAGGCGCGGCCGAGATCGGTTGCGAGATAGGAGAATTGAATGTCCAGCGGGCGCAGGAAGTCGATGGCGACATCGCCGTTACGGATCCGATCGACGATATCGGACGGCGGCCCCATGAGTGCGAGCGCGCCCAGCAAACCCTGGGAAAGCCAGACATACGCCCCGATGGAATCGGCGCTGTAGCCGCCGAATCCGGCGTTGGTATGTACGGCGGCGAGCATGACCGAGGCGCGGACCAGCCCGAATACGATATTGGTGAACATGCCGGCGAACAACGCGACGCGATAGTGCCACTGCCTGCGGAACCCTGCTGCAGCCAGTCGGAAATACACCCCTGGGTCCGCGCGCACAATCAGTTCACGTTACGGCCAAGGTGGTGCGTTCACAGCGGAATCGAAAAGGATGCGAGCGCGTCCGCACCGTCGCCGGGGCGGTCGAGACGGTCTGCGGCCAATAGCATGAAACCGGTTCGGCGGGATCCGATTTCGTGTCAGGATTTGACCGAGTGAGCTGTGCCACACCGTTGTGGAATCGTGACCTCCACTGTGAGCCGGGTCGCATATGTTGTTGCCTACAACATATGGCCGTCCGCTTTCCGGAACCGATCCTGGCAGAACACCTTCCGGGACATACACCGGAGGTGGGTCGCGGCCGCCAGCTCGAAAGGTTCACCTGATGAGGACGAAAACGCTCGGGGCCGTTGCCATTGCCCTGACGGCCCTGCTGCCCCTCACCGCCTGCGGTTCCAACTCCTCCCGTAGCGATAGCAACGCCACCACCAGTGGTTCCGGGGGAGGCAGTGGTGCCAATGGCACCGTCGGGGTGATCCTGCCCGAGACGGCGACCTCGGCCCGCTGGGAGGGCTTCGACCGGCCGATGCTCCAGAAGGCGCTCACCGCACAGGGTTTCGACGCCGATATCGAGAACGCCCAGGGCGATGTCCAGAAGTTCTCCACCCTGGCCGACGGCATGATCGCCAAGGGTGTGAAGGTCCTCGTCATCGCCTCCATCAACTCCGAGGTCGGCACCGCGGTGGCGAACAAGGCCAAGAAGGCCGGGATTCCGACCATCGACTACGACCGGCTCAACCTCGGCGGATCCTCCGACTACTACGTCTCGTTCGACAATGTGCGGGTCGGGCAGCTGCAGGGCCAGGGCATCGCCGACGCGCTCGAGGACAAGCCGGGCGCACAGGTGATCGAGATCGAGGGCGCGCCCACCGATAACAACGCCACGCTGTTCACCCAGGGCCAGCACAAGGTGCTGCAGCCGCTCTACGATTCGGGCGCGCTGAAACTGGTGCACAGCCAGGCCATCGACGGCTGGGACAACCAGACGGGCGGCCAGGTCTTCGAACAGCTGCTCACCGGTAACGGCGGCAAGGTCGACGGCGTGGTCGCGGCCAACGACGGCCTGGCCGGGGCGATCATCACCGTGCTGAAGAAGAACGGCCTCAACGGCAAGGTGCCGGTCACCGGGCAGGACGCCACCGTCGACGGCCTCAAGGCGGTGCTGCGCGGCGATCAGTACATGACCGTGTTCAAGCCGATCAAGGATGAGGCCGAGGCCGCGGCGAAGCTGGCCACCGCGCTGGCCAAGGGCGATAAGGCCGCCGCCGACGGCCTGGCCACCGCCTCGAGCCAGGACCCCAAGGGCAATCGTACGGTGAAATCGGTGCTGCTGGACCCGCATTCGATCACCCGCACCGAGGTCAAACAGGTCGTCGACCTGGGCTATGTGAAGGCGAGCGACCTGTGCACCGGCGATGTGGCGCAGCTGTGCACTCAGCTCGGGATCGCATGACTACCGAGGCGCTGCTGCAGATCACCGGGCTCAACAAGAGTTTCGGTGCGGTGCACGTGCTGCACGACGTCGAGCTGACCGCACCCGCGGGCGAGGTCACCGCGCTCGTCGGCGATAACGGCGCGGGCAAGTCGACGCTGGTGAAATGCATTGCGGGCATCCATGCCGCCGATTCGGGGACCGTCCGGTTCCGGGGTGAGCAGGTCCATCTGCGCGGGCCCCGGGACGCGGCCGACCTCGGAATCGAGGTCGTATACCAGGATCTCGCGCTGGCCGACAACCTCGACATCGTGCAGAACATGTTCCTCGGGCGCGAGCGCGGTAAGCCGTGGTTCCTGGACGAGGCGAGCATGGAGGAGTCGGCGCGGCGCACGCTGGCCTCGCTGTCGGTGCGCACGGTGAAATCCGTGCGCACCCCGGTCTCCTCGCTGTCGGGCGGACAGCGCCAGACCGTCGCCATCGCGAAAGCGGTGCTGTGGAACAGCAATCTGGTGCTGCTGGACGAACCCACCGCCGCGCTCGGCGTGGCCCAGACCCGCCAGGTGCTCGATCTGGTGCGCCGGCTCGCCGAACAGGGGCTGGGGGTCGTGCTCATCAGCCATAACCTCGCCGACGTCTTCGAGGTCGCCGATCGGATCGCGGTGCTGTACCTGGGCCGGATGGCCGCGCAGGTGCGCACCGCCGAGGTCACCCAGAACCAGGTCGTGGAACTGATCACCGCGGGCCGCTCCGGCGACCTGGGCCTGGCGCGGCCCGAGGCCGCGGTGCTCTAACAGGAAAGACTGTGTGATGACGCAAGTTTCGGCCGAGACGGCGGTCGCCGATTTCGGCATCGATACCACCACCGTGTCCACGGCGGAGGCCGTGCGCGCCTATCTCGCCCGTGTGAGGGGCGGCGAGATCGGTTCGCTGCCGGCGCTGCTGGGCCTGGTGGTGCTGATCGTATTGTTCTCCGCGCTGTCGGATGTGTTCTTCTCGCTCAACAACATCGCGAATCTGCTCGCCCAGGGCGCCGGGCAGACCATCATCGCGATGGGCATCGTGTATGTGCTGCTGCTCGGCGAGATCGATCTGTCCGCGGGCACCGCCTCGGGTGTCGCGGGCGCGGTGCTGGCGATCCACTATGTCGACAACGGAAATCTGTTGTCCGGCATGGGGAATACGGTGTTCTTCGTATTCAACGGACTGCTGGTGCTGGCCGCCGTGCTGGCCGGGCTGCTGCGGATCTGGCCGGGTGTGGTGATGGCGCTGCTGGGCGTGGCGATCACGCTGGTGGGCTTCCACGCCAATCCATGGATCGAGATGCTGCTGGCGGTGTGCGTGGGCACGGCCATCGGCAGCATCACCGGATTCCTGATCGCGCGGATCGGCATGCCGTCGTTCGTGGTGACGCTGGCGCTGTTCCTGGCCTGGCAGGGCGCGATCCTGCAATTGATCGGCGAGGGCGGGGTGCTGGGCATCAGCTCCTCGCCGGTGCTCAACGCGGTGGCCAACGGCAATCTGTCGGTGCCGTGGAGCTGGGTGCTGTTCGTGGTGGCCGCGGGCGGCTATGCCGCGGTCGCGCTGATCGGCCACTTCCGCAGGCAGGCAAAGGGTTTGGTGACCTCGCCGACGCCGTTGGTGGTCGGTAGGGTGGTGGCGGTGCTGGTGCTGGCCGCGGTGGCGACCGCGTTCCTGTCGGTCGACCGCTCGCCGAGCAAACTCATCGAGATCTCCGGCGTGCCGTATGTGGTGCCGATCGTGCTGGCACTGCTGGCCGTGGGCACGTATGTGCTGCAGCGCACCACCTATGGACGGCATCTGTACGCGATCGGCGGCAATGCGGAGGCGGCGCGGCGCGCCGGGATCAATGTGACCCAGTTGCGGGCGAGCGTCTTCGTCATCTCCTCGGGCTGCGCGGCGATCGGCGCGATCGTGTACTCCTCCAAGGTCGGTTCGGTCGATCCGCAGGCGGGCGGGCTCAATACCCTGCTGTTCGCGGTCGGCGCGGCCGTCATCGGCGGCACCTCGCTGTTCGGCGGCAAGGGCCGGGTGGCCGATGCGGTGATCGGCGGCGCGGTGCTGGCGGTGGTATCCAACGGGCTGGGCCTGCTGCGGCAGCCGGCCGCGGTGGTCTCGATCGTCACCGGATTGGTGCTGCTGCTGGCGGCGACCGTGGATGCCCTGTCGCGGCGGCGGGCCCGGGCGACCGGACGGTAGATGACCGTCGCCCGCCCCGACGAGGTACGCCGCTTCAATCGCGCGTCGCTACTGCGCCTGCTGCATGTGGACGGTCCGGCCACCCGCGCCACGCTCGCACAGGAACTCGGCCTCAACCGGTCCACCATCAAGATGCTGGTGGATGGGTTGGCCGGAGACGGTGTGGTCGAGGAGCGGGTGCCGCGGCTGATCAAAGGCGCGGGCCGGCCGTCGCTGCTGGTACTGCCGCAACCGCAGGCCGTGGTCGTGCTGGCCGTCGACGTACAGGTCGAACACGCGGGCATCGCGCTGGTCGGACTGGGCGGGCAGATCCTGGGCCGCAACAGCTGGAATCTGCGAGGCCGAGGGCGCGATCCCGACGAACTCGTCTGCCACGTCGCCGAATCGGCCGCGTTGCTGGTGCAGGATCTGGGGCTGCGCCCGGTCGCGGCGGGGGTCTCGGTGCCCGGGGTGGTCCGCCGCGCGGACGGGCTGGTGCACGCCTCGGCGAATCTGGGCTGGCTGCAGGTGCCGTTCGGGGAGCGGATGGGCACCATGCTCGGCGTGCCCGTGGTGGTCGGCAACGACGCCGAATTCGGTGCGCTCGCCGAGAATGTGCGCGGGGTGGGACGCGGGGCCTCCGATGCGGTGTTCGTCTCCGCTGATGTCGGCGTGGGCGGCGGCATCATCGCCGACGGCGCGCTGATGCGCGGATCGGCCGGATACCTCGGTGAGATCGGCCATATGACGGTGCGCCCGGGCGGGCGGCACTGCCACTGCGGTAACGAGGGCTGCTGGGAGACCGAGGTCGGCGAGGCCGCGCTGCGCCGCGCGCTCGGTCTGCCCGAGGGTAGCCCGCGCGGCGCGATCGTCGCGGAATTGCGCGAGCTGCAACGGGATTCGGATCCGGTGGCGCGGCTGGGGGAGTACGTCGACTGGCTGATCCTCGGGCTGGTCAATGTGGTCAACATCCTCGGTCCCGAGCTGGTCGTGCTCGGCGATCTGTTCACCACGCTGCCCGAGGCCGTCGTCGCGCGGGTGGAGGAGGAGGTGTTGCGCCGCAGTCTGGTCGGGCGTGCCCTGGGCGGCGTGCGGATCGAAAAGTCCTCGCTCGGAGCGGATCTGAAGCTGCTGGGCGCCGCCGAGGCGGCGTTCGAGGACGTGCTCGCACATCTGTGATGTCGGATCGCTCTTAAGCTGTAGCGAATTCGCAGTAGACCCGGCTGGAGATTCGCGTACTCTTATACGGAGGTTCGGTCGCGAACCGGTCGCTAGTTAATCTCTATTGGATAACAGGTGCTGAGGCGCTGTGCCGTGCCTCGGTTCTGACGATCGAGGTCGATGCCGGATGTCTACCAGCGTGTGCGCCGACGACGGCGACAACGCCGTGCTGTCCGATCGGGCAACTCACTGGCGCAATGGTTTTCGCCGCTTCGGTGAGCGTAGCGGAATGCCGAGCGGTCCGCCGCTGATCGAGATTCGCGAACCGGGCCGCGCGCCGCGGCGGCTGATGCTGTCCGGTCCGCGCACCTTCGGCCGCAGCGAGGAGGAGGAGCCGCTGGCCGATCTCACCGTCTCGCGCCGGCATCTGCGGCTGGTACCCAGTCCCACCGCGCTGTCGGCGGTCGACCTGGGCAGCCGCAACGGCACCACGGTCAACGGGATCGCGCTCACCGGGCGGGTCGCGCTGGCCGCGGGCGATGTGATCCGGCTCGGGGCCACCGAGATCATCGTGCTCTATGTGCCCTCGGCACAGCCCGATCCGGAGCCCGCCGCCCAGGCGCCCGCCGCCGCGCCGCCACCACCCGGCGACCGCCCGCTGCCCTCGCCCGTCCGGATCGCCAACCGCCTGCTCGGTATCGATCCGACCGGGACGCGCGATCCGTTCCCTGCCTATACCGAACTGCGCGGCCGGGTGCCGCGTTCGGTGTGGCACGCGGTGCGGATCGCGAGCATGCTCGCCTATCTGGCGGTGATCGTCGCGATGTTCGTGCGGCCCGCGGGTGGACTGTTCGCCTTCTTCGGCGTGGTCGTGCCGCTGCTGCCCGGGCTGTTCCTGATCGCACCGGGACTGTGGCGCAACAGCTGTCCGCTGGCGGCGGCCAATCAGGTGCCGCGGGTGCTGCGCTTCACCCGCGCGAAGACCCCGCCGCAATGGTTGCGCAAGCGGGGCTATCTGATCTCGGTCACGCTGTTCTTCGGCATCGCGGGCGCGCGGCTGGCGGGTCTGGACCGCAATGGCGTCGCCGCGGGCCTGGTGCTGTGCGCGGTCGCGGCGGCGGCCTTCAGCGGCGGGGTGGTCTACAAGGGGAAGAGCGGCTGGTGCAGCAGTATCTGCCCGCTGTTCTCGCTGCAGCGTGCCTACGGGCAGACGCCGTTCGTCACGGTGCCCAACAGCCACTGCCAGCCCTGCGTGGGATGTGCCAAGAACTGCTTCGACTTTCAGCCGCGCTCGGCCTATCAGGCGGATCTGACCGATCCGGAGCGCTCCTGGAGCGCGCCGCGCACCCTGTTCGCCGCCGCGCTGCCGGGTTTCGTGCTGGGCTTCTTCACCCTGACCGGCAATACCGGAACCGCGGTGCTGCAGCGGTATTCGCTGCTGATCCTGTTCGTCCTGGCCACCGTGGGCCTGTTCTACGCACTCGACGCGATGACCAGGCTGAGTCCGGCGATGCTCACGGTCGGCTACGCGGCGGTGGCGCTCAACATCTTCTACTGGTTCTCCGGGGTCACCCTGGCGACATCGTTCGCGACCATCACCGGTCTGCGCGCGCCGTGGCTGCACTGGCCGATCAGCGCAGCGATCCTGATCTTCACCCTCGCGTGGATCGCCCGTACGCGCGTCGTGGAGCTGCAATTCGCGCACAGCACCGGCGCCCGCGTCGAACCCGTACTGCTGCCGTTCCCGCGCCGCCGCGCCGAGGACAAGCCCGGCGCGGCACCGGCATCGGCGTCGGTGACCTTCGCGCCGGGCGATACCCCGATCCCGGCCGAGGCGGGTATGAGCCTGCTCGATATCGCCGAGCGGGCCGAACAGCCGATCGAGGCGGGCTGCCGGATGGGTGTGTGCGGTGCCGATCCGGTCGCGGTGCTCGAGGGGATGGACTGCCTGTCACCGCCGAACCGCGATGAGCGAAACACCCTGCGCCGTCTCGGTTTCGCCGATAACACCCGGATGGCCTGCTGCGCGCGCCTGGTGGGCGCCGGGGCCGCGAAGGTCTCGCTGACGCCGGAACCGGGCAGCGGAGGCGGTGCGCGGCCCACACGTTTCGATCGATCGATCGTCAGCACGGTCGTCATCGGCGGTGGTATCGCGGGCGTGACGGCCGCGGACTTCCTGCGCCGCGGCCATCCGGACTGTGAAATCCATCTGGTGGGCGCCGAATCGCACACCTTCTACAACCGGATGGGTATCTCGCGGCTGATCTACGGGCGCTCGGCGATGCAGGGCCTGTATCTGCTGCCCGACCAGTGGTACGACGAACATCAGATCACGGCGTGGCTGAACACCCTGGCCACCGGCATCGACCTGGACGATCGGCGGGTCTTCCTCGGCACCGGCGAGGCGCTGCCGTATGACCGGCTGATCCTGGCCACCGGCGCGAGCAGCACCGTGCCGCCGATCGAGGGTCTGTCGCTACCGGGCTGTTTCGTGCTGCGCGAGGCGGGCGATGCCATGGACATCCGCACCTATGTGCAGCAATTCCGCTGCGAGACGGCGGTTGTCGCGGGCGGCGGGCTGCTCGGGCTCGAGGCCGCCCACGCGCTGCATCAGCTCGGACTGCGGGTGACCGTGCTCGAACGCGGAGATCGGCTGCTGCGCAAGCAGATCGACCCGCGCTGTTCGGAGCTGGTCTCCGAGCATTTCGCCCGCACCGGCATCCGCGTGCTGCGCGGCGCCGAAACCGTCGCGGTGACCGGCGATTCGGTGGTTCGCGGCGCGGAGCTGAGGGACGGCCGCGTACTGGACTGCGACGTCTTCCTCGTCGCGGCCGGAATCCGGCCGAATATCGAATTGGCCAGGCAGGCGGGCATTCCCGTGGGCCGCGGGGTGCTCGTCGACGACGGAATGCGCACCGGGATTCCGGATGTGTACGCCGCGGGCGATATCGCCGAACACGGCGGGCAGGTGTTCGGGCTGTGGCCGATCGCGGCCGAACAGGCCCAGATCGCCGCGGTCAACGCCCTGGGCGGCGAGCGGACGCTGGTCACCGAGACCCCGGCCACGATCCTCAAGGGCGTTGGGCTGGAACTGTTCTCGGTCGGCAAGGTGGGGCCCGGCCGGGCCGATGAGGAGATCGTGGTCGAGCGGCCCGATTCCTACCGGCGGCTGCTGCTGTCGCAGGGGCGGGCGGTCGGGGCGACGATCCTGGGCCACCATCCCGCGGAGGTCGCGGCCGTGCAGCAGGCCGTGCGCGATCGGGTCCCGGTATCGGAGTCGGCCCGCTCGGCGTTGCGGGCAGGCGATTGGTCGGTGCTCCAATCGGCCCTGCAGACGGTGGAATTCAGCTCGTTGCCCGATAGGTGAGCACCGTATTGCCCACCCGCAGGCTCCACCCCGGCTGCAGCGCCTCGGGCCGCTGACCCAGCCGGGTCCACTGCTCGGCGCCCGGCGCGGCGATGAACGTGCCCGTCGGTGTCTCGTTGTCGTGGACGAAAACCGTTCCGTTGTCGACCGATACGAGCGCGTGCACCCGCGACATCCCCTGATCTGTGAAGGCGATCGGCGAGGCGGCGGCGTGGCGGACCACCTCGGCGGCCATCGGATCACGCCCGATGACATACGGCCGATCCAGCGGATAGGCCGCGCCGTCGTTGCGTACCAGCACGCCGAACGGGGTGTGGTAGGTGACCGTGTCGGCATGGGTATTGGTCAGGGCCGCGGCGGATTCCGGGGCGGCCGCGCTCCAGGCGTAGTGTTCGACCGGCACGAGCGGCTGGCCCGCTTGCAGCGCGGGGGCGGGTTCGCCGACGGCGCGGTGGGCGCCGGTGGATGTGGAGCCGTCGACCAGCGCCCGCACGATCAGGCCGCCGCCCGGGGCCACGCCCGCGCGCAGATCGGTATGGAGTAGCTCCTCGACCGGGATATCGTCGTCGTCGGCCAGGACGATCTGCTGGACCGGATCCCGGACCACCTCGTCCAGCCAGGTCATCGCGCGCATACCCGAAAGTCGCTGGGCCCCATCGAACTTATCGATATGGGCCGCCACCGGGCCGCGCAGCAGCACCAGCACGCCGCCGGCCGTCGGCGCGACCATGCCGAACGAGGCGGCCGCGGCCGCACCCTCGACGAATACCGCCGCCACCAGCTGCCGCACGAAGGTCGCGCCCGGATCCTCGGCCTCCGCGGCCACCTCGGCCGCCTCGAGAATCCGCTCGGTGAACGGCGTCTCGTGCGGTATGAAGACGACGACGTCCTCGTACCGGGCGACCAGCCCGGATCCGCGCGCGATACCGACCTCCGCCTGCTCTCGACCCATAGAGGACTCCTAGTTCCGCACGCCCACGCGTTTCCCGCCGACCAGAATAGCGCCCAGGCTCGGGTGTTCGGGCCGACGCTTCACTCCGGAAGCTCTACCCTGGTAGCAACTTCGTCGGGATCGGGGACACGATGACCACCATGCGCGGGGTCTGTGAGCACACCGGGGGCAGGAACTTCACGGTGAACACGATCAACCGGTCGAACGAAGCGCAGCAGGTCTTCGACGGGAAGTTCGTCGACGATATCCCGCCGTTCACCGTGCTCGGGGCGCGCATCGAGGCCCCCTATCTGGACGCCCTGCGCGGCGCCCACCGCTTCTCCGGCACGGTCGGCCCGGCCAGGCTGTCACTGGTCTTCGACAGCCAGGCCCGGATCAGCGGCAGCATCGTGCCCGCGCTCGACCGCGAATGGTCGATCAAGGGCGAGGGCTACTGGCGCACGGTGTTCTAATGTCCCGCGCCCGGCGGCGGCGCGGAATCGGTGAGCACGGTGTAGATCCGGCGATGCGGATCGATCCCGTTGCGGATCTCGTCCAGTCGCGCGTGGTTGTCACCGAAGTAGCGGGTGATCGGGGTGTCGGGTTCGAGGTAGTTGCCGTACGCGCCCGCCGAATACTCCTCGACGCGCTCGTGCGCGTCGGCGATCCAGGCGGTGGCCATATCGTGCGGAATCGGTTCGTAGGCACCCCATTCCACCAGGGCGGCGTGGGCGCGCCACGGGAAGGCGGTGGCGTCGGGCTCGATATCGCGGACGGCGCCGTCGAGCGGATTGACCTGCACCCAGCCGGTGCCGCCCACACGCGAGTGTTCGGTGATCGCGCCGACGACGGCCGTCGCGGCCGCCTCGGACATCTCGGTCACCACATCGGAGCCGTTGGTGAATCCGGCGCGCGGCGAGGTGGGGGCGCCGCCGGCGAGATAGAGGACGGTCTCCATATGGGACATGGTCCGGCGCTCGACCTGCAGCGGCACGACGGCGGCGGACTGGACCATCGCCGCGGCGTAGCCCAGGCCCGATCCCTCCGGGCATACCAACTGCATCCAGCAGTCGATGCCGCCTTTGCCGTCGGCGTCGAAACTGACGTCCGCCCAGGCGTCGTGGGTGTCGTCCCTGGTCAGCCACGCGACCCAGCCGAGCAGGCAGCGCACGGCCTGCTGTCCCGGAAAGACCAGGCGCACAAGGTCCTTGCGGGTCGAGGCGATGGTGTCGTAGGTCAGCGAGGTGACCACGCCGAGCAGCGAGCCGCCGCCGCGCAGCCCCCACAGCAGTTCGGGTTCGGTCGCGGCGGAGACCTCGAGCGGCGACCCGTCGGGCAGCACCATCGTGGCCCCGATCAGGTGATCGCAGGTCAGGCCGTGCTTGCGGGATTCGAAGCCGAGTCCGCCGCCCAGGGTCAGCCCGGCCGCGCCGACATCCGGGCACATGCCGGTGGGGATGGTCTGCCCGACCTTGTCCAGCTCGGTGTAGACCGCGTGCAGTGTCGTCGCCGGGCCGACGGTGACCTTGCCGTCGGCGAAGGTCGCGCCGCTGAGCTTGCGCAGATCCACGATCAGCACGCCGGTTCCCGCGGACACCCCGGCATAGGAGTGCCCGCCGGATCGGGCCGCCAGCTTCAGACCGCTCTGCGCGGCGAACCGCACCGCGATGGCGACATCGTCGGCCGTGTCGACCTGCACGACCGCGGCCGGCGTCTGGGTGTCGAAGCGGGTATTGAAGATCTGCTTGGCGGCGGCGTAGTCGGGATCATCGGGGAGGACGACCCGGCCTCGCACGCGGGCGCGCAGGGTCTTCCAATCGACCGATCGCTGGGCGGAGCGCGCGGGCTCGGCGTGCGCGACAGCCGGGGTGAATCCGATGCGGGCCCATGCGGCCATGCCGAGTCCGAGGGCGCCGCGCAGATACCGTCGACGCGAGAAGTGAGTGTCGATGGCGTGGAAGCCTAGCGCATCGGCGGCCGATGATCATGGAGACACGGCGGGCGCCGAGTCGCCGCCGCGATAGGCACGCCAATCGCCGATATCGGAGATGTCGATCAAATCGACCGAGCCGAGGTGTTCGCGGCGCAGGACGGTGGCCAGACAGGCGGTGCCGTCGTCGAGTTCGATGAGCCCGAGCTCCAATTCGGCGGGTTCGGCGGGAATCAGGTTGTCGCGCAGCGTCTCCATCGGCACGTCGTAGACCTCACCGGCGACGGCGCGGCCCTCGGTCTCGGTGGCGATCATGGCCGGGAAACGGTCCGCCACCGAGAAATAGCGGTACTTCGGCGCGCTGCGGGCGATGCGCAGCAGTGGCGCGCCGTCGAGTTGGTGATGCAGGCGGCCGTCGCGCATGCCCTCGCCGTTCAGGAACATCAGCACCATGTCGGGATCTCCGTTCTGATCAATGGCCCGGGGTGGTGGCCGTGAAGCGATCGTGCATCTGCCGTCGTCCGGCGTCGGTGAGCGGGCCGAACAGGCGCAGGCGGGCGATGCCGCCGTCGGGAAAGACGTTGAGCCGCACCCGGTTCACCGCTGGCCCGCTGTGCAGCCGGAAGCGATGCGGCGCATCAGGCTGCACGAGGGTGGGCGGTAGTAGAGGGACCGGTTGGTTCTCGGTGGTGTAGCCGTCGAGCGAGATGCGTGCGGGCGCATTGCCTTTGTAGTGGGTCGTGTCCAGGTCCAGTACCGACGGTGTGGCCTCGGCGGCCAGGGCGACGGTGGCCCAGTCGTTTCCGTCGTCGCGCCGGCGGCGCGATTCCCAGCCGTCGGCCATGAAACGTGAAATGCCCGGTTGGAGCATATTGTTCGGCGGCGAGAAGAATCCGTCGCTGCAGTCGAGCACCCGCCCGCCATGGCGCAGTGCGATCAGATCGAACGGGATATCGTCGAGCCACTGCGGATCCGGCACCGCGATGCCGTGCACGCGCAGCCGGGCGATGCCGCCGTCGGGATGCATGTTCAGCCGCACATGGGTGATGCGGCGCTCGCCGGAGACCTCGAATTCGTTGCGGGTATCGCCCTTGATCGGGGAGCGGGCGAGGATCGGATGCCATGGGGCCGAGAGCAATTCCTCGACCGTCGGATGGCCGGGCACGCATGCGCCCGCCACCGAGACCTCGGGCGGATAGTTGCCGACGAAATACGCGGTGTCCACCACGATTCCGGCCGGAACGCCCGCGATGCCGAGCCGGATCAGCGCCCAATCGGGCCCCGGGCTGCCGTCGCGGCGGCGGCGGGTCTCCCAGCCGTCGTATTCCTGACCCTTGTTGGTGAAGGTGTGCGGACGATAGGCGGGCGCCTCATCCTTGATGAGATTCTCACGCTCGGCGAAGAATTCGTCGTTGGCATCGAGCACGCTGCCGCCGACCTGTCGCGCCGCCAGATCGGGAAGCCGGGACCAGTCGCTCATCTGAACCTCTTTCTGTAGCAGGCGGCCACGGGGTTGGTCGCCGGTGATCAGTTCCCCGCGCAGCCAGCCCGACCGCCCCCGTCCGCGCAGGATCGCCCCCTTCGCACCCTGTCCCGCGAGTCGCACCGGTTACGGACGCCCGCAAGGGGTGCGAAGCGCGGGAAAGGGTGCGGCATTGCCGGAGGCTCCCGCTCGCGGTGCAGGGCTGCCGGGGCTTCTGTTCGCGAGGCGGCAGGCTTCGCACTGGCTCTTGCGCTTCGCACTCGATATGGACGCCCGCAAGGGGTGCGAAGCGCGAGAAGGGGTGCGGCGTTGCCGGAGGCTCCCGCTGCCCGGGAGGAAGTCGGAAACCCTTGACGGCGGCGGGTTTCCGGCTTCCACCCGCGCGGCGGGAGCCCTCGCACCCCTTCTCGCGCTTCGCACCCGATATGGATGCCCGCAGAGGGTGCGAAGCGCGAGACAGAGTGCGGCGTTGGCGGAGGCTTCCGGTCGCGGTGCGCGGTTGCCGGGGGCTTCTGCTTGCGGGGCCGGGAGGCTTCGCACTGGCTCCTGCACTTCGCACCGGGTCTGGGTGCCCGCAGGGGGTGCGAAGTGTGAGAAGGGGTGCGGGGGTCATGTGGGGGTGGGTAGGTGGGTGCGGGCTATGTGTTCGCCTAGGGTGCGTAGGAGGGGGATGGGGTGGGATTGGCAGCGTTGTAGGTCTGGTTCGAGGTCGTTGAGGGCGTAGGCCGAAGTTATTGCGGCGGTGTGTAGTTGGGTGGTCGAGAGGAGGCAGCGGCCTGCTACCGCGATGGTTCGGACGCCTGCCTCGGCGGCGCGGGCGGCCACGCCTACGGGGGCCTTGCCATGCAGGGTTTGGGCGTCCAGGGAGCCCTCGCCGGTGATCACCAGGTCCGCGCCCACTACCGCGCGGTCGAAGCCGACCAGGTCGAGCAGGACGTCGATGCCGCCGGATCGGCGGGCGCCCAGGACGGCCAGGGCGGCGAAGCCGATACCGCCCGCCGCGCCCGCGCCGGGGCGGTCGGCGGCGTCGAAGCCGGTGCGGCGGGCGACCAGGGTGGCCCAGTGGGTCAGGCCCGCCTCCAGTGTGGCCACCTGGTCCGTGTCGGCGCCCTTCTGGGGGCCGAAAACTGCTGCGGCGCCATGCGTTCCGAGCAGCGGGTTGTCGACGTCGCTGGCCAGCACCAGCTCGACCTCGCGGATGCGGGGATCGAGCCGATGCAGGTCCAGATAGGCGATCTCGGTGAGCGCGCCGCCGCCCGGCGATGCGGGCCGCCCGGCCGCGTCGAGCGGCTGCGCGCCCAATCCGGCCAGCATGCCCGCCCCTCCGTCGGTGCAGGCGCTGCCTCCCACGCCGAGAACCACTGTGCGGCAACCGGTATCGAGTGCCGCGCGGAGCAGTTCACCGACGCCGAGGCTGGTCGCCGTCAGCGGTGCGGGCCGCCCGCCGGGCAGTCGGGACAGCCCGCAGGCCGCGGCGGCCTCCACGACCGCGACCCGCCCGTCGTGGGCGAAGGCCGCCCGGACGGGTTCGCCGGTGGGACCGGCGACCTCGATCGTCATGCGATCGAATCCGGCGGAGACGGCCGCATCCACCGTCCCCTCCCCGCCGTCGGCCACCGGCACCCAGCGAATCACGGCCTCCGGCCGCACCCGCCGGATCCCGTCGGCCACCGCGTCGGCGACCGCGCCGGCCGCGAGCGAACCCTTGAACTTATCGGGCGCCAACACGATTCGCGGTGCGGTCGTTCCCCCGATCCGGTCACCACGACCTGAATCGGGAGCATCGTGCCGGGCGGGAACCGGGCTCATGACTCAGGCCGATTCGAATTCGCGCACGGCGTCGATGGCCGGGCCGTGGGCGGTATTGGCCTCGCGTTCGACCATGACCTCCACCAGCACGGGGCGTCCGGTGGCCTCGGCCTGTTTGCGGGCCCAGCTCAACGCGTCGGAGATATCGCCGGGCTCGTGGACGCGGCGGCCGGAGCAGCCGTAGGCCTCCATGATCTTGACGTTGTCGGTGCCGAACTCGTCGTAGTGGATATCGACCTGATAGTTCATCTCGTACGGCAGCGACGCCTGGCGGATCAGGCCCAGGTATTCGTTGTTGATCATGATGATCACGAACGGCACGTCGTACTGGGCGGCCACCGCCAGCTCCTCGACCAGGAACTGGAATCCGTAATCACCCACCACCGCAACGACTTCCGCGTCCGGCTTCGCCGCCTTCACGCCGATCGCGGCCGGAATCTCCCAGCCCAGCGGCCCGGCCTGGCCGCACACCTGATAGTGCCGCGGCAGATATGCCTTCTGGAATTGCCCGGACCAGATCTGGTACAGCCCGATGGCGGTGACGAAATACGTGTCCGCGCCGAATGTTTCGTTGATCTCCTTGAACACCCGTGGCGGCTTGATCGGCGTGACGTCGAAATCGTCTCGGCGAGTGAGTGTTGCGCGCAGCTCCGCCAGCCGCGCGACCCAGTCCCGATAATCGCGCAGCCGCTTGCGGCCGCGCGCCTCGGCCAGCAGCGCGGTCAGGAACGGCCGGACATCGCTCACCACACCGAGATCCGGCCCGAACACCTTGCCCAGCTGGGTAGGCTCGATATCGACATGGATGAACGTGCGATCGCCGCGGTACACGTCCAGCCTGCCGGTGTGCCGGTCGCCGAAGCGCGCGCCCAGCGCCAGCACCAGATCCGACTCCAGGAACGCCGCATTGGCCCAGCGCTGACTGGTCTGCACGCCGGTGATCCCGGCGAACAGCTCGTGATCCTCGGGAACCGACCCCTTACCCATCAGCGTGACCTGCACCGGCACGCCCAAAAGCTCGGCCAGTTCCCGCAATTGGTCGTGCGCCTCGCCGATCACCACGCCGCCACCGGCCAGGATCAGCGGCCGCTCGGCGGCCAGCAGCAGATCCAGCGCGCGGCTCACCCGGGGCGGATGCGGCAGCACCCGCGGCACCGGCAGCGGCGCGTCGATGCTCGCATCCCATTCGATCTCCTGGCGCTGCACATCCAGCGGCAGATCGATGAGCACCGGACCCGGCCGCCCCGAACGCGCGATCCGGAACGCCTCGCGGAAGATCCACGGCGCCTGTGCGGCCTCCTTCACCTGCACGGCCCATTTGGTGACCGGTTCGGCGATGGCGACGATATCGACGGCCTGAAAGGCCTCCTGGTGCAACTTGTTCGATTCGGCCTGACCCGTAATGCACAGGATCGGAATGGAATCCGCGTGCGCGGTGTAGAGGCCGGTGATCATGTTGGTGCCCGCCGGACCCGAGGTGCCGATCGCCACGCCGACATTGCCGGTGGTGCGCGCCCACCCGTCGGCCATATGCGTGGCGCCCTCCTCGTGGCGCACGATCAGATGCCGCATCTCGGTCTTGCGCATGGCATCGTAGAGCGGCAGGATCGCCGCGCCGGGGCAGCCGAAACTCACATCGACGCCCTCCGACAGCAGCACATCCATCACGGCATGCATGACCGGGACTTTCGCCATGGTGATTCCCTTTCTACTTCTCGCCGCGCCCGTTGAGGTTCTCGATCACCTTCAGCAGGGCCGAGTGATCCAGCGATCCGTAGCCCTGGGCGCGTGCGGCCGCGATCAGCGAGGCCACCAGGGCCGAGGTCGGCAGCGCGACATCCGCCTGCCGGGCCGCGTCGGCGACGATGCCCATATCCTTGTGGTGCAGGTCGATTCGGAAGCCGGGCGCGAATTCGCGCGCGACCATCGAGGAGCGTTTGAGCTCGAGGATGCGGCTGCCCGCCAGCCCGCCGGCGAGCACGTCCAGACCCTTAGCCGCGTCGACGCCGAGCGCCTCCATGAGCACGATCGCCTCGGCGACCAGGGCGTAGGTGCCGCCGACCACCAGCTGGTTGGCCGCCTTCACCACCTGTCCCGCGCCGTGCGGGCCGACATGGATGTAGGTCTTGCCGACCGCCTCGAAAATCGGTGTGGCCGAGGCGAAGTCGAATGCCGTGCCGCCGACCATGATGGACAGCACACCCTGTTCGGCGCCGGCCTGCCCGCCCGAGACCGGCGCGTCCAGCACGCGGAATCCGGCCGTGCCGCCCGCGTCGGCGATGGCGACCGAACTCTCGGGGCGGATCGTGGAGAAGTCGATCAGCAGCGCGCCCCGCGACGCATGCGCGAAGACGCCGTCCGCGCCGAGTACCACCTCCTCGACCTGAGGATGGTTGGGCAGCATGGTGATCACGATCTCGGCGTCGGTCACCGCCTCGGCGATGCTCCCGGCCGCGCGGCCGCCGTCGGCCTCGAGCCGTTGGTAGGCCTCGGTGTTGAGGGTGTGGCCGACCACCTCGTGTCCGGCCTGCACCAGGTGACCGGCCATGGGCGAGCCCATGATGCCGAGTCCGATGAATCCGATCCTGGTCATGGGGTGACTCCTTGTCGCGTGGGCAGCCAGGTGAAGCTGTCGGCGCTGGCTCCGGAGGGGACGTATTCGGCGGCGACGTAGCCGCGATAACCGGCCGCGCCGATCTTGTCGACGTAGCCGAAGAGGTCGAGTTCGCCGGTGCCGGGTTCGTGACGGCCGGGCGCGTCGGCGATCTGGACGTGGGCGATGCGGTCGCCGTAGCGCGCGATGACCCGGTCCAGGTCGTCGCCGTTGACCGTCAGGTGGTAGAGATCGGCGAGCAGGCCGAGATTCGCCGCCCCCTGCGCGGCGCGCACCCGATCGAGCATGCCGACGACATCCTCGGCGGTCCGCAGCGGATAGGCCGCTATGCCGCTGACCGGTTCCAGCAGCACCGTGCCGTCGATCTCGGCGATCGCGCGCGCGGCGAGCCCGAGGTTGCGCAGCGCCACCGCATCCTGCTGATCGGGCGCCGCGCCCTCGATTCGGTTGCCGTACAAGGCATTGAAGGCCCGGCAGCCCAGCCGCTCGCCGATCCGCACGGCCCAGCCGACGCTGTCGGCGAACTCCTGTTCGCGCCCCGGCCACGACACGACGCCGCGGTCGCCGCGCGGCATATCACCGGCGAACAGGTTCAGGCCGATCAGGCGCACCCCGGCCCGCTCGACGGCCGCCACGAAGGCGTCGACCTCGGCGGTATCGGGAGTGGCGGTGGCGAACGGCCACCAGAACTCCACGGCCTCGAATCCGGCCGCGCGGGCCGCGGCGGGGCGTTCGGGCAGGGGGAGTTCGGTGAACAGGATGGACAGGTTCACCGCGTAGGGGAGGGGTTCTCGTGTCATGCGGTCTCTTCTCTCGATGCCGCGAATTCCGCAATACGGAATCTATCTTCCGTCATTCGACGGTAGCGGCATCCGGATGTGGCGGTCAACACTTTTCGGGAAACTCGGCGAACTCCCGCCGATCCGTTGACAGCGCGTTGTGGCCGCTCCTACATTCGATCAATCGGAATTCGATTTCCGCATCGTAGAAGTCTTCGGAGGTGTGACGGTGACGGAGCCGCCCACGATCGCCCGGATCAATCAACTCTCGCCCCCCGCCTGGCGGGCGAGTCTGAAAGACGTTGTGGGCGTGACGGATTGGATCGAGACGGTGTATGCGGCCCGGCCGTATGCGAGCCGTGACACCCTGCTGGAGCTGGCCGAGCGAGCGGCGCTCGCATTGCCGGAGGCGCAGATCCGCGCCGCACTGGCCGAGCACCCCCGCATCGGCGCGGCGACCGCACCCGGCTCCCAGACCGCCCGCGAACAGTCCGGTGTCGACGCCGCCGATGCCGCACTGGCCGAGCGGCTGATCGCGGGCAACCTCGCCTACGAGGCGAAATTCGATCACATCTATCTGGTGTGCGCCGCGGGTCGCGGCGGGCGCGAGCTGCTCGCCGATCTGACGGCCCGGCTGGACAACGATCCGGCCGCCGAAATCCTGGTCACCCGAAGGGAACTCGCCGCGATCGCCCGAAAGCGGCTGGAACGGATGGTTACTCCATGACGCGTAGCGCGATCACCACCCATGTGCTCGACACCGCCGCCGGACGTCCCGCGCGCGGGGTTCCGGTGCGCCTCGAGGCTCGCGACGACTCCGGTTGGCGCGCACTGGATTCCGGGCATACCGACGACGACGGCCGGATCGGCACACTCGGCCCGGACCGGGTCGAGGCCGGTGACTACCGCCTGATCTTCGACGCCGCGACGTATTACGGCGATCGCGACCGATTCTTTCCCGAGGTGACCGTGACCTTCACCGTCACCGATCCGCGGCAGCACCACCATGTGCCGCTGCTGTTGTCCCCGTTCGCCATGTCCACCTATCGAGGGAGCTGAACTTCCATGGCTATCCAGCTCGGGCCGAACCAGTACGGCAAGGCCGAAAACCGTCTCGTGCGGGTATTCCGCGACTCCGCGCGGCATACCATTCGCGATCTCAACGTCTCCACCTCGCTGCGCGGGCGGTTCACCGAGGCGCATACCACCGGTGACCAGCGCGATATCCTGCCCACCGACACCCAGAAGAATACGGTCTTCGCCTTCGCCAAGGAGAAGGGCGTCGAGGCCGTCGAGGACTTCGGTCTCACCCTCGCCGATCACTTCATCGCCCGCTGCCCGGGCGCGGACGGCGCGCGTATCGAGATCGACGAATACGCCTGGGACCGTATCCCGGTCGACGGTCTAGGCCACGACCATTCGTTCGTGCGGAGCGGCGGGGGAGTGCGCACCACCGTCATCAACGTCGACGGCGTCGGCCCGGACCGGCGCGCGCATGTGGTCACGGGCATCAAGGATCTGGTGCTGCTGAAGACGACCAGTTCGGAGTTCCACGGTTTCTTCAAGGATCGATACACCACGCTCGAGGAGACCACGGATCGGATCATGGCCACTTCGCTGGTGGCCCGGTGGCGCTACAACCATACGGATGTCGACTGGGACAAGTCCTTCGATTCGATTCGCTCGATCCTGTTGCGGCAGTTCGCCGCCGTACATTCCTACGCGCTGCAGCAGACGCTCTACAGCATGGGCCGCGCGGTGCTCGAACAGCACACCGAGGTCGCCGAGATCCGCTTCTCCGCGCCCAATAAGCATCACTTCCGCTACGACCTCGACCGCTTCGGCGTCGAGAATCCGGGCGAGGTGTTCATCGCCGCGGACCGGCCCTACGGGCTGATCGAGGCGACCGTCGAGCGCGACGACGCCACCGATCCGGGTGCCGCCTGGCACGGGATCCCCGCCTTTTGCTGATCGAGAAGGAGGCGCGGCAATGGAGCCGCAACGACATCCGGTCGATACCGTCCCGCCGCCCTGGCAGCTGCTCGCGGGCGGACTGCAGCACATCGCGGCCATGGTGGCGGGAGTCGTCGCCCCGCCGTTGATCATCGGGGCCGCGGTCGGTCTCGGGGGGCGGGATCAGGCCCTGCTCATCACCGCCAGCCTGTTCAGCGCGGGTCTGGCGACCCTGCTGCAGGCGTTGGGGTGGTGGCGATTCGGGGCGCGGCTGCCGCTGATCAACGGGGCCTCCTTCGCCGCGGTCGCGCCGGTGCTGGCCATCGTGAAGAGTTCGGTTCCCGGCGCCGCCCTGCCCACGGTGTACGGTGCGGCGCTGTTCGTGGGTATGACTCCGACGGTGGCGCCGGGGTTCTACGCGGGCATGCCGGAGCTGGTGGTGACCATCATGGGATCGGGGATCAGCGCCGGATGTGTCACGGCGATCGTGCTGAATCAGGTCTTCCACCTGCGCGCTCGGCGGGCGGTCGCTACGTGAGGTTCGGCGTTGCTGCGATGATGGTGGGCATACCGACCCACGAAGGAAGGATCGCCGTGACCGAATCGCGTGCCCGAGCGGGCGGGGTACAGTCCGTCGATCGTGCCTTCGAGTTGCTGGAGCTGATGGCCGACGCCGGGGGCGAGGCGACGCTGTCGCATCTGGCCGAATCCTCCGGCCTGCCGCAGCCGACCATCCACCGACTGCTACGCACCCTCATCGCCGGGGGTTATATCCGCCAGCAGCCGTCGCGCCGATATGCCTTGGGCCCCAGGCTTATTCGTCTCGGCGAAACCGCCAGCCGAGTACTCGGCGCCTCGGCCCGCCCACATCTCACCCGGCTGCGCGACCTCACCGGCGAGACCTCCAATATGGCCGTCCTCGACGGCGATCAGGTCGTCTACGTCGCCCAGGTCCCCTCCCCCCACGCCATGCGCATGTTCACCGAGGTGGGCCAGCGCGTCGACCTGCACTGCACGGCCGTCGGCAAGGCGGTCCTGGCCACCATCCCCATCGACGAAACCGCCCGCATCCTGTCCCGAATCACCATGAGCCCCCGCACCACCCACACCATCACCGACTCCGCCACCATGCGCACCGAAATCGACCGCATCCGCATCCAGGGATACGCGGTCGACGACGGCGAACAGGAAATCGGCGTCCGCTGTTTCGCGGTGGCCATCCCGAATGCCCCCACCCGCGCGGCGATTTCGATCAGCGGCCCGCAGGCGCGGGTATCGGGGTTGGATATGGACAAGATCATCCCGCTGTTGCAGGAGACAGCCGCGAGCATCGGGCGGGATCTGGTGGCCCGAGGGTGAGTCGTCAGAATGCGAGCTCGGTCCAGGGGATTCGGATCGGGAACGGGTACCCGAAGGTTATGCCATCGGTCGCTGCGGAGGCCCATTCTCCGGCGACGACGTAGTTCGCCGGACGCAGCGGTGTTACACCGTCAGATATTCGGCCATGGCCGGTCTCCAGAACCCACGCGCGGACGACGGTGATACGTCGTGGTCCCTTTCCGAGCAGAACCTCCCAGTACCAAGGGATCCCGGCGCTTGCGTACTTCGCTTTCTTCGCCTCGACGTCACGGTCAGTATTCGACGGCGATAGAACTTCACCCGCGACATATACATCGGCGGCACGAATGTCTTGATACTCCTGCTCGAGGCAGCGGTAGACGAGGAAGTCGGGCGTCACGTAGTCCGACTTACCATTGGAACCGAAGAAGACATTTGTCTCGATGCTGACTCGCCAGCAGTGCTCGAGGTTATGCGACATGTCTTCTCGGGAGCAGCGATACAGAGCGTTCCAAAGTCGCACGGTGAAGTCCTGATGTTCTGCTGGCCCGCGCCGAACCCAGACGACGCGTCCCTCCCACAGCTCGATCTGGCCCGCGATCTCCTCGGGTAACTGCTCGAGCTCCTCCCAGGTCATGTACTCGGGGAGGTCCGGCTGCTCGACGCGTGGAGTCGACATAGCGCCATGCTATCCCCTGGTCGGGGACCTGACTTTCGCCGCGCCCGCCGCCGGGGTGTTCGCGGTGCTGACGGACCCGAGGAGTCATGCTGGGATCGACGGCACCGGCTGGCTCACGGGGGAGGAGAAGGGCGACGGTTGTCTGGAGTCTGGCCGCTGGATCCGGCGTTATGATCTTGCGTCGCCGACTACCGAAGTCGTTCCACGGATCCCGGTTTCGGGCCGACGGTGCGGATCTTGTCGGGGACCACGCGTATGACGATGCGGACCTTGTCGGCCGTTTCGGGGCGGAACGGTGAGCCGGTGTACTCCTGCGCGAGCGAGTTGATCAGCTCGCGTCCACCCTGTTCGGTCAGCTCCGCGCGGCCGCGCACCTCGACGTAGTCGCCCTCGGCCTCGACCAGGATGCTGACCTGGGGATTCGCCACCAGATTGGTGTACTTGCGGCGGTCCTTCAGAGTGGAGAAGTAGACCGCGTCCTCGTCGGCGCGCACCCACACCAGGCTGGTCTGCGGGGTACCGTCCGGTTCGATCGTGGCGACGACGCCGTAATGCGGTGCGGCGAACAGTCTTCGGACCTTGTCTGGCAGCATGGCGACATCCTATGGCAAGGCCTGGAGCGCTCACCATGGCCGTTCCCGGGCGAGTCAGTTCGGGGAGTCGCCGGATTGCCCTGGGGCGCCCGGGAATTGGGCAGCGCCGCCCGGCTGGCCCGGAGCGCCACCCTGGCCGCCGCTCCCGAACTGGCCGCCACCACCCTGGCCGCCGCCACCGAACTGGCCGCCACCACCGAACTGGTCGCCACCACCACCCTGGCCGCCGCCACCGAGTCGCCCTGGGCCGCCGCGACGGCCCCCGCCGGTACCCTCGGTGATCGCCGTGGCGGTGGCGGTGTTGTTCGACTCCGTGGCCCGAATGCTCACGGTGTCACCGACTTTCGCGGCCGGATCGCCCGTCGTCGTGGTGGTGATGGCGTAGGTCTGGGTGAACTCATCGGCGCTCTTGGCGGTGATGGAGTCGGCGGATACGGCGGTGACCGTGCCGGTTTGGGTCAGTTCGGTGAGATAGCCGCCGGTGCCGTCGGGGACGACGAAGCTGCTGTGCAGGGCGCCGGGCATGCCGCCCCCGGCTCCGCCGCGGCCCATCGCACCGCCCGGGCCGTTCATTCCCATGCTCGATCCCCGCTCGCCACCGGAATGCCCGGAGGCGGCATAGACGATGCCCCCGCCCGCCGCGGCGATCACCACCGCGACGCCGACGGCCGCGAGGATCTTGCGAGCCGACCATTTCGTCGGCTCGGGTTGCGGTGCGCCCCAAGGTTGTTGGGCGCTGGACGGCTGCTGGACGGGGGGCGTCATGGGAGGGCTCCTTCGGCGAATCTCGGACCGGCTGCCGGTCGTTCGCTCTACGGTCGGTCACGAACGTGGGCCCCCGCTGTGCCCCGAATCAGCGTTGGCTGTGCGGACCGGCCGAGACTGGGAATTGCTCGAGATCCCGAGCCTCGACCGCCACCCGGACCTCCTCGGCCACGAGATCGGCGTTGATCTGAGCGCCCGCGAACGCTCCCGCCGCCGCGGCCGCACCCACCTGAGCCGACGGGTCGGTCACATTACCGGCGGCCCAGACCTCCGGAATCTCGGTCCGACCGGTCGGACCGACCGCGATGAATTCGCCCGCGCCACTGGGATGTTCGCTCGGGCGCAGGCCCAGCGACACCAGGAATCCGGCGCGCGCGGTCATGCGCGGCGGGACCGCGAGCGCCTCGACGGCGATGACACCGCCGTCGGTCAGGCGCACGCCCGTCAGCCGATCCTCGCTCACGACAACCGATTCCACCTCGCCCTCG
Source organism: Nocardia sp. NPDC051570 (assembly GCF_044454005.1). Classification (NCBI taxonomy): domain Bacteria; kingdom Bacillati; phylum Actinomycetota; class Actinomycetes; order Mycobacteriales; family Nocardiaceae; genus Nocardia; species Nocardia sp. NPDC051570. Next base: position 128,242 of record NZ_JBITDI010000006.1, on the reverse strand, counting down.
ACCACGCGGATGCCCCGCGCGGCGAGCTGCCCGGCCTGTTCGACGGTCAGCGGCGTGGTCCGCGGGAAGTAGACGATATCGGTGCTCAACTGCCGAAACAGCTGCGCCACATGCACTGTCATCGCCCCGTTGCCCAGGACGCCGATGATTCGATCGCGCACCTCCCAGCCGTGGCAGTACGGGCAGTGCACCACATCGCGGCCCCAGCGCTCGCGCAGGCCCGCGATCTGTGGCAACTCGTCGACCAGACCCGTGGTCACCAGCAGCCGCCGCGCGCGCACCGTCCGGTCGTCGGCCAGCCGCACGACGAATCCGGTGCCGCCGCGCGCGATCTCGACCACCTCGCCGTCCAGCACGCGGCCGCCGTACGATTCCACCTCGGCCCGTCCCGTCGCGAGCAGCTCACCCGGCGGCACGCCGTCGCGGGCGAACAATCCGTGCACGCCCTCGGCCGGGGCATTGCGCGGCGCCCCGGAGTCGATCACCAGCACCGAGCGGCGCATCCGGGCCAGCATCAGCGCCCCGTTCAGACCCGCCGCGCCGCCGCCGATCACCACCACGTCGTAGTCGTCGTTCCTATGTCCGGTCATATGACCACCTCCTCGTTCCGACCATGCCGACGAGCCGGTCGGATCGGCAAGGAATCTTGCCGAAGTGGCAAACTGGAATCATGGACGATTTCGATCGGGCGCTCGACGCGGTGGGTCCACGGCTGCGCGAGCTGCGTCGCCGCCGCCGGACCACGCTGGCCGAGCTGTCCGCGGCGACCGGTATCTCGGTGAGCACGCTCTCCCGCCTCGAATCCGGTGCTCGGCGGCCCACGCTGGAACAGCTGCTGCCGCTGGCCCGGGCGCACGGCGTCACCCTCGACGAGCTGGTCGACGCCCCCGAGACCGGCGACCCGCGGGTTCATCTGCGCCCGGTCACCCAATCGGGCATGACCATGGTGCCGCTGACCCGGCGGGCCGGGGGCATTCAGGCGTTCAAGATGGTGATCGGGCCGGGGGACCGTCGCCGCGAACCGGATCCGCGGACCCATGAGGGATATGAATGGCTGTATGTCCTCAACGGGCGGCTGCGGGTGGTGCTCGGCGAACACGATTTCATGATGGTGCCCGGCGAGGCGGCCGAATTCGACACCCGTGTCCCGCACTGGTTCGGCGCGGCCGACGACGAGCCGGTCGAATTCCTGAGCCTGTTCGGCAAGCAGGGCGAACGCGCTCATCTGCGGGCCGCGCCGAAGGCCCGGCGATGATCTCCCAGCAAACGCACAGCGGGGGCCCAGGTCGCACCTACAGCTGGTGGGCACGCTGGGTGAGGTGATTTCTACACTGTCCGAACCGGCCGTCGTGCCGGCCGCGCCGCCCGTGCGGCGCGATCGCCGCGTCTGGTCGCTCGCCGCGCTGCTGATCGCGACGGCGGTGCTGTATCTGTGGGATCTGGGCGCCAGCGGCTGGGCCAACCAGTTCTATGCGGCCGCCGTCCAGGCCGGGTCGACGAGCTGGAAGGCGATGCTGTTCGGGTCCAGCGATGCGGCGAATGCGATCACGGTGGACAAGACGCCGGGCGCGCTGTGGGTGATGGACCTCTCCGCGCGGCTGTTCGGCTTCGGATCCTGGAGTCTGCTGGTTCCGCAGGCGCTCGAGGGCGTCGCGGCCGTGGGCATGCTCTATGCGACCGTGCGGCGGGTGAGCGGGCACGGGGCGGGGCTGCTCGCCGGAGCGGTGCTGGCGCTGACTCCGGTGGCGGCCTTGATGTTTCGCTACGATAACCCCGATTCGCTACTGGTCCTGCTGCTGACCGCCGCCGCCTACTGCGTGGTGCGTGCGATCGAGAAGGACGCCGCCGCATGGTGGTTGCCGCTGGCCGGGGTGGCGATCGGATTCGGCTTCCTGGCGAAGATGATGCAGGCGTTTCTGGTACTGCCCGCCTTCGCGCTGGTGTATCTGCTTGCGGCACACGGCCCCTGGCGGACTCGCCTGCTGCGTTCGCTGAGCGCGGTGCTGGCCGTGGTGGTTTCGGCGGGTTGGTATCTGGCCCTGGTGGCGCTGTGGCCCGCGGATTCCCGGCCCTATATCGGGGGTTCGCAGCACAACAGCATTCTCGAATTGGCCCTGGGCTACAACGGGTTCGGGCGGATCACCGGCAATGAGACCGGCGGGCTGGGCAATACCGACTTCGATGCCGGATGGGCTCGGCTGTTCGGCGATCAGATGGGCGGGCAGATCGCCTGGCTACTTCCGGCGGCGCTGGTCCTGGGCGTGGCCGGGCTGTGGGCGGTGCGTCGCGCACCGCGCACGGATGCGCCGCGGGCGGCGCTGACGCTGTGGCTGGTCTGGTTGGGTGTCACGGGTGTGGTGTTCAGCTTCGCCGGTGGCATTCTGCACCCGTACTACACCGTCGCGCTCGCCCCCGCGATCGGCGGTTTGATCGGCATCGGCGCGGCGCTGATGTGGCGGCGGCGCAGCGATATTCGCGCGGCGACGGTGTTGTCGGGGGCGCTGGTGCTGACGGTGGCGCTGGCGTGGGTGCTGCTGCGGCGGACGCCCGAGTGGCTGCCGTGGCTGGCGCCGGTGATCGCGATCGCCGGGGTGGTCGTGGCGATCTTGTTGATCGCCGTGGGTCGTACGCCCCGCCGGGTGGCCGCGGCGATAATGGCTGCCGCCGTGGTGACGGGCCTGGCCGCGCCGACCGCCTATTCCCTTGCCACCGTGGGGAACTCACACGCCGGTGCGGTTCCCAGCGCCGGTCCGCCAGGGGCCGGGTGGGGGCATATGCGTCCGGGTAAACCGGGCGCGCACGGTGCGGGCGGGCCGGGCGGAGCCCTGTGGGGTGGCCGGAATCCGGGTGGCAATGGAGGCCCGGGCCGAGGTGGCGGGAATACCCATGGCGGCAACGGTAGCCCGAGCCAAGGTGGCGGGAATGCCGGTGGTGGCAACGGTTCCCCGGGCGGCTGGGGTGGGATGGGTGGTCCGCTCGGCGGGCTGTTCGGGTCGGCTGCGCCGGGCGCGAATATCGTTGCGGCGCTGGAGGACAACGCCGGTGCGTACACCTGGGCGGCCGCCACGACGGGGTCGAACAGTGCCGCCACGTATCAGCTCGCCACCCGGCTTCCGGTCATGGCGATCGGTGGATACAACGGCACCGATCCCGCGCCCACGCTGGAGCAGTTCGAATCGCTTGTGGCACAGCACAAGATCCACTACTTCATCGGCGGGCAGATGATGGGCGGGCGGCGGGGTGAATCCTCCGGCGGAAGCGACGAGGCGCAGAAGATCTCCGCATGGGTTCAATCGAAGTATCAGGCCCGCACGATCGACGGCGTCACCGTTTACGATCTGGGGTGATGGAGCGGATGACGGGATTCGAACCCGCGACCCTCACCTTGGCAAGGTGATGCGCTACCAACTGCGCTACATCCGCATTTCCGCTGTTCGGCGGCGAGAAGAAACAATAGCCGATATCCGCCGAAAACAGCGAATCGCCTGGTCCTCGGGGGTTACGGTCGCGGTCGGCGACCTGGCCCGTCAGCCGACCGGCTGCGGCGTCAGCGCGACCAATTGCGCCAGGCGCGCATGGGATTCGAGACGGGCATCGCGGTCGTAGGTGCTGGTGTGCACGAGGATCTCATCGGCCGCGGTGCGGGCGATGAGATCCTCGAGCGCCTCGGCGACCGCGTCCTCGGTGCCGTGGATATGGCCGCGCAGTGATTCGTCGAACAGGGCGCGTTCCCGCGCGGTCATCTGTTCGGGGTGAATGTCGCGCGGCGGCAGCAGGACCGGGAATTCGCCGTGGGTGCGGGAATAGGTGGCGGCCCACGCCTCGGGCAGCAGCAGTCGCCGTGCCCGTGCCTCGGTATCGGCGATGAGCACCGTCGAGGACACCATCACATACGGCCGCTCACCCCACGGCGTGGGCCGGAACTCCGCGCGGTACCGCTCGATCGCCTCGACCATCGCGTCCCGGCCGCGCACGGCCGCGATGACCAGCGGCAGACCGAACTCCGCGGCCCGCTGTGTCGCACCGGAGCCGGTCGCCAGCAGATACGCCGGAATCCGCAGGCCCTCGGTGGGCCAGGCGTGCACGCCGCCGCGGCCGCGGGTCAGATAGTCGAGCAGCTCGGCCAGCTGGGCGTCGAATTCGTCGGCATCGTCGCGGTCGTGCCCGAGCGCGCGCCGCACCCCGCCGGTGAAGCCGACCGAGCGCCCCAGACCCATATCGATCCGCCCGGGGAACAGCGATTCCAGCACGCCGAACTGTTCGGCCACCACCAGCGGCTGATGATTGGGCAGCATGACCCCGCCCGTGCCCACCCGAATCCGGGTCGTGGCCGCGGCGACGGCGGCCGCCAGTACGGTCGGCGCGGATCCGGCCACGCCCGGCACGCTGTGATGTTCCGACACCCAGAACCGGTGATAGCCCCACCCCTGCGCCAATCGTGCGAATTCGACCGTTTCCCGCAGCGCCGCCGGGTGATCCTGCCCCTGCCGGACCCGGGACCGATCCAGGATCGAGAACCGAACAGCGCGCAACGAACTCATGCCTGAAATAACGCCGACGCCCGGTGAGCATTCCGCCGGTGCGCTCACCAGCGCAAACTGACAGAAACTTTCGTCTCAGTCGCCGACCGCGCCGGACATCCGGCGGGATCGTTGAGTATTGCTAAACGCTTGTGGCGTGACTGACCCTTGTTCTCTCGATGTATTCGGGTGGAAGATGCAGGTGGATGTGTACGCGGCAGTGCGGGGAGGCAACTCCGCAGCACGTCTGGCAATAAGTTTCAACACGCAACCTGCGCCCGGGGACGCGCAATGGCAACGGGAGGGCCAATGGTCGTGCTGTCCGCCGTGATCTCTGTGCTGCTCATTGCAGCGGTAAGCGTCGCGTGCTGGTGGTTGGCACACGTCGAGGAGTACGCCGACGATCTGGATCTGCCGTACCGGGTATGCGCCCGGTGCCTGCTGGACGGCATCGACCGTCCGGTGGTGGAGGATCTGTCGGCGCGGCTCACCTGCTGTGGGCATAGCACCAAGACATCGGAAGTCGTGGACTCGGCGCCCGCCGAACCCGCCTCGATCGCGCCGTTCCGCGGCGAGATTCCCGAGGTGTGGTCCTGGCACCCTGCGCAATGAACTTCTCCTGTCACAGCTCGTTCAGCGCGGTCTCGATGGCGCGGTGGAAGGTCGGATAGGCGTAGATCATCTCGCGCAGGGTGGCCGTGGGCACCGCGGCGTGCACGGCGACGGCCAGGGCGCTCAATACCTCGCCGCCGACCGGGCCCACCGAGGTGGCGCCCACCAGCACACCGCGTTCGGCGTCCTCGACGAGCTTGATCAGTCCCGCGTTGCCCGCCTTGTGGATCCAGCCCCGCGTCGAGGTGGCCAGATCGGTGACGGCCGTGCGCACGGTCAGTCCGGCGGCGCGGGCCTGCGCCTCGGTCATGCCGACCGCGCCGACCTCCGGATCGGTGAAGGTCACCCGCGGCACCGCGTGATATCGCGCGGGTTCGGTTGCGGCGCCGAGGATATCGGCGGCCGCGATGCGCGCCTGATACATCGACATATGGGTGAACGCGCCGTGGCCGGTCACATCGCCGATGGCCCAGACGCCCTCGGCGGCGCGCAGATGGTCGTCGACCTCGATGCCGCGCGCGTGTTCATCCAGTCCGATCGCGCCGATTCCCAAGGCCGACAAGTCGGTTCGCCGCCCCGTCGCCACCAGTAGGCCCTGCGCCCGCAGCGGTTCGCCCTCGCTCAGATGTACGGTGAACCGCTCGCCGTCGTGTTCGACGCGGGTCGTCTCGACCCCGGTTCGGAGGGTGATCCCTTCGTCGGCAAGGACTTTCGAGACCAGCTCGATCACCTCGGGCTCCTCCTTGGGCAGGATCCGGCTGCGTACGACGGCCGTGACGGCCGCGCCGAAGCGCGAGAACACCTGCGCGAACTCCATTCCCACCGGTCCGCCGCCGAGCACGATCAGTGAATCCGGCACCCGGGTGGTGGTGACGGCCTCGCGATTGGTCCAGTAGGGGGTGTCGGCCAGGCCTTCGATCGGCGGAATCATCGGTGCCGTACCGGGATTCAGCACGATCGCCCGCGTCGCGCGGAACATCCGGGGACCCTCGGTGGTAGCGACCGTCACCTCGCCCGGCGCGGAGATTCTGCCCCAGCCGCGCACGAATCGGCCCCCGGCCTTCTCGAATCGCTCGACCGCGGCCGTATCGTCCCAGTTGTTGGTGGCGTCGTCGCGGATGCGCGTGGCCACCGGGGCCCAATCCGGTTGCACCCGAGCCGATCCGGCCAGTTGGTCGACCCGGTGGGCCTCGGCGAGCGATTCGGCCGCGCGCACCATCATCTTCGTCGGCACACAGGCGTAGTACGGACATTCGCCGCCGAGCAGCCGCCCCTCGACCCCGACCACCGCCAGGCCCGCCCTGGCCAGCCGGCCGGCGAGATCCTCGCCGCCCGGTCCCATCCCGATCACCACGGCGTCCACGGTCTCGATCGGCATCTCGTCCAGCTCCTTCGGATCGGTCGGCGGCCTCGGCCCTGTGGACATGGTTCCATGCGCGGGGCCGCGACCCAGACGAAAACGCCCCGGTGAGCGGGAAGGGGATTGCTGCTCACCGGGACGAATCGCCCCGCCTCGGCGGTCTAGGAGATCTTGGACGCCCGAGGAGTGATGCCGAACGCGGTCACCACGCTGATCGCGGCCGCGACGAAGATGAACCACCAGCCGTGCTGGAAGGCACTGACCAGCCGATCACCGGTGACGCTGAGCGAACCGAGAATCGCGACCAGGATGGCGACGCCCAGGACATAGCCGAGCTGGCGGGCGGTGTTCACCACGGCGCTACCGGTGGCCGACTGGCTCGGCGGCAGGCCGGCCGCGGCGGTGGCGATCATGCTGGGCAGCGCCAGCCCGATGCCGACTCCGGACAGCGCCCAGCCGGGCAGGACCTGACTCGCGTAGTGCACCGGAGTAGCGGCGCCGGCGATCACGAGGATCGTGCCGATGGCGAAGATCGCATTGCCCAGGGCCACAACCATTCCCACCGGCATCCGCTTGATGAGTCGCTGGCTGACGATGGCGAAGACCGGCACCAGGATGGGTCCCGGCACGATGCCGAGGCCGGTCTGGATGGTGTTGAAGCCGGCCGCGTTCTCCAACCACAGCACGATGCTGAGGAACCAGGCCCCGAAGGCGATGCAGAACAGCAGCACGGTGACGTTGGCCCAGACGAAGGTCGGCACCGTGAACAGCGCGGGGGAGATCACCGGATCGGAATGCCGCAGCATCCGCACGACGAACAGGATCAGTCCCACGACGGCGACGAGCAGCGAGCCCAGCGTCGCCGCGCTGCCCCACGACCAGTCGCTGCTCTTGACCAGGCCCAGCGACAGCGCGCCGATCGCGATGATCAGCAGCGCCACCCCGATCAGGTCGGGTATCCGGGTCTTGATCTCCTGCCGCAGGTTCGGGACCAGGCGCATGGCCGCGATTCCGGCCACGATGCCGACCGGCAGATTGATCAGGAACACCCAGCGCCACGACGCCTCGACCAGCGCGCCGCCGACCACGGGACCCACCGCCGCGGCGAAGGAACTCGTGGTCGCCCAGATCTTCACCGCACCCGGCACCCGCGCCGCGGGCAGTACCGTCAGCAGCAGTCCCAGGCTGGCGGGGGTGAGGGTGGCCGCGCCGATGGCCTGGATCACGCGGAACAGGATCAGCGCCCACAGCGTGGGGGCTACCGCGCAGAGCAGGCTCGCGACGGTGAATACGGTGAGACCGGCCATGAATCCGGCCTTGCGCCCGAAGCGATCCGAGAAACGTCCGGCCGGAATCAACAGTGCCGCATAGACGATCGCGTAGCCGTTGAGAACCCAGCTCAGATCCGCCAGAGTCGAACCATGGTACGTCTCACCGATCTTGGTGAACGCGACGTTCACGACGAATACGTCGAGCATGGCCATGAACGCGGCCGCACACAGGGTCCACACGATGGCCGTCGAGTGATCGCGGACCGGCGGCCGCGGTGTCGTTACCGTATCGGGCGTGGCAGCCGTCTTCGCCGCTACGTCATCCATAAGAACCCCCGTACCTTTCGGCTCGATGTCCAGAACAGGATACGTTCGACCGTATACTTACTGCAACCGGTCAATTCCATGGTCATCTCGGCCGTGAGAGCCGTTGCCGCCGTGGGCCTCTCGGTCCACCTGCGGCAATGATGCCACCGATGCCGCCCGCGCCCGGCAGCTTCAGCGCTGTTTCAGACCATCGGCGGACGATGAAGGCCGGTATCGGGTGCTCTGGCAAGGAGAACGACGTGCTGACGCGGGCATGGTTATGGTGGGCAGCCTCGTACGGTCTGCCGCGCACGGTCATCTATCGACAGGCTCGTCGTGCCGATCCCCTCGCACGATTCCTCCTCGAATCCGAGCGGGGCAACGAGACCGACGGCTTCATCGAGGAGATCCGGGATCAGGGTCCGCTGCTGCGGCGGCGGTTGCTGTCGGTCACGGTGAATCACCGCCTGTCGACCGCGATCCTGCGCGATAAGCGATTCAGTGCGGTGGTGCCGCCGCGGGACGCGCGATCGAAACCGGTGCAGTGGCTGCTGCGCCAAACCGATCTGGGCATTCCCAATCCGGTCGAGCCGCCGGCGATGGTCCGGGTGGATCCGCCGGATCACACGCGCTATCGGCGCCTGGTGGTCAAGCCGTTCAATCACCGGGCGATCGAGAAACTGCGCGAGCAGATCGTCGCGGAGGTCGAGGAGCTGCTGGCGGGCCTGGCGGCCTCGCCCGCGCCCGATCTGATGGAGAACTTCTCCGCGCAACTGCCCGTGGCGATCATCGGCGCGGTGCTGGGCGCGCCGAAGGAAACTCATCCCAACCTGCTGAAATGGGGTATCGGCGGCGCGCCGCTGCTGGATCTGTGTCCGGCATGGAAGCCGTTCCGCACGGCCGTCCAGGGCCTGCGCGAGGGTGCCGAATACTTCGAGGAACACATCAATCACCTGCGTCGCGAGCCCGGTGACAACGTGCTCAGCCATCTGATCGCCAACGGCGGACTCAACCAGCGCGAGCTGCTGACCAATACCGCGCTGCTGCTGGGCGCCGGATTCGAGACCACGGTCAATCTGCTCGGCAACGGCATCGTGCTGCTGCAGAACCATCCCGAACAGCTCGAGCTGTTGCGCGCCGAACCCGAGCGCTGGCCCGGGGCGATCGAGGAGATCCTGCGCTTCGATAGTCCGGTGCAGGTGACCGCGCGCGTGGCGATGGAGGATCTCGAGGTCGAGGGGCATGAGTTCGGCAAGGGCGCGGTGGTGATGATGCTGCTCGGCGGCGCGAACCACGATCCCGATGTGTTCCCCGATCCCTACCGATTCGATGTGACCCGGCCCAACGCCCGGGACCACCTGTCCTTCGGCAACGGGATCCACACTTGCCTCGGCGCCAATCTGGCGCGGCTGGAGGGTCAGATCGCGCTGCGCTCGCTCTACGATCGGTTCTCCGAGATCAAGCTCGACAGCACGCCCGTGCGACGCGGGACGATCAATCTGCATGGCTGGCAATCACTTCCGGCCACACTGATTCCCTGAGACCCTATGAAGAAGGCGCGGGCCGGAGGACATCCGGCCCGCGCCGTCGTTCGTCGGATCACGCCTCGACGCTGCTGGGCACCAGCGGTTCGTGCTGGGGGAGTGCGGCCCGGATCTCCGCGGCGGTGCGGTAACCGGATTCGACCGCGCCGTCGATATACCCGGCCCAGGTCACCGCCGTCTCCGCGCCTGCCCAGTGCAGCGGGCCCACCGGCTCGCGCAGGGCGGATCCGTAGCGCACCAGGGTGTCGGGAATCGCGTACGGCCCGTATCCGCCGCGCGCGTATTCGTCGGCGTTCCAGTCGTATTCGAGGAAGGCCCGCGGTGTCGCGGCGGCCGGGCCGAAGTAGGCGACCAGATCGTCGAGGACGACCTGCCGCCGTACCGCTTCCGTTGCGCCGGAGTAGGCATCGGCATGGCGGCCCTCCAGGAAGCCGACCAGGACACCACCCGATCCCGACTGCGGCGTGTTGTCGTAGACGGTGCCGACCGCGCGCGTGGTGCTGTTGGCCTGTCCGCTCAAACCCGCTGTGCGCCAGAACGGTTCGTCGTAGACGACATTGAACTTGATGACCCGGCCCATGGGCATCCGGGCCAGCAGCTCGCGGCGCCCGGCGGGCAGCTCCGGGGTGAAGTCGATGGCCGCGCCGATGACCGGCGGGACGGCCACGACCGCGCGGCGCGCCCGGATCGAGCCGCGTGCGCCGTGCAGCAGCACCGCGTGCGAACTCCATTCGATCGCCGTCACCGGGTTCTCCAGCATGATGCGGTCGCCGAGTTCGGCGGCCAGCGCCCGCGGTATCCGATGGGAGCCGCCGACGACCCGATCCTGTTGTGCCCCACCGCCGGTGTTGAGCACCGCGTCCACGCCCCCGGCCGACCCGAAGTAGTACAGCGCCCACAGCGCCGAGATCTCCTCCGGCTCCGCCGAGAACACCGCCTCGGTGCTCAGCCGCAGCACATCGCGCGCGCCTTGGGATCGGCACCGCTGATACAGCCAGTCCGCGAACGTCTGCCGATCCAGCTTCTCCGCATCCGCGCCCCGCCACGGCTGCTGGGCGATGCGGCGGGAGGCCACATCCAGGCGCAGCTGCGCCTGGCCGACATCGGCGAGCACCCACGGGCTCAATCGGGGAATCCGCCCGGAGTACTTGCTGATTCGGCCGTCGAATTCGAACAGCCGGCGGCCCTTGTCGTAGGTGCGGTAGGTGGACAGGCCCAGTTCGGTGATCAGCGCGGCGATACGGTCCTGACCGGGACCGATCCACTGGCCGCCCATTTCGATTTCCCCGCCGTCGGGCAGTTCGGCGCCGTGCAGGCGGCCGCCGACGCGATCGCGCGCCTCGACGACCAGCACTCGATAGCCCTGCCGCGTCAACTCCCGGGCGGCGACCAGGCCGGCCACCCCCGCGCCGACGACGGCGACGTCGTAATCCTTTGTCATTGCTTACCTTTCAATACCGCCCGAAGACGAGCGCCACGTTGTGGCCGCCGAAGCCGAAGGAGTTGTTGACCGCGTAGTCGATGCGCCCACGTCGCGGGCCGCCCACCACGATGTCGAGATCGCCGATCTCGGGATCGGGGGTCTCGTAATTCAGTGTGGGCGGGATGATCTCGTTCTCGATGCTCAGCACCGTCAGGACCGATTCGAGCGCCCCCGCCGCGCCGATGGAATGTCCCACAGCGGATTTCGGCGCGTAGACCGAGGCATGCTCGCCGATCGCGGTGCGGATCGCCCGCGCCTCGGCCAGATCGCCGATCGGGGTGCCGGTGGCGTGGGCGTTGACATGGGTGATGTCGTGGCGCGTCAGCCCGATCCGCTCGACCGCCCGGGTGATCGCCCGCGCGGCATGGACCCCGGAGGGCTCCGGAGCCACCAGATGGTAACCGTCGGAAGTGATCGCGGCGCCGAGTAAGCGGGCATGGATCGCGGCGCCGCGGGCCCGGGCGTGGTCCTCGCTCTCCACGATGAGCAGCGCCCCGGCCTCGCCGAAGACGAAGCCGTCGCGGTCGGCGTCGAAGGGGCGCGAGGCATGCGCCGGATCGTCGTTGCGCGTGCTCATCGCGCGCATCATGGCGAAGGCGGCGGTCGGCACCGCCGCGATATGCCCCTCGACGCCCCCGCAGACGACGATGTCCGCATCGCCGAGGGCGATCATCTGCCAGGCGTTGGCGATGGCCTCCGAACCCGAGGCGCAGGCCGAAATGCGAGTGAGGACACCGGCTTTCGCGCCGAGTTCGAGCCCGACGACCGCCGCGGGCCCGTTCGGCATGATCATCGACACCGCATGCGGCGACACCCTGCGGTAGCCGCCGTCACGCAGCCGATCGCTGGTCTCGACATAGGCGTCGGCGCCGCCGAGGCCGGTGCCGATGGCAACGCCCAGGCGTTCGGGGTCGACATCGGGGCAGCCGGCCCGCTGCCACAGCGCCCGCTGCAGCACCAGCGCGAGCCGTTCGACATAGGCCAGCCTGCGTTTCTCCTGATAGGACAACATCTCGGCCGGATCGGTGGTCAGATGACCGCCGATGCGCACCGGAAGGTCGAACTCCTCGACGAACGGGTCGGTGAGTCGTTCGATCCCACTGCGGCCCTCCAGCAGGCCCTTCCAGGTGATGTCGATATCGTCGGCGATCGAGGTCATGGCCGCGACGCCGGTGACGACGGCCGATCGCAATGCGAGGCCTGCCATCATCGTGCTCCCGCGCCGGATAGCTGGAAGGCATCGGATTCGGGCCTGCGGACCGCACGCCAGTAGCTCGCGCCGGTGCCGGGCCAGGACTGCCGGTTGCGGCCGGTGTGATCGAGGAACCAGCTGTGACAGCCGCCGGAATTCCAGACGGATTTGTCGAGCTTGCCGTGCAGCCAGTGGTTGAAGTCGCGTTGGGTATCGGCGCGCACCTCGAGCCGGGTATGGCCCTGCTCGCGCATCATGCTCAGGCACCGCACGATGTAGCGCACCTGGGATTCGATGACGAACAGGATCGACTGCGAGCCGCCGCCGGAGTTCGGGCCCATGATCATGAAGAAGTTCGGGAAGCCGGCCACCGACATGCCGAGGTAGGCCTGCATGCCGTCGCTCCACGCCTGCTGGATGGTCAACCCGTCGCGGCCGACGATATGTTCTGTGGCACAACGGTTGTCGGTGGAGAAGCCGGTGCCGAGGATGATCACGTCCGCCTCGTGCACCGTGCCGTCCGCGGTGCGGAGGCCGGATTCGGTGAGCTCCTCGATGCTCTCGGTGACGAGGCTGACATCGGGTCGCGTCAGGGCGGGATAGAAGTCGCTCGACAGCAGGATCCGCTTGCAGCCGAAGGTGTAGGACGGGACGAGCTTGCGCCGCAGTTCCGGATCGGGCACCTGTTTGCGCAGATTGCGCATCGCGGCCAGCTTGCCCAGGACGAGCAGGCGGGGGTTGAAGAATCCGAGCACCGGGATCTCATGAGACCAGAAGGCGATGTTGCGGTAGATCTTCATCAGGCCGGGAACGGTCTTGAATAGGCGTTGTTCCCGATCGCTGACCAACCGGTCCGGTTTCGGCAGCACCCAGTGCGGATTGCGCTGGAATACCTCGACATGAGCCGCGGTGCCGGCGATCTCGGGCACGAACTGGGCCGAGCTGGCGCCGGTGCCGACGACCGCGACCCGCTTTCCGGTCAGATCCACCGAATGATCCCACTGGGCGGAGTGGAATACCGGGCCGGTGAAGCGTTCGCGGCCCTTGAAATCAGGGATGTTGGGATTGTGCAATGCACCGTGGGCCGCGACGACGAATCGGGGCCGATATTCCTCGCCCGCGGCCGTGCGGACGATCCAGCGATCGCTGTCCGAGTCGAATTCGTAGGATACGGCCTCGGACTGGAACCGGATATACGGTTCGATCTCGTATTCCTTGACGACGCGGCGGATGTAATCGAGGATCTCCGGCTGTCCGGCGTACATACGACTCCAGCCGGAATTCGGCGCGAAGGAGTACGAGTACATCATCGACATGACGTCGCAGGCGCATCCCGGATAGGTATTGTCGCGCCAGGTGCCGCCGACGCCGTCGGCCTTTTCGAGCAGTACGAAGTTGCGTTCGCCCGCCTCGAGCAGTTTGATCGCCATTCCGACACCGGCCAGCCCGGTGCCGACAATGAGAACGTTCGGATACTGTGGCTCCGTCTGTTCGGTCGATGCCATAATTCTCTTCACCGCACTTCGTTCCGTAGCTGTCCCCATATCGCCCCGAAGGGCTCGGTTCGAGTTTCCCGGAAATTCCTGAGACCGCTCTGAAATCGATGGCCTGTAGGTTCAGGTCGGTATCAGATGTGCAAGCGAGCGGAAGGGGCAGGATTCGAACCTGCGTGAGTATCACCTCGGCCGAACAAAGTCCGGTCCCCTTTGGGCCACTTTGGGTACCCTTCCATATCCATCGACGAACGTCATTGTCCGTACGATGGCCCGACATCGTCGGACTCCATTGTTCGATCGATGTGAGAATCACTGTGCCAGACCGTTCTGAAACGGATCTGACATCGTTCGCCGGGCCGTCTCAGTCGTGGTGGCGATTCCCGGCGACGAGGCTGCTGAGCTCACTGCGCGTGGAAATCGACAGTTTCCGGAAGATCTTGCGCAGATGGAAGTTCACGGTATGCGGTGAGATGCCCAGCTGATTCGCGATCTGACGGTTGGTCATCCCGCGTTCGACGAGCGCGGCGACATCCTTCTCGCGCTGGCTCAGCGAACTGTCGAAGATCACCACGGGCTCGGTGGCCGGCGGCAGGCGCAGCGGCACGATCTCGAAATCCACCTCATGGGCCGTCAGCAGGGCGGGGGGCGCGTCCTCCGGGTTGGCGAATGCGTCGCGTGCGAGGTCCAGCGCGGCGATCGCGGCCGGTACCTGTGGATTCTTCTCCGCCAGCCGCTCGATCGCGTGCAGGGCCCGGGTCGCGAGATCGGTGGCGCCCGCTCGCGCGCACGTCGTGATCAGCCACGCCGGACGGCTGAGGTCCTCGAGGAAGAATCCGGCGTCGGTCCCCAGCAGATCCCAGTTGGACTGAATGCGATCGACGACGCGGTTACCGTGACAGGCCGCGATGACGGCGATTTCGGCGAACTTCGCCCGTGCGATGGAGTCGGGCAGGACGTAATCGGTCGATCGGGCGTAGAACTCGCGCAACGCCGTGGTCGCCTCCGAGAATCTGCCCGAACCCGCGTAGGCATAGCCCAGGACCGACCACGCGAGCTTCACTCCGATGGTCGTCTCGCGTTCCTCCGCCATGCGCATGGATTCGCGCGCGGTTCGTATCGCGCGCTCGAAATCCGCGGATTGCAATTCGACGGCCGAGCGCAGTGCCAGATGTACCGACTCGTAGATCTGCAGACCCGACCTTCGCGCATGCTCGCCCAGGTCGGCGATGGTTGCCAGTGCCTGCACCGGCACGTGGACATCCGTGAGCTTCTTAGAGAGAAGCAGTGTCGAATACAATTGCCAGGTGGCCGGCAGATCGCGTGCGGAATCCACCGCGATTTGATTCAGGCGCAGCCCCTCGGTCAATTCTCCGCTATACCAGCGCTCATTGGATTCGATACACTGTGACACCGTGGTGAATATCCCCGGTTTATCCGAGTCGATCTGGGTGTCCATCCGCGCGGGGCGGCCCGAGGGTTCGGTGATCATCGATTGGAGAAACAGCCGGAAACCCGCGACGGAATCGGCGCCGAGCCCGGCGTCGTGGAGTTGGGTCAGGAGTTCGTCGACCAGCTTCAGCGCCGTCCGCAGATCGCCGCGAACGCAGCAGAGATGGGCCGCCCGGAGTTGCCGTACGGTTGCGGCGTCCATGTCGCCGGGATGATTGGCGGCGATCAGATACAGCACATGGCTGATGGACTTGGGGGTGTAGGCGTTCTCGTCGAACGCCCCGGCCGCATAGGCTGTAGCCGGCGTGCCTGAACGACGATTCACACTGGCCATCAGCTTCCCCCCTGTTGCGACAGGATACTTCAAATTCATCTGAATTGAACCACAGCGGGACGTTGGTCGCACTCTCAGGTTTTGACTCGAGGCCGTTCGCGCGCTTAACCTGAGGCTTTGACGTTGTCGAGCGCCATTGAATTACATGCAGGCCAGCCGGTTTGTTGCATGTTGTCCGTTCTGGCTCATTCGGAGCGTCGTTCGTCGACAGGGCACCCACCGGCCCTGTGCTGGTCGACGGCCCTGGTGGGCGAGCGGTTTTACCCGGCTCTTGATGTGTTCTTGGTGTGTTCTTGGCAAAGTGCCTATAGGGGTTTACCCCACGGTAGTGCTGCCCCGATAACAGGAGCTACCCGAACGTGTGGGTGTGCCACTCATTCGGACCTTGCTAGCTTGCATAGTGCGCGGAGTTTGAACTCGGCGAAGTCCTGTGCCGTTGTCGATGAGACAACGTCCGCGGCCGCGGTAACTGTGTGCGGCGGCGAAATGATATGTGTGAGCGAGGCTGATGTGACCACAGTGCGGATCGATATCCTCGGGCCAATGCGTACCCTCGTCGACGGCCATGAAGCGACAAGACTTTCCGGTAGGAAATTGCGGTGCATCTTGGCGGTGTTGTGCGTTAGAGTCGGGCAACCGGTCGGTCGTGATGAACTGATCGAGGAACTCCACTTGACGGGTACCGCCGATTCGGTGAATTCTTTGCATGCGCACATCGCGCGGTTGCGTCGATGGCTTCGGGCGAACTCTCTCGATCCGCATCTGCTGGAGTCGGTCGAATCGAGTTATCGCCTCAATATCGATCGAGATGCCGTGGACGTCTACAACTTCGAATCCCGCGTCGAACACGCGTTGTCGTTGTACCCGAGCGCTCCGTCGGTGGTCGTCGCCATGCTCACCGATGCCCTGGTGATGTGGCGCGGTGAGCCACTGGCCGATGTCGACGACGGTCCCCTGGTGGTCAGCAAGGCCGAGGAACTGCGGCATCTGCGCGCCACGGCGCGGGAGGTGCTGCTGGCCGCGTGGCTGGATATCGGCCACGATCGGCGCGTCGTGCTCAACGCGCGGCGCTTCCTGGACGCCGACCCCCTCAACGAGCAGCTGTGGCAGTCGCTGATCATCGCGCTGCGGCGATCCGGCCGGCACGCGGAGGCCCATCAGGCCTTCCGCGATGCGCAGACCGTCTTCCGGGAGGAACTCGGCATCCTGCCCGGCGAACGGGTGCGGTCCGCATTGGCCGGACCGCTCCCGGGCGCCGCTCATTCGGAGTTACCGATCGCCTCCGAGAGCGCTCGCCGCACGCTCGCCGAATCCAGGACATCGAGTCGTTCCAGGTCGGCGAGGGCCGCGGTGCCGCCGCCGGTGCGCAGGAACTTCTCCCGCACGATCGCCTGATGGTTGCGGCGGGTGGCGGGCCCGGACATGCCGATCGGTCGGCGGCATTCCTCGGTGATCGTGCGGCCGTCGGTGAACTCGATGGTCATCCGAGCCCCGATGGTCATCGTCGCCTCGTCGAAAGTGTCCGCGGGAGGACCCAATTCGTCCAACCGCGCCAGGATGTCGTCGCCGGCCCAGGCGGCCAGATCGGGCCATTCGGCGGCGCGATGTCCGGCCACCCGCAAGGTCTCTCCCAGCGGGGAGGTGGCCTTGACCATATCCTCCGACAGTTCCATATCGTGTTCGACCTCGACCTTGGCGGCGAGATTCCACCGCGCCGCATCGGCCAGGGCCGATGCGGTGAAATCGTGGGCGCCCAGATCCCCGGTGCGCAGCAGCGTCGCCACGCCGTATCCGGTGCTGAAGTTCGCGGCCGTCACCGAGGTGTCGGCCCCGCGCAGGTATTCACGCACCTTGAGGTCGAGTAGCCAGGTCAGCAGCGATCCGTGAATGACGATGCGGCGCACCGTCTCCGGGGCGATCGTGCCGATCCGGCTGTGCAGCCGCTGCGCGCATTCCCATGCCGCCATCGAATAGGCGCTGCCCGGGAATCGTTTGAATGTCAGTGTGTCGGTATGCCATCGCCGCCCCAGACCCGTCACTACCGCATCCGGTAGCTGGATCGTGGACAGCTGGGCCAGCAGCCCGCCGGTGCGACCGAGGATATCGGGAGCGCCGATCAGTCCCGCCTCGGCGGCGGCGCAGGCGTCCAGCGCCATCCGCACGGGCGCGGCGGCGGTGAGCATCTTCAGATCGCTGTCCAGCAGCGCCGCATGCAGCGGAGTCGACTGCATGCCCAGTGCGAGCCCCAGTGCTGAATTCCATTGTGGCGCAGTCGCTTCCCTGGCGCGCAGGATCGTGGCGGCCGCGCCCGTGAGGTGACAGTGGGTGGCGGTCTGCCCGCGGAAGAAGGGTCCGAGGATCGTCGCCGCCGTCAGCCGCGCCGCGCACTCGTTGCCCGCGATCACCGCGGTCAGCAGATCCCGGCCGTCGAGCCCGAGGGCGGCCGCATGCGCGACCGCCACCGAGACCGTCGACACCGACAGGTGCCCGACATAGGACACATCGTCGAAGTCGAAGCAGTTCGCCAAACCCGCGAGCACATAGGCGGATTGCTTCGGATCCGCCTGGGTCGGCGGCCCGAAGGCCCGCACCAGCCGCTCACCCAGCGGATGCGACAGCGAGGCCCGGATCGTGGCCAGCGTCGAGATCAACTGACTGCGCGCGAAGGCGACGGTGGCCTCCGGGATATCGTCGAACCGCAGCGAACTCGCCCATGCGGCAAGGGTTTCGGTGGGATTGCGGACCTCGACGGCGGTCACGACAGCGACCCCTGCAGGGTATGGGCCCGCGCGGCCCGGCGCTCGGTCAGCCGTCGTTGGAATTCGACGAACGCCGGTATCGGCTTGGGCTCGAACGGTGCGTTGAACGGCTTCATGAAGTTGCCGAATATCGAACGGTCGCCGCAGAGATGGATGGGCACCACCAGCAGCGCCCAGCCCCAGCCGAACGCCCATGTCCACAGCGCGAGCACGGCGGCCTGGGTGATGAAGCTGTGCATCGTGTTGTACAGGACGTAGTAGACCGTGGACACCTCACCGTCCTTCGCGCGCAGATGCGCGATGAGCCCGGGGATGTATCCGATCAGATCGATGTAGACGAACAACCCGATCGCGGTCGGCCAATACACCGATCCCAGATGCCAGACGAACAGCCCGAGGCTGACCAGCAGGGCGATCCCGTACTCGCCGCGGATCAGCCACAGCGTGGTGCGGCTGTCGAAGCGGTTGATGTGGTCCATCTCAGGCCGCCGGTGCCGCGGCGGCCAGTTTGGCGGTGAGCGCGGCGGCCACGACCGGATCGCCGACGACCTCGGCATCGCCGAGCAGCTGCAGCAGGGCGTAGGCCATCCCCTCCTTGAGCACCTTGGTCGCGATCGGCTCGAGCACGCCCTCGAGGCTGGGGATCCCGAAGTCGAAGGCGACCTCGAATTCGATCCGGCAACCGATGCCCTGCTCGGTCACCTGCCAGCGGCCGCGGAACGCCTCGAAATCGCCCTCGATCTGCTCGAAGGTGATGCGGCGCTGTTCGGGCTGGAAGTAGTCCACCTCCGACCAGCGCAGCGGGCCGTTGCGGAAGTACACCTCCCAGTCGCTGGTGATCGTGCCGCCGTCGGCCTCGCGGACGGTGATCGAGCGGACGTCGTCGATCAGCTCGGGGAAGGTGTCGAACTTGCTGATCCGCGCGAACGCGGCATCGGCGTCGCAGCCGGCGGATTCAACGGTGAGTGTGACGGTTCGCATGGGCGGGTTCACCTTTCAGGAGAAGTATCCGGCGGTCGTCCGCACGGCACGTTCGAAGCGATCCAGGAGGAAGTCCACGTCGTCGGCGGTCATGATCGCCGAGGGCGTCAGGCGCAGCACGGTGTTGGAGTTGAGGGAGAAGTTGGCGATGATGTTGTTGTCGACCAGGTCGATCAGCAGCGCCCCGGCCATTCCCGGTTCGGTGAGCTCGATCCCGATCAGCAGGCCGCTGGCGCGCACCTCGTGCAGGCGCGGGCCGAAATGGCGCGCGGTGATCTCGGTGATCGCCGTGGCCAGTTGTTCGCCCAGGGCAGCGGCCTTGTCGACCAGACCGTCCTCGCGGATGGCCTCGATCGCACCGCATACCGCGGCCATGGCCAGCGGCGCGGCCGAGAAGGTGGAGGTGTGCAGGAACGGGTCGCGTTCGAGCAGGGTGAACGCGTCCTTGGCGGCGATGACCGCCGAGACCGGCATCACGCCGCCGCCCAGGGCCTTACCGGACAACAGGATGTCCGGCACCACCTGCTCCTTGTCACAACCCCACCAGGCGCCGAGTCTGCCCAGGCCCGTTTGGATCTCGTCGACGACGAGCATCGCGCCGTATTCGGTGCACAGCGCCCGGGCCGTCTTCAGATAGCCGGGCGCCGGCACGATCACGCCGCCCTCGCCCTGGACCGGTTCGAGGAAGACACAGGCCGATTCCCCGTGCCGTTCCAGCACCGCGGCCAGGGCGGCGGTGTCGTTGTAGGGGATGTGGGTCACATCGGGCAGCAGCGGCCGGAACGGATCCTGGTACACGCTCTTGGCCGTAATCGACAGCGCGCCAAGGGTTTTGCCGTGGTAGCCACCGTGGGTCGAGATCAGGTGGCGGTGGCCGGACAGCCGGGCGATCTTGATCGCCGCCTCGGTCGCCTCGGTGCCCGAGCCGGCGAAGTACACCCGGTCCAGACCCGGCGGCGTCACCGAGGTCAGCAGTTGCGCCGCGCGAGCCGCGGTGGGCTCCAAGAACATTCGGGTGCCGACCGGATGGGTGTTCAGCTGCCGCTCGACCTCCTCGAGCACGCGGGGATGCCGGGCGCCCATGATGAAGACCCCGTACCCGCCGACGTTGAGGAACTTGCCGCCGTCGCTGGTGTAGATCCACACCCCGTCGGATTCGACCTCGACATGGCCGCCGACCATCGTGCCGACCTGGGCCCGGCCGCTGCCCAGATGGGCCTTGGTCACCCGGGTCACCCACTCGGAGGAGACGGTGTCATCTGCTGTGGTCATCTGCCTGCCTGTCAGTTCATTCGGAAGACGCCGCCGGCCAGGCTCTCGGCCAGGGCATCGCCGCTGCTCGCCCGCGACGGCGGATGGAAGGCCGCACAGCGGCTGGCCGAGGCGAGATAGGCGACCTCCGGCGAGCGGATGAAGGCGATGCCGCCCAGCGCCTCGGTGGCCCGGGTGACCACATCGGCCACCGCGTCCTGCGCGCCGAAGCGGGCTACCAGCGTCTTGGCCAGCACGGTGTTGTCGCCGTCGCCCGATTCCAGCGAGTGCGCGATGGATTCCAGCAGCAGCGTGGCGGTTTCGAGTCGGACGCCGAGGTCGGCCAGGGCCTGGCCGCCGCTGCGCCCGGCCGTGAACACCCGCTCCACGAGCGCGCTGGCCATGCCGAGATAGCAGGAGGTGATCAGCAGTTCGAACCAGACGAAGCCGGTCGTCTGCATCTCATCGATCGCGCCGCTGTCGTCGACCTCGGCCGCGGTCGCCAGCCGTTCGTCGACGAACACATCCGTCAGCCGGACCTCGTCGCTCTCGGCGCCGGCGAGAATGTCACTGCCCCAGAAGGGATGGGTGGTGATGCCCTCGCTCTTGGCCGGGATCAGCAGCAGGATCATCTCGGTGCCGCCGTCGGCGGTCGGCACGGCCGCGCTGGCCGACAGCATATCCATCGAATGAGTCATGCTGCACGGCTTCTTGGCGCCGTTGACGATGAAGCCGCGTTCGGTTCGTTCGGCCCGCACCGCGGGCGACAGGATGCCCTGGCCCGGCCGGCCCTCGGCGAAACCCGATGAGACGAGCAGATTCTGGTCGGCGATGCCCTCCAGGATCGCCCATTCGGTACCGCGGGCCCGCAGGCTGTCGGCGAGGGTGAACACGGTCGCGACCGAGAAGTGATGCATGGCGGTGGCGACCGACAGCGACGGCGCGCGCGAACCGATGGCCCGCATCACCCGCATGGCGTCGAGGGGGCCGGCCCCGAGCCCGCCGTAGCTCTTCGGAATCACCAGGGCGGGTCCGCCGTGCTTGCGGAACAGCTCCAGCCCCGGATTCCCCCGCCGCTCGAGCTCGAGCAGCGGGATCTCGTCCAGCGCGGAATACAGTCCGGGCAAATAGGTTTCGCAGGTCGTGCGCGCCTCGTCGAGTGTTCTCATGGATTCTCCTAGCGGTAACGCGGTGCGCGATCGCCGTCGGAGACGGCCACGCCCTGCAGGTGGGTGGTGCGCAGCACCGGATAGTTGGCCTCACCGAATACGCCTCCGGTGACGCCGGTTCCGCCGTGCGAGGGCAGCGGTGAGACGAAGGAGATGTGGGATTCGTTGACCTTCAACAGACCGCCGTTGACGACCTCGGCGACGTACCGGTCGATGACCGCGGGGTCCTTGGCCCACATCGAGTTCCGCAACCCGTAGGTGTTGGTGTTGACGAAATGAATGAGGGCGCTGAGCAATTCGGGGCCGTTCTCGCCGGGCTCGGGCACGACGATCGGGATCAGCGGGAAGAACGTCTCCTCCCGGACCGCGTCGATCTCGCGGGCCTTGGCCAGGCCGTCCACCCGAAGCACCGTGGGCTCCAGGAAGAATCCGGTGTCATCGGGCGTGCCGTCCAGCGCCAGGCCGCGCCCGCCGGTGATCAGCGTGGCGCCCTTGGTGATGGCGTCGTCGAAGAACGCGTGGAATCCGTCGTGCCGCAGCACCGGCGACAGGACGACACCCTCGGTATCCGGCAGGCCGGGCCGCATGGCCCGGGCGCGGGCGGCGACCCGCTCGATCAGATCGTCGGCGATATCGGGATGTGCCAGTACCTGATTCGGGATCATGCACAGCTGGCCGGATCCGAAGAACCCCTCGACGATCGCATCGGCCGCATGATCGAGATCGGCATCGGCCCAGACCAGCACCGAATCGTTGCCCGCCAGTTCGAGAATCGGCTTCTTGCGGGCCGCCACGCACTTCTGCTCGAACTTCAGGCCGGGCTCCACGCTGCCGAAGTACATGATGTCGTTGACATGCGGGCTCTCCAGCCAGAGCTTGAGCAGCGGCGCGGGATGCCCGCACACCACATTCAACGTGCCCGCCGGGGCGCCCGCCGTCTCCAGCAGCGGCGCGATGATCTCGCGCATGGCGTACATGGCTCCCAGCGGCGCGGTCCGCGGCGCGCGCACCACCACCGCATTGCCGGACGCCATGGCCAGCGCGGCCAGCAGTGAACTCGCCATCGGCGCGTTCGCCGGGGGATTGACGCACACCACGCCGTCGGGCTGCCGGCGCACGATGCGCCGCCGGCCGTCCTCGGTCTTGTACTCCCGCCACAGCTGATCGCGCAGGAACTCCCGGGCCGGTTCGCTCGTCGCCTCCAGGATGCCCGCGAACTCCCATTTGGCCAGTTCGAGCGGATGTCCCTCGAGGGTCAGCATCCGGATCAGTTCGTCCTCATGCTCGCGGGCCGCGTCGTGCACCCGGGCCAGGATGTCGAATCGGGCATCCAGCGGGAAGGTCCGCCATTCGACCGCGGCCTTCGCCGCCGCGGCCAGCGCCCTGCGGTTGATCTCCTCGTCGGCAAGCGCCACTCGGCCCACCACGACTCCCGGCGCCAAGGTCGCCGGATCCAATGTCCCGCGGTCGAGGTCACGCTTGAGGCGCAGGCTCTGGAACGAGTCGCCGAGCATCGCCTCCATCGACAGGACATGAACCCATTTGTCGCTGCCGATGTCCACGCCGTCGACATAGTTGCCATAGGCCAGCAAGTCGTCGGAAGTTCTCGGTGTCATAGTCGGCCTATCCGTCCACTCGTCGGTATACGAACAGACAGTTTTCCCCGCCGGGCTGACTTGCCCCTGAGATGTATTGGGGTGTATCGGGTTTCTCGTCAGAGCCGTATCAGAAGTCGTCACGAGACTGGCTGCGAACCACATCGGGCTACGAGTGACCCAACTATGCGGAAGGTGGGCGGATGGAGTCCACGCGGACGACCCCCGAACTCGATCACACCCTCGCCGTGGACATGTTGCGGCGGTGTTCGGACAACCCCAGCGCCTTTCTCGCGCTGAACCGGAGCAATGTGCTCTACACCGATCCGCGGATATTCGGATTCGTCTGTTATCGCCCGGTCGGGAAGTATTGGATCCAATTCGGCGGCCCGTTCGCCGAGCCGAGCGAACGGCCCGAATTGCTGAAAAGCTTTCTCGCCGAGGCGCATCGGCAACGCCGCCGCGTCCTGGCGCTGCAGGTGCAGGGGGCCGACGCCCGGCTCTACGCGGATATCGGCATGCGGGTCAATCAGGCGGGCGCGTCCTATGCGGTCGATCTGGCCGATATGACCCTCAAGGGCAAGAAGTTCGTCAGCCTGCGCAACAAGATCTCCCGGGCGCGCCGGGCCGGTCTCGAGATCGCCGAGGTCGACGCCGAGGAGTACGCGGGCGCCATCGCGGATATCGACCGGCGGTGGTTGCGCGAGAAGGGCCGCCACGTCAAGGAGCTGGAGTTCCTGATCGGCGAGATCGGCGGACCGGCGCAGTCCTCTCGCAAGCTGTTCCTCGGGACGATCGCCGGTGAGCCGATCGGCTATCTCTCGTTCGCCCCAGTGTACGGACAGTATTCGGGCTGGCTGCACGATCTGAGCCGGCGCATCCCGCAGGCCCCGCCGGGGGTGATGGAGGCGATCAACTTCCACGCCGCGACCGGATTCCGCGAAAGCGGCGCGAGCTGGCTGCATTTCGGCTTCACACCGTTCACCGGTCTGGATCCGGGCTGTGAACTGCCGACCGCGAGCCGGCCGGTATCGCGCATAGTCCGGCTGCTGGCCGAGAAGGGCGAGCTGGTCTATCCCTCGCAGACGCAGCTGGATTACAAGCTGAAATGGAATCCGACGGCGGTCTTTCCGGAGTACATCGCCTATTCGCGGTGGCTGTCGCCGCGTGCCATCTGGAGTCTGATCCGGGTGACGAACAGCATATGAGATCGAGGAGATGTGGTCACCGTGACCGATGAGCGCATACGCGTGTTCGCGATTGTCAATCCCGCCGCCGGCGGCGATCCGCGCGGCCTGCTGCGGGCCCTGCACGATCGCCGGGAACTGGCCGTGCGCGCGGTATTCACCGAGGGTCCCGGCGATGCGGAACGATTCGCCGGCGAGCAGGCCGCCGCGGACTGGGCCGAGGTGGTCGTCGCGATCGGCGGCGACGGCACCGTGGGCGAGGTCGCCGCGGGACTGCACCGCGGGAATGCGACCGGGGCGATGCTCATCGCGCCGGCGGGCACCGGCAATTCCAGCTATTGCGGCCTGTGCGAGGACCGGCCCTGGACCGATATCGTGGCAGGGCTGGCCACCGGAACCCTGGCCCGCGTGACGGTCGACCTCGCCCGCATCGAGGAGATCAACCGAATCGTCTTGCTGGGCACCACGACCGGCCTGCTGCCCGCCACCCTCGATATCGCGCGGACCATGTCCGGCTCCGGACGCGATCTGCTCAGCGACGCCACCGCCGCGGCCCTGCGGAAGCATCGGCCGTATCCGGTCCGGGTCCGCATCGACGGCACGGTCGCCTACAACGACGAATTGCTCGGCACCTATGTCGGCGGCATGCGTTTCCGGGGCGGGCGTTTCGAGATGCTGCCGGAGTCGGTGATCGACGACGGCCTGCTCGATATCTGTTTCCTCAATGCGACAGCGGCGCCCCGATACGGCCGTGGCACGCGGATCGTCATCGAACGCGTCGACGATCGGCCCCTGCTCATCGAATACGACGGCGAATTGCGGCAACTGGGGAGCACCTGCACGATCCGGGCGCTGCCGAATGCGCTCGAGGTGCTGGTGCCCGTGCCACTGCCCGCGGCGTTCGGCGCCCGGCAGCGGGCCATCCAGACGCCCTCGCGGATGATCTCCTGACATGGTGCTGAAATTCGGCACGACGCGATTCAACATCATGTCAGACGGAAATAGGATAATAAGCTCCGGCGGCGACTACACATCTTCTCTACATCAGGCGGCGTATCATGACTGCTCCCTATGAAAAACTACTCGCTACCCCTCGTACCGATCCCATTGCGGAATCGGATCGTTCCGCATCGAAAGAGGCCCAAGGAAATCCGTTTCCCGCCCTGCAGCGGGAGATAAAGCAGGCCGGACTGCTCGATCTGCGCTGGGGTCATTACCGCGCGAAGATCGCGGTCACCGTGGCCGCCCTGCTGGGCGGCTGGGCCGTGTTCGTGGTCCTGGGCAATACCTGGTGGCAGTTGCTCGTCGCGGTGTTCCTGGCGTTCTGCTATGTGCAGATCGGATTGATCGGTCACGATATCGGCCATCATCAGGTCAGTCGCACGAAGCGGTCCATGGAAATGCTGGGGTATCTCCACGGAAATCTGCTGCTCGGTGCGAGTTACGAATGGTGGGTGAACCACCACAACCGGCATCACAGTAATCCGAACCATACGGCGAAGGATCCCGATATCGTCCGCCGCAAGGCCATCTTCACCGCCGAACAGGCCGATCAGCCGATGACCGCGGCCCGGCGGTTCATCATCAAACATCAGGAGACGCTGTTCTTCCCGATGGCGATCCTGGAATCGCTCGGCCTGCGCGTCGTCAGCGCCCGGGCCATCGCGCAGCGCACCGTGAAGCGCCCGGTGCTCGAGGGTTCGTTGATCGCGGCGCATTTCGTCATCTACTTCGCGCTGCTGTTCACGGTCCTGGACGTGCCGCACGCCCTGGTGTTCCTGATCGTGCACCACGGATTGACCGGACTGTACGGCGGATTGATCTTCGCGACGAATCACAAGGGCATGCCGGTGCGCAGCGACGGTGAGGAGGAGTCGATGGACTGGATGACCCGGCAGGTCGTCACCGCCCGCAATGTGCGGGGCGGGATGGTCACCACCTATCTGTACGGCGGGCTGAACTTCCAGATCGAGCATCACCTGTTCCCGTCGATGCCCCAGCCGAATCTGCGTAAGGCGCATCCGATCGTGAAGCGGCACTGCGTCGCGGCGGGAATGACGTATCACGAAACCTCCGTCCCCGGTTCCTATATGGAGATCGTGTCGCACCTGTACAAGGTGAGCCGGCAGGCCCGGCCGCTGCTGTCGGTGGCGAGATGACCGGGGAGTCGCATGACGAGGCGTTCGTCGGCAAGGTCGCCGTGGTCACCGGCGCGGGCTCGGGTATCGGGCGCGCGCTGGCGGTCGACCTCGCCGGCCGCGGCGCGCGGCTGGCCGTCTCCGATGTCGACGCCGAGGGGCTGGCGCGGACCGCGCGGCTGTGCGAGGCGCGCGGCGCGCTGGTGATGTACGACCGGATCGATGTCACCGAGCGCGATGCCATCGAATCCTATGCCGCGCACGTTCATTCGCGATTCGGCATCGTCCACCAGATCTACAACAACGCGGGGATCGCCTACTACGGCGAGGTGGAGCGGGCGCCCTATAAGGACTTCGAGCGGGTGCTCGATGTCAACTTCTGGGGAGTCGTCAACGGCACCAAGGCATTTCTGCCGCATCTGATCGAATCCGGCGACGGGCACGTCGTCAATGTCTCCAGCCTGTTCGGGCTGGTGGCCTATCCGGGGCAGAGCGCCTATACCGCCTCGAAATTCGCCGTGCGCGGTTTCACCGAGGCGCTGGCGGAGGAGATGGCGATCGCCGGACATCCGGTGCGTGTCAGCTGCGTCTACCCCGGCGGCATCAAGACCGCGGTGGCCCGCAACGCCACCGTGGTGGCCGGCGCCGATCCCGCCTCGTTCGCACGGGGTTTCGACGATCGGCTCGCGCTGCACACCCCGGAGATGGCGGCGCGGACCGTCCTCGACGGGGTGCGCGGGCACAGGGGGCGGATCGTCGTCGGCGCCGAGGCCAAGGCGCTGGACTGGGTCTCCAGGCTCACCCCCCTCGGCGCGCGCAAATGCGCCGCGTTATTAGCCCGGCTGGTCCCAGTCACTACGCTCGCGAGAGGTCCGCATGACACATAACATCGACCGCCCCATCATCATCGGGGCGGGTCCGGGCGGCCTGTCGGTCGCCTGGACATTGAAAGAGGCCGGGCTGAATCCGCTCGTCCTCGACCGGGAGGCGATCGCGTGCTCCAGCTGGCACTCGTACTATCCCTCCCTGCGCATGAACTCCTGGCGTCGTCTGAGTCATCTGCCCGGTATGCGGCTGTCCGCCGAATACGGTCCATGGCCGATGCGGAACGACTTCCTCAGGTACATGCGGGAATACGCCGAGAAGCTCGACGCCGATATTCGTTTCGAGACCGAGGTCCATCGGGTGGATCGCGACGACGGCGGCGGCTGGGTGGTGCGCAGCTCGCTCGGCGATCTGCGCAGCCGCCATGTCGTGATGGCCACCGGGCTGCATCGTAGAGAGTTCGTGCCGGATTGGCCGGGCCTGGCCGAGTTCGCCGGGGAGTTCCTGCACGCTCGGAGCTACGAGGTGGCCGATCCCTATGTCGGTAAGGACGTGCTGGTCATCGGCTGCGGTCCGACCGGTATCGATATCGCCATCGAGCTGGCGCGCGCCGGCGC
Source organism: Nocardia sp. NPDC051570 (assembly GCF_044454005.1). Taxonomy (NCBI): domain Bacteria; kingdom Bacillati; phylum Actinomycetota; class Actinomycetes; order Mycobacteriales; family Nocardiaceae; genus Nocardia; species Nocardia sp. NPDC051570. Next base: position 100,153 of record NZ_JBITDI010000006.1, on the reverse strand, counting down.
GTCCCGGGTGCGCATGTCGATCCGGCATATGCCGCTGCTGTTCAAGCTCAGCCCGACCACCTCGCTGCTCAGCCAGGCCACCAAACACGGGAATCTCCCGGATTGGCTGATCGATCGGACGAGTCTTGCGATGCACCGATGGCAGTGGGGAGATCTGTCGCCGTACGGGCTCGCCGCGCCGACGGAGGGCACCCGGGCCGGCATGGCCCGCAGCGGGCATGCCTACGGTTCCATCGACCGCGGCCTGGTTCCGGCGGTCCGCGCCGGATCGGTCGAGATCGTGCCCAGTGTCATCGGATTCGATCGGAAATCCGTACTGCTCGAGGGGGGTACAAGCATCAAACCCGAGGTCGTCGTCGCCGCGACCGGACAGCGTCCGGATATGGAGCGGCTGGTCGGTCACCTCGATGTGCTGAGCCAGCCCGGCGGTCGTCCGCGCGTGCACGGCGATCGCACCCATCCGCGCGCGCCGGGCCTGTACTTCCAGGGCTATCGGCTTCCACCCGGGCAGCTGCCCGATATGGCCCGCGACGCACAGGCGATCGCGTACCGGATCGCGGGCGGGTCGGTGCTCGCGCGGGTCGGCACGCGTTTGCGTTTGTGGTGACCCGAATACGAAAGCCGCTCTCGGACAGTGGGGTTCCGGGGGCGGCTGTCGCGTTCGCGGGTCACCGCACCGGCACTGCGTCCGCATGCCGTGCCGACCAGGTCGTGGTCAGGAATTCCCCGGCCGCGCGCAGCGATTCGGCGGCCTCGCGCACCAGACCCGCCTGCGCCTGCCCGGAATGCCACAGCGTCGGATGTTCGACGTAGTGCAGCGGGACCTGCGCATCGCGCATGGCGACGGCGAGCTCGAGGATCTGGGGATGGAGCAGCTCGCGGACACCGACATGCAGATAGGTCGGCGGCAGGCCCGCGAAATCGCCGAACAGGGGCGCGAAGCGGGGATCGGAGACATCGCCCCGGCGGCCGAGATAGGCCGCGGCGCTGGCGAATCCCCATCGGCGACTGACGACGGTATCGCGGCGCCGCGCCTCCCCGACGGGATTGGTCCAGGGCGACAGCAGTACCAGGGCCGGAGGCCGGTCCCCTCCGCGTGCCACCAGCCACTGGGTCGTGGCCAGGGCGATACCGCCGCCCGCCGAATCACCCGCCAGCGCAACCGATCCCACGGGATAGCCGCGTTCGCGGATGAGCGCGTCGAAGGCCTCGATGGTGTCCTCGAGGGCGGCCGGGCACGGATGGGCGGGGGCGAGCCGGTAGTCGAGAAGGTAGACGGGCCTGCCGATGTCGCCGGCCAGATGCGCCGCGAGGGACCGGTGGGTGGCGAGCGAGCCCACCGTGAATCCGCCGCCGTGCAGGTAGAGAACCGCCTCGGGCCCGGTCGTCTCGCCCACGGTGATCCGTTCGGCGGTCCGCTCGCCCAGTCGGACGCGATCGACCACGGTTCGTTCCGGCAGCGGCAGCAGTACCGAACCCGCGTCCAGCAGCGCCCGTTGTACGGTCCAGGGCAGCAGCGGCGACAGACTCGTGCGGTAGTAGAGACCGAAGATCGCGCGGGCGATCGGCAGTGGGATGGTCGGCATCGGTATCACCGGGCGGCCTCGTGCTCTCGCGTCGACACGGTGTAGGCGGAGATATCGAATCGCCGGGTGATGGCCCGGAATTCGAAGGTGAAACCGGGCCAGAGCGTGCTGTTCGCGCCGTGCTTGTCCAGATACCAACTGGCGCAACCGCCCACGCTCCAGACGCTGCGGGACAGCTTGCCCTGCAACATGCGCCAGAAGGCCTGCTGGACGTCCTTGCGCACCTCCACCCGGCGCAGCCCGCGCCGCTTCATGGTGGCGAGGGCGTCGGCGATATAGGCGACCTGCGATTCGATCATGTAGATCATCGAGTTGTGGCCCAGGCCGGTGTTCGGTCCGACGATCAGGAACATGTTGGGGAAGTTGGCGATCGCGGTGCCCTTGTAGCATTCGTGCCCGATATCGTCGAACACCTCGCCGAGGCTGCGCCCGTCCTGTCCGAAGATGATCCGGTAGGTGGGGGAGTCGGTGACATGGAATCCGGTGGCCGCCACGATGATATCCGCCTCGTGCTCGGCGCCGTCGGCGGTGACCACCGCATTCGCCCGGACCTCGGTGATCGGCTCGGTGACCAACCGGACGGTGTCGCGACGGAATGCGCGATAGTAGCTGTTGGACAACAGTATTCGCTTACATCCGAGCGCGTACGACGGGGTGAGGCGGCGGCGCAGCTCCGGATCCGGGACGTCCAGGCGCAGCTTGGCCCGCGCGAGGAGTCCGAGCGGTGTGGCGTACCAGGGATTGGTGAAGCCCACGACCTGGGACTCGTGCGCCCAGTAGATGAGCGCGCGCATGAGCCGCTGGAAGGCCGGTACGCGCCGGAACGCCAGGCGTTCGACGGCGGTGTACGGGCGGTCCAGGCGCGGCAGGATCCACGGGGGCGTGCGCTGGAAGACATGCAGTTCGGCGGCGCTCTCGGCGATGGCCGGAACGATCTGGATCGCGGAGGCGCCGGTGCCGATCACCGCGATCTTCTTGTCCGCCAGCGGAATACGATGATTCCATCGGGCGGAGTGGAAGATCTCGCCCTGGAACTCCGCGATGCCCTTGATATCCGGCGGCGCGGGTTCGCACAGGGCTCCGAACGCGCCGATCAGGACGTCGGCGGTGAACCGTCCCCGTGAGGTCTCGAGCTGCCAGCGCAGCCGATCCTCATCCCAACGCGCGGAATGGACCTCGCAGCCGAACACATGCTTGTCGAGCACCCGGTGCCGCTGCGCCACATCGACGATGTACTGCTGGATCTCCGCCTGCCGGGAGAACGAGCGGCTCCAATTCGGGTTCGGGGCAAAGGAATACGAGTACACGTGCGAGGGAACGTCACAGGCCGCACCGGGATAGGTGTTGTCGCGCCAGGTGCCGCCGATCCGATCGCCGCGGTCGAGGATCAGGAAGTCCTCCCAGCGCTCCGCGCGGAAGCGGACGGCCGCGGCCAGGCCCGCGAGCCCACCGCCGATCACGATGATCCGCACATGACGATTCGGGATATCCGATGCGGCAGAAGATATCTCGTCTGTCATCTCCGGATGGGATGTGGTGCGTAGATCTGAGACAACCAAGGCACGAAGCTCCCGTCGCACGTATCGATGGATGATCGCCGATCCCGATTCTCACAATCGGCTCTGATCCGGATCTGATCTCCCCCTGATATCGGGGGCGCCGTGCCGACAGAGGCGTTTCAGGCGTGCGGCTGCCGCGCCAGCGCCTTGATCACCTCGGCCGCCATCACCGCTTGACCCGATGTCGAGAAGTGGATTCGGTCCTCGCTCAACAGATTCGGTCGATCGTTGACAGGATGCGGCCACATATCGATCACGAGGGCGTCGTATTCGGCGGCCAGGCGGCGGGTGATGTCGTTCATGGTCAGGATGCGTTCGTGCCAGTCCGGAAAGGCCGGAATCACATACGCTCTGCCCAGTGTGAAGGTCGTCAGCCGGGCGCGAGTCCCGGCCGCGAGGTCGTACATGCGCCGCATGATCTTCTCGATCTCGCCGAAGTCCGGCTGCCGCCGCACGATATCGTTCGGCCCGCACGGCAGATGCAGCAGATCCGGGCCGAAGTCGAGGATGCGATCGAATTGCCCGCTCACGGTCCGTGCGGTGGTGACCCCGAACTCCGAGGTATTGAGGTACCGCAGGTCCGGCTCGACCCGCCGCAGCGCGGCCACCACCCGATCGGCCCAGCCCCCGTCGGCATATCCCGGCGTGGGGTCGCCGGTGCCCGCCGACAGGCTGTCCCCGACCACGCCGAACCGTCGCCACGGGGCGCCCCGCAGCAATGCCGCGGCGTCGTCTTCGGACAGGCAGTAGGGATCGGTGTCCTCGGTCAGCGCGGAGCTCAACATGAGGTGAGAGTACGCTCGACCGTATTTTGACATCAAGGTCGCGCGTACCCGGTCGCGCCGACGCGGTGTGCCGCGTATCGGGTCGAAGTGGTGGAAATCGTTCTCCGCGTTCTCCTTTCGGCGATAGCATCGGGTGTCATCGAAGGAGGTCGACACCATGAGAATCGGTATCGGAATGCCGAATCAGGTCCGTAATGTCCGTCCGTCGATAATCCCGGCCTGGGCGGAACGGGCCGAGGACGCGGGCTTCGCCATCCTGGGCACGGTCGGCCGCAACGCCTATCCGGGCGTGGCGGATACCGTCGCGCTCGCCGCGGCCGCCGCCGTGACCAGCCGCACCGAGCTGATCAGCGGCGTGCTGCTCGGCGCCACCTGGCCCGCGCCGCTGCTGGCCAAGGAACTGGCCGGGATCGACGGCATATCCGGCGGCCGGTTGACCGTCGGGCTGGGCGTCGGCGTGCGCGAGGACGATTTCCTCGCCGACGGCTACGGTCCGCGCGGCCGGGGTGCGCGGTTCGACCGCGATCTCGAGGTGTTCCGCGAGGTGTGGCGGGGCGAACCGGTCGGCGGCGGCCCCAATGCCGCTGTGCCGGAAGGCACCCGGGAGGTGCCCATGCTCTTCGGCGGCTTCGCGCCGGCCGCGATGGACCGGATGGCGCGCTGGGGCCAGGGCTATATCGGCGGCTCGCTGCCCGCCTCGTTCGTGGGCCCGACCTTCGACGCGGCCAGCGACGCCTGGCAGCGTGCCGGCCGCGACGGCACACCCCGGCTGGTCGCCCTGGTGTACTTCGCGCTGGGTGACGGCGAGGCCGGTAAGCGGAACATCTACGACTACTACCTGTCCTCCGGCGAGGAGATGGCCACCCAGGTCGCCGCCGGGGTCTGCGATTCGCCCGCGAAGCTCGAGGAGGCGTTGTCGTCGTTCGCCGATATCGGTGCCACCGATATCGTCTTCAACAGCGGCACCGACGACGCCGACGACATCAAGCGCCTCGCCGACGTCGTGCTCTGACTCCCACCGCGGCGCCGCCCGCTCACCGGGCGGCCCGCGATCGGATCGGTGGTCACGACCGGGCCGGTTCCGTCCAGGTGACCGGAAGTTCGTGCACGCCATAGATGTTCATATCGGTTCTGAGCCGCACCTCGTCCGCGGGGATGGCGAGTTCGAGGGTCGGGAAGCGACGCAGCAGTCCCTCGAAACCGGCGCGCATCTCGATGCGGGCCAACTGCTGGCCGAGGCATTGGTGGATGCCGTGGCCGAAGGACAGGTGGCCGCGGGCCTTGCGGTGGATGTCCAGGGCATCGGGGTCGTCGAAGCGCCGGGGATCGCGATTGGCGGCCAGCAGCGAGACGACGACGGTCGATCCCCGCGCGATGGTCTCACCGCCGAGTTCGATGTCCTCGGTGGCGTAGCGATAGAAGATATCGGCGACGGACAGATAGCGCATGAGTTCCTCGACGGCATCGCCGAACAGCCCCGGGTCGGCGCGCAGTTCGGCCAGCTGCTCCGGATGCTCCAGGAGCGCGAAGGTGCCCAGTGCCAACATGTTCGCGGTGGTCTCGTGGCCCGCGAGCAACAGCAGGAAGGCGATGCCGACCAGCTCCTCGATGCCGAGGTCTTCGTCGCGTGCCAGGTCGGACAGGATGTCCTCGCCGGGTTCGGCGCGTTTGGCCATGACCAGTTCGGCCAGATATGTGGTCATCGCGCCGTACGCGGCCATCTTCTCCTCCAGCGTCTGATCCTTGACCAGGAACTGGGCGGAGTTGACCTGGAAGTTCGCCCGATCCGCGTAGGGGACGCCGAGCAGTTCGCAGATCACCAGCGAGGGCACCGGCAGCGCGAACTCGGTGACCAGGTCGACCGGCGGGGTCAGGCGCGCCATCTCGTCCAGCCGCCGTTCGGCGATATCGATGATGTGCTCCTCGAGCATCTTCATGCGTTTGACGGTGAAGGCGCCGATGAGCTTGCGCCGCAGGCGGGTATGGTCCGGCGGATCCATGGCGACGAACAGGCCCGGCACTCGCGGGGACGGTTCGGTGGCGACGGGCATGCCGGGAGTCTCGTAGGGCACGTGGACGATGCCGATGTCCTGACGGGAGCTGAATCGGGTGTCGGCCATGAGTCGGCGGACCGCCTCGTAGCCGGTGACGAGCCAGCCTTCGTGACCATCGGGGAAGATCAGGGGACTGACCGGGCGGGCCGCGCGCAGCCGGGTGATTGCGCGAGGCGGGTCGAAGGGCCCCGCATCGCGCTCCATGGGGAGGCCGTGCGGAACGGAAACTGTTCGGCTCATGGGGTTTTCCTTTCGCGGCCTGCGAGGCTGCCCTTGCCGGTGTTCACGTGAATACTGTCGCCAGCGCGGCTGACAGCGACCTGAGGTCGGCCTGATACGGCCGCTGACACGGTTCGGCACAATGGTCCGGGTGCAGATCGGAATGCTTGGACCGCTCGAGATCCGGGCAGATGACGGCGGATCGATCGAGGTAGCGGGTGTTCGGTTGCGGGCGTTGCTGATCGCCCTCGCGCTCGAACCGGGCCGCGTGGTCCCGAAAGCGACTCTGGTCGATTGGATTTGGGGTGAGCGGCCGCCCGCCGACGCCGCGAATGCCTTACAGGCACTGGTTTCCCGACTACGGCGAGCGCTGCCGGACGGATCGCTCGACGGGCAGGTGGGTGGATACCGGCTGACGGTCTCACCCCGCGCCGTCGACGCCGTGCGCTTCGAACAGCTTCTCGACCAGGCCCGCGGCGGTGACGACGCGCACCGGGCACCGCTGCTGCGCGCGGCCCTCGAGCTGTGGCGCGGTGCGCCGATGCGCGATGTCGAGGTGCGCGACAGCGCGGCCGTCGACGCGGTGATCGCCCGGCTCGAGGGGTTGCGTCTGGCCGCGATGGAGGATCTGTACGAGGCGGAGATCCGCCTCGGCCGGGGTCCGGAGCTGATCACCGAGCTGACCGAGCTGGTGGCCCGGAATCCGGTGCGGGAACGGCTCATCGCCGCGCTGATGCGTGCGCTCGGCGCCGCGGGCCGCGGCTCCGAGGCGCTGACCGTGTACCAACGAGCCCGCGAGGCACTCGGCGAGACGCTGGGCGTGGATCCCGCACCGGAACTGTCCGACCTGCACGTCGCGCTGCTGCGCGGCGAAGCGGGAGCGCGGGATAACGACCGCACAACGAATCTGCGGGCCGAATTGACCCGATTCGTCGGCACATACGCCGATGTCGCCGCCGTGCGCGAACTCATCGCGGACCATCGGCTCACCACGCTGACCGGGCCCGGCGGCTCCGGGAAGACCCGGCTGGCCACCGAGACCGCGCGGACCATGCTCGACGATCTGCCCGACGGGGCCTGGCTGGTGGAATTGGGGTCCGTCGGCGCGAGTGGTGATGTGGCGCAATCGGCGCTCGCCGCGTTCGGGCTGCGGGACGCGTTACTCGGCGGTGCGCACAACGCCGAACCGATGGACCGGTTCATCGCGGCGATCCGTGAGCGCGAAACGCTGCTGATCCTGGACAACTGCGAGCATGTGATCGAATCCGCGGCGGCATTCGCCCATCGCGTGCTCGGGGAATGCCGGCGGCTGCGGATCCTCGCGACGAGCAGGGAACCGCTCGGCATCACCGGTGAGGCGCTCTGGCGGGTCGAGCCGCTGGCGTTGCCCGCCGCGAACGCGGGCCCCGACGAGATCGAATCCTCCCCGGCCGTCGCGTTGTTGCGGGACCGCGCCGGTGCGGTGCGCAAGGATCTGGCCGCCGATGTCCGCACCCTGGCGACCATGGCGCGCGTGTGCCGGGCGCTCGACGGGATACCGCTGGCGATCGAACTGGCCGCGGCGCGCTTGCGCACCATGTCCCTCGATCAGCTGGCCAACCGACTCGATGATCGGTTCCGCCTGCTGACCGGCGGCAGCCGCACCGCGCTGCCGCGGCATCGGACGCTGCGCGCGGTGGTCGACTGGAGCTGGGAGCTGCTCACCGACGCCGAACGGATGGTGCTGCGCAGGCTCGCGGTGTTCTCCGGCGGCGCGAGTCTGGAAGCGGCCGAACAGGTGTGCGCGGATGACGCGGTGCGGCCGGGGGAGGTGCTCGACCTGCTGACCGCGCTGACCGAGAAATCGCTACTGCGCACCACCGGGGACGACGGGCCGCGGTATCGAATGCTCGACACGATCGAGCAGTACGCCCGGGACCGGCTCGTGGAGTCGGGGGAATCGGATCGGGCCCGTCGAGCGCATCTGGCGTACTTCACCGGACTCGCCGACACCGCGGATCCGCATCTGCGCCGCGCCGAGCAGTTGGAGTGGCTCGCCACGCTCGGGGCCGAACACGACAACATCGCTGTCGCGATGCGCGGCGCGCTCGCGGCCGGCGACGCGACCGAGGCGCTGCGACTCGCGGCGGCCGCGGGGTGGTACTGGTGGCTGGGCGGGCATAAGACCGAGGGCCTGGAACTGATCACCGCGGCCGCCGAGGCATCCGGTGAGGTCGACGATGCGACCCGGGCCTGGGTGTACGGGCTGGTCGCGCATTTCCTCACCTCCGGGCCGAATGACCAGTACCGGGTGGAGGATTGGATCCACAAGGCGGCCCGGTTCGGCGAGCGCGGCCGGATCCGCTACCCGCTGCTGGGATTCATCGGCGCGCTGGAACGCATGCTGCGCGGGCCGGACGCGCTGCTGACCGCGTTCGAACCGCTGCTCACCGAGGACGACCCCTGGGTGCGTGCGCTGGCCCGGCTGCAGATGGGCAAGATGCGGATCGTGCTCGGTGCGCAGGGGCAGGACGCGGACGCCCATCTCGAGACGGCGCTCGCCGAATTCCGGGCCCTCGGCGAGCGCTGGGGGATCTCGTTCGCGCTGCGCGAGCTCGCGGATCGCCTCGCCACCCGCGGCGAATTCGCCGATGCGTGTGAGCTTTTCGATCAGGCGATCGCGGTGGTCACCGAGGTCGGCGCGATCGAGGACGCGGTCCGGATGCGGGCGCGGCAGGCGCAGCTGTACTGGCTGCTGGGTGATGCGGAGGCGAGCGCGTCCGCCATGTCCGAGGCCCAGCGATACGCGGATCAGGCCGCCTGGCCGAACGCCTCGGCCGAACTGGCACTGACGCGGGCGGAGCTGGCCCGGTGGAGCGGCGACACCGAGCAGGCACACCGGCAGATCGGCCGCGCGACAACAACACTGGGCAGCGACGCCGAGCGGCCGAATATCAGCGCGGTGGTCCACGACCTGCTCGGCTACCTCGCCGACGATCTCGACGAAGCCCGCGAACACCACGCCGCGGCGTTCCGGGCGGCGGCCGGGGCCGGGCATGCGCCCGTACTCGCCCAGGTGCTCGTCGGGATCGCGGACCTGGCGCTGCGCGGCAATGACACCGAACAGGCCGCGCGGCTGCTCGCGGCGAGCGCCGCGGTGCGCGGACTGCCCGATCGTTCCCATCCCGACGCGGCCCGGATCGAGCGGACGGCACGAGATCGCCTCGGCGAAGCGCACTTCCGTGCGGCGATGCGGGAGGGCGCGCGGGCGAACTGGCGTGATCTGGTCGAGACCACGCTCGCCTCTCGAGCTACCGGGCCGAGCGGATCAACGCCGTGACCGCTTTCGGTGCGGCCAGCCATTCCCGGATAGTGTTGCGCACCAGAGTCGTTCGCGTGCATTCGCAATAGGCGTCCACGCCGTCGGCGTCTATACCCGCCCCGCGGCACAGCGCGATCGCCCGCGGTGCGTGCCGGGGCTGGGTGACGATGATCGCCCGGTCGATGCCGAACAGGCGGTGGGCGCGTTCGCACGTCTCCCAGGTCGACAGTCCCGCCCCATCGACCCGCAGCACGGCCGGGTCGACACCGCGATCCAGGAGATATCGCCGCATCGAGGCGATCTCATCGCCCGATCTGCCCGCCGAATCACCCGAGATCAGTACCGCACCGGCCTTCCGCGCAGCCAGCAACTCGATCGCGACATCGAGCCGCCCCCGCAGATACGCCATCGGCCGACCGTCCGGCCCGACCTTCGCACCCGGCACGATCACCACCGAGGCCGGCGGCACGGTCGCCACCGCGAACCGATGCCCCGCCGCCAGCATCCGGAGCCGCACATTCGCCCCGGCCACGACCACCATCAGCCCCGAGCCCACCCCGAGCGTCCCGCATACCCACCGACGATGCCGCCCGCGCACCCGCTGTCCCGCCACCCTCCCCACTCTTCCAGACACCACGAATCCGATCCGCGCCCAATCCCGCCCTGATCGAACAACTCTCGTTCGGCGGGTCGTGACCTCGACCGGCCGTATGTCGGTGGATAGGATCGAGTTGTCACCATGCCGCCATGCCCATCCGGGCGGAGAGGACGCGGGATGCGCATCGGGGAGCTTGCCAAGAGGGCCGCGACTACTACGCGGACGCTGCGGTATTACGAGTCTCGGGGGTTGCTGCTGGCTCAGCGGGACGGCAGTGGGTATCGGGTGTACGACGAGAACGATCTGCGAATGTTGCGGCAGATTCGGAGGTTGCAGGATCTCGGGTTCGATCTGGAGGAGATCAGGCCGTTCGTCGACTGTCTGCGGGCGGGGCATTCGACCGTGGACGAGTGTCCGGCGTCGTTCGCGGTGTATCTGAGCAAGCTGGGCGAGATCGACGATTGCATCGCGCAGCTCGAGCACGTCCGGACCTGGATTCACAACCAGATGGTCCAGAACCGTCTCGATTCCGTCGAAGAGCTGGAGTCGCCGCCGGCTCCGCGGTGCCTGTTCTCCGGAGGCGAGAGCGGGCGAGAGATGTTCCCGGCCCCGGCGGGTGCCGGGCGGATCGATATCGCGAGCGCGATGGACGGCCCGGTGGCGCCGGGCCGTCCACCGCGGCAAGTCAGGCGATGATCGGTGTGGTCTGCACGGCCGTCTCCGGCCCGACCTGGGCGCTTGCGTGCAGGTCACGCTTGCGGATGAACAGGAACGACAGCGCCGCCGCCACCGCGCAGGCCATCGCGCACCAGAACATGACATCGGTCAGTCCGGTGACGAATGCGGCACGCGCGGCGTCGATTACGCCGGAGCTCGCCGACGGCACGGCCTGACTCAGGCCGGAGGTTCCGCCATTGGCGACGGCCTGGCCGGCCGCATGCGCTCCCGACCCCAGGTCGCCGCCCGCCGCGGACGCGACGAAATGATTCGCGACCTTCAGATGGAAGATCGCGCCGAAGGCTGCCACGCCGACGGCGACGCCGACCTGCTGGAAGGTCTCGCCCATCCCCGAGGCCATGCCCGCGCGCTCGGGAGCCACCACACCGACGGTGACCGCGACGCGCGGCGGGTTGAACAGTCCCATACCCATCCCGGTCACCACCAGGCTCGGCAGCATCGTCGTCCAGGGGCTGTGCGGACCCACCAGCAGCATCAAACCCATGCCGACGGCGCACAGCGTCAGCGAGGAACCGAGCAGCAGGCCCGGGGCGATCTTGTTGATCAGATTGCCGGACGTCGCGGCGACCACGAACATCGTGACCATCATCGGCAGGAAGCGCAGGCCCGCGTCCCATGGCGAATAGTCCAGCACGTTCTGCAGATACAGCACCTCGAGGAACACCATGGTCAGCGTGGCCGCGTTGGACAGGAAGATCGCGGAGCACACGCCCGCGAAGGTCGGTATCCGCAGCAGCCGCAGATCGAACATCGCCCGCTCGCCCTGCCGCCACTCCACCACGACGAAGCCGATCAGCAGCACCGCCGAGGCGACGAACAGCGAAACGATCAGCGGGCTGGTCCACCCCTCGGCCTCGCCGCGCAGGAAGCCGAGTACCAGCGTCACCAGCATCGCCCCGAACACCACCATGCCGAACCAGTCGATGCCGAATGGCCTCGGGTCCTTGGACTCTCGCACCTTCACGACTCCGACGATCAGCGAGACGACCCCGATCGGGACATTGACCAGGAAGATCCAGCGCCAGCTGAGGGAGCTGGTCAGGAATCCGCCGACCATCGGCCCGCATGCCAGCGCCAGACCGGCGATGGCGCCGAAGATGCCGAACGCCTTGCCGCGCGCCGCGCCCTGGAACTCGTTGCCGATCAGGGCCGGTCCGACCGAGAACATGATCGCCGCGCCGATGCCCTGGATGCCCCGCGAGATGATGAGGAACAGCACGTCCTGCGACAGGCCCGCGGTGAGTGACGTGACCGTGAAGATCACGAACCCGACATTGAACACGGCCTTGCGGCCCAGGCGATCCGCCAGGGAACCACCGGTGACCAGGAAAGCCGCGAGGGTCAGTGTGTACGCGTCGATGACCCACTGCAGGTCGGTGAAGCTCGCGCCGAACGACGACCGCAGATCCGGTAGTGCGATATTCACGACCGACACATCCAGCATGAGCATGAACATGCCCAGACACACCAGCGTCAGCGTCCAGGATCTTGCGCTACCCGTGGACGTTTCGGCTTTCACAGCTGACATTCCAGTCTCCGCTCTCATCCTTTTGCCCGGAATTGCTTTCTTCCTCACTTCGGTCCGGGAACGGCGGCGGCCTTGCGCCACCGCCCGGTCCGCAGGTCGTACAGGTCCTTGTCGACGCCGTCGACGCCCGTGACCCGTAGCAGCGCGCGGCCCGCCGGTGTCACGACCGCGCAGTGCCGCAGCCCGGACACGGGGTCGTGCCAGTGCCGCAGGACCAGCCCGTCGGGCCAGGTCTCGCTCAGCTCTACGTCGTTGACCAGCGAGTAGAGATCGACGCTTGCCAGCGCGGTCGGGACCAGCGCCGACACCACGTCGGGCCGGTGGCCGTCGAGCACCGAGGTCCGCAGCACGCAGTCCAGGACGATGCTCGGCAGCACGAAGGACGCGAACGGCCCGTCGGTCGTGCGCACGCGCGGATTCAGTTGCGCCGCACCGCCGTCGGCCACCAGCCGCGGCTCGCGCAGCGCGCTGAACACCCCGCTCAGTCGGACCGGTGTCCCCTCGATCGCATAGGTGTCGGGTGCCGGTGTGCCCTCCGCGGGCACCGGCGGGCACCACGGACCGGTAGGCAGCGCGCGACCGAGGTGTACCACCATCCGGGCGTGCTCTCGCTCGGGGACCGGGCCGGCGGCCGGTGTCAGGATCCGCACCCACACCTGCTCGTCCGCGCCGTGCGTGGCCACCGCCCGCAGCGTGCGCGGCCAGCGATGCCGGGACGCCCTGATGAAGCCGGACAACACCACATCGCTGATCCGGATCGGAATCAGGCCGGGAACCAGCTCGGCGGCCGCTTCCGCGGCGATCTCGAGGATGACGGCACCCGGGACGGTGGGCCGGCCGTCGACCAGGTGATCCAGGAGGTAGGGATGGCGGTCCAGGCCGACGTCGAAGGTCCAGACGAGCTCGTCGTCGCCGGATCCGTTGCGCCGCAACGGCGGTCCGGCCAGGAACGCCCGGCGTTCGACCGGGCGGACGTACCTGTCGGGCACACCCGCCGTGTCGTCGGCCGGCTCCTTGCACGCGGCCCGGTAGCCCGGCGCTCGGCGTTCGAGTGTGGCCCAATCGAATTCGCCGATCCAGGTGGTCGCCAGGCCGGGGCCGCCGCGTCCGCTGAGCTCGGCCCGGAAGAACTCCCGGCCCTGGATGTCGGTGAGCTGCCCGATCTCGGACTGCCGGGCCAGGAAGGCGCCGCCGGGCGTATCGGCCGAGGCCATGCCCGACTCGACCCATAGGCCCGAGGCCAGGGCGACCTCGTCGCGCCCGAACACCTTGCGGCTGTGCGCGGCCGCGAGGAGCAGGAATTCGTTTCCGGCGCAGTAGTCGAACTCGCCGCGCAGCGGCGTGAACGCGGAGACGGAGCTGACGCTGGCCCAGACGGCGGGCTCCCGGTCGGCCAGGGCCGAGCGGAGATTCGCGTAGCCGCGGACCTTGACGTCGCGCACCATCCGGAAATCGGCCAGCTTCTTGCGACCGAGCATCGCCGTGCGGGCGAGACCGGCGCCGTGCAGCACCACATCGACGCTGCCGTCGGTGCTCAGCACCTCGTCGATGACGCGCCGGACGGCCTCCGCGTCGAGAACATCGCACTGCCGATAGCGCACGCGACCGGGACCGCACAGCCGTTCCAGTTCGCCTATCGTGCGCACCCGTTCGATCTCGTGCAGTTCCCGCTCGTACCGGCGATTGAGCTGCGCGAGCTTCTCCCCGGGGTGGCGGGCCATCAGCTCGCGCAGCGCATCCTCCCGGGGCCGTGGGGTGAGGCTGATCGAAAGATCCGGCGCGGGAGCGGTTCCGAGCAGCCACACGCCGCGCGGGGCCGCGCCGGTCACCACCTCGTGCACCAGATGCGCCGTGAGGCCGCGTGCGCCGCCGGTCGCGACGATCACCGGGGCCTCCGGCAGCCCGAGGGGTGTGTCGGCGGTCGGTGCCTCGGTGGCCACCAACATCAGTTCCCACCGCTGCCCCGCCGACAGGTACGCGACGGGCAGGTGCCGGTGGTGGGCCGACTCCTCGGCCAGCTGAACGAGGCCGTCCGCCAACCGGTTCCGGTCCGTCGCCAGCGAGAACACCAGGCAGCCGGGTAACTCCTGCTGCAGGCTGCGCACCACTCCGTTGAACACTCCGACATACGGCAGGGGAACGGTCCCGTCGATGGCATCGAGCAGGAGTACGGCGTAGCTTCCGCCCTGTTCGAGCGAGTCCGCACAGCGCTGCGCGGCGGCGAACGCGATGTCGTCGAGGTCCAGGACCTGTTGCGGGACGGCCGGTTCCGCGTTCCAGCGCTGGCTGCCGACCAGGACGCGCACGTGAGCGAAGCCGCGTCCGTCGTCGGCGACGACGCGAGCCAGTGCCTCGGCGTCGGCCAGATAGGTCGCCGGCCCCTCGCCACCGCCGGTGCGCGCCGATTCGGGAGCGATGATCAGACAGCCGGGTGGCAGCGTCACCGCGGACAGGGCGCCCGGATCGTCGGTCAGCACAAGGCTGTTCGCCGGTATGGCGAGTAGTGGATCCCGGATCCGTTCCCCGGGCCGGGACACGAGCTTCAGGGTGTGCCGCTGCGAGGTCTGCCGCAATGCCGGATAGGCGTCGCCGGTCGGCTCGGCGGTCACCACCAGCGACGGCGTGTGCCGATCCACGGTCCCCGTGATGACGGTTCGGGTGCCGGGTGCGTGCAGGGCGCGCAGCACGGCGACGGCGGCCTGCGCGCCGCCGTAATCGCGATCGGTGTCGTAAACAGCCTGGCGCGCTGAGGAATTCGTTCCCAGCTCCACCGTTCCCAATACCGGCATCCCCAGCCGCCGCGCGATGCTGTGCCGGGTGAGCAGGAAGCCGATCGCCGCCTCGGCCCCGTGCGGACCGGGCCGGTCGAGGTACGGCGTGACGGTGTTGACGCCGATCACGACGGCCAGATCGAGTTCACCGTCGCGCAGGTAACGCAGCGCCACGGCCGTCGCGGAGGTCACCGAGTCGGCGCCCGCGTCCACGGTCATGTTGGGGCCGTGCAGATTCAACCGCTGCACGACACGGGCGGCGATCACGTTCGGCATCAGGCCCGGATAGGAGTCCTCGTTGCTCGCGGGCACCATGGCGCGCACCGCGGCGCCGAGCAGCGAGGGTGGCATCCCGGCCGGGCCGGTCAGCTTCGCCGTCGCGTCGTCGAGATAGCAGCGCAGGTCGTAGCCCATCGCCGACCGAGTCGGGCCGGTATGTCCCACGAACACACCGGTACGTTCCGCCAGTCGCTCGTCCCGGGTCCACTCCCCGGCGAGCTGATCCCCACAGCGCATCGCCATGAGCTGGCCACGATCCATGGCGGCGAGCGCGGAGGGCGCCAGCCGCGCCTCCACCGGCGAGGGGAGCGGGTAGTCGTCACCGAACGTGGCCGGCCAGTCGGCGGTACCGTCCACCAGCCAGCGCCGGATCTGTTCCGCGCCGGGCTCGCCGGGCATATGGACGCCGTGGGCCACGACGACCACCGGATCCTCGGGTTCGACGGGCGTGGCGTCGGGCCGCGGGCCGGGCCTGTCGGACAGCAGGAGGTGGCCGTTGGTTCCGCCGAATCCCATCGCCGATACGCCCACGATGCGACGGCGGTCCGATCCGGCGGGCCAGGGCGTATCGGTCGTCGGTACGTGGATCGACTCCTCGAAACCCGCTGGGACCCGCGAGAATCGGCGCTGTGCGGGGATGGATTCGTGCCGCAGCGCCAACAGCGCGTGGATGGCGGAGACCGCGCCCGCGGCCCACCCGGAATGGCCGACCAGCGACTTGTTGGACGTCATGGTCCACGTCTTGCCGGGGCCGCCGTGCTGTTCGAGCGCCGTCATCTCGGTCTTGTCGCCCGTCGGTGTTCCGGTGGCGTGCGCGACGATCCAGTCGATGTCGGCCGCGGTGACGCCCGCGGCCGACCAGCCGCGCTCCAGGGCGATGCGCTGACCGGCCGCGTTGGGTGCGTAGATCGCCTTGCCGCGCCCGTCCGACGATCCACCGAATCCGGCGACGAAGCCGAGGATCGGATCGTTGTCTGCGACCGCCCGTGCATGCGTCTTCAACGCCAGCACGGCGGCGCCGTCGCTGAACAGCACCCCGTCGGCCGCGCCGTCCAGCGCCCGGACCGATCCGGATCGGGACAGGCCGCGCAGCTTGGAGAACAACACAAGGCTCTGCGCCTGCAGGGCCAGCGCCCCGCCGCACAGCGCCACATCCGCCTCGCCCGCGCGCAGGGCCCGGACACCGAGATCGATCGCGTACAGCGAGGACGAACAGGCCGTGTCGACGACGACGATCTCCGAGGAATCGGGCAGGTCGTGCGCGGCCATCCGGGCGATGCGGTGTGGCAGTAGGTCTTCGGGCGCATCGGCGGCCAGCGGATACAGTGCGTCCAACCCGTCCGGGACGGGCGTGCCGTGCCGGGCGAAGATCCCGCGGATCCCGGCCGCGACGAGCGACTGTTCGAGGTGCTGACTGCCGTCGGGCGTCATACCCACCGAGAACAGCCGCCGGTCCTCGGCGCGGAGGGTGACACCCTCGATGGCTTGCAGCAGCGAATGCCGCAACCACACCGCGGTGTACTCGTCGGTGGTGAAGGCGCCCGAGTCCATCTCTGCCCGCAGCCGCGGATGCGGCTCGAAGCCGTGCATGAAGCCCGCGACCCGCGAGTACGTGCGGTCCTCGGCGGACGGGTCCTCCGACCACATGGTCGCCAGGTCGTAGCGGTCCCCGGGCTCGCGGAAGACCGGCTCGTCGGCGCGCAGCAGCTGCCAGAACTGTTCCGGCGAGCTGGCACCGGGCACGGCCATCCCCATGCCCACGACAACGATCGCGTCGGTGTCGGGCGTCCGGGTCACAGTCCGGTCGAGTTCGGCGACGGTGACGATGCGACCGGTCCGAGAGGCATTGTCCCGCAACAGCAGAACGACTACCTCGGATACCGCCTCGACGGCGTCGGCCCGGCCGTGGACGGCGTCGGCCCGCACCGCGGCGTCGCCCGGCGGAACGGAACGCCGCGCGATATCGGCGAGGGCCCGGATCGTCTCGTCGTCGGCGGGTGTCTCCGAGACGAGTACGGTCACCACGGCCGGGGCGCCGATCCGGCGAATCCGTTCGGCGTCGAAATCGGCGAGGGCGGTCGCGACCCGCACGACGGCGTCCACCTCGGCGCGATCGGTCTCACCCCCGATGACGGTCCGCGCGCCGGACGCGGCCACCGCGCGGGCCACCGCGCCCGCCGGGCCCGCCGGGTCGCCGACGATCAGCACGTTCGGGGTCTGGTCCGGGACGCCCATTCAGCGCCCCACAGTCCGGACGGTGACGATCAGCTCGGCCAGTTCGACCAGCGTCGGTTGCACGAGGAAGCGCACATCGTCGGCCATATCGGCCAGGCCGAACTGTGCGGTGACCTTGCCCAGCATCTCCGAGCGTTTGAGCGAGTCGATGCCCAGGTCCGCCTCCAGATCGGCGTCTCCGGTCACCGCCTCGAGCGGATATCCGAGTGTCGACGCGTACAGGGCGCACAACTGCTCGAGCACCGAGTCGGTGTCCGGAACGGTCGAGGGCCCGGGCGCGACGGCCGGGGGAGTGGGGTCCACCGCGACCGTCACCGCCTGCTCGTGCCGGACGGTGACGATCAGCTCGGCCAGTTCGACCAGCGTCGGTTGCACGAGGAAGCGCACATCGTCGGCCATATCGGCCAGGCCGAACTGCGCGGTCACCTTGCCGAGCATCTCCGAGCGTTTGAGCGAGTCGATGCCCAGGTCCGCCTCCAGATCGGCGTCTCCGGTCACCGCTTCGAGCGGATATCCGAGTGTCGATGCGTACAGGCCGCGCAAACGCTCCAGCACCGAGTCGGTGTTCTCCAGCGGCACGGTCTCCGGAACCGCCTGCGGCACAACGGCGCCGGGACTGTCGTGGCGCTCGTGCCGATCCGGAATGTCCGCGATGCTCACCGTGGTCACATCGGGCACGCTGCGGCGCACCAGACCCGACAACCCGGATCGTCCGCATTCCACGAAGCGGCTCGCGCCGGATGCGTGCAGCGCCCGGATGGCATCGAGGAACTGCACCGGCGCGGTCAGTTGACGGATCAGCAGTGCCTTCAGGTCGGTGTCGTCGGTGACGTAGCCGCCCGCCACGGGCGAGTACACCGGCACCCGCAGGCGACGCTGCCCGATACCGGCGATCGCGGTGGCGAACTCGTCCGCCGCCGGGCCGAGCAGCGAACTGTGGAAGGGATAGGGCGCGTTGAGCGTGATCGCCCGAACATCCAGTGCCTCCGCCAGTTTCGTCACGGTCGCGATCGCCTCGTCACTGCCGGAGAACACGGTCTGGCGCGGGGCGTTGACCACCGCGATACCGAGACCCGGTCGCGCGATCGCGCCCGCCACGGACGCCGCGCGGACGGCATCGAGTTCCACCGCGACCATGCCGCCGCCGGTGAGACTGTGCGACAGCAGCGCCTCGGAGCGATGACACACCAGGCGCGCGCCGTCGGCCGGATCGAAGGCGCCGGCTGCCGTCAGCGCGGCGATCTCGCCCATGCTGTGCCCGACCAGCACGTCCGGGACGTAGTGCCGCTCGGCCAGCCGGTAGCTGCCCAGGCCCGCGGCGAACACGGCGAGTTGCAGCGCGAACGGATCGGTGCGGACCAGTTCGGCGGCCGCCGGCGCGGCGGGATCGGTGAGCAGCGCCGAGACATTCGCCCGGCCGAATTCGCCGGCCACTCGATCGGCCATCTCGAGTACCTCGGCGACCTCCGGGAAGTCCACTTCCGCGAAAAGGCCTGCCCGGTAGCCCCCCTGGCCCGGCAACAAGAAAACTGTATTCATCTGTTCACAACACTCTCTGGGTGAATCTTCGTCGTTCCGTTTCCCCCGGATCACCATTCGACCGGCAACCTCCGAATCCCGTAGATGACCATGTCGTGCCGGAAGGGCAGGGTGTCCAGCGGTTCGGCCAGTCGCAGCGCCGGCAGGCGCTCGAACAGCCCGGTGAAGACGGCCGACAACTCCACCCGGGCCAGGGTGAGCCCGATGCATTTGTGGAATCCGTGGCCGAATGCCACGTGCCGCTGTGGCGCCTCGCGATGGATGTCGAACGCGTCCGGCTCCTCGAAGACCGCGGGGTCGCGATTGGCGGTATTGAGCATGACGAGAACGCCTTCGCCCTTGCGGATGAGCTGTCCGGCGACCGTGACATCCTCCAGCGCGGCCCGGGGCAGACCGGCGTGGTTGATGGACAGATAGCGCAGCACCTCCTCGACCGCCGTGGGGAACAGCGAGGGGTCGGCCTTCAACTCCGCCAACTGATCCGGATGCTCCAGCAGGGTCGCCACACCCAGCCCGATCGTCTGTACGAGCGTGTCGTAACCCGAGAGGAGGATCACCGCGGCCATGCCGACGAATTCGGCGTGCGTCAGGGTTCCCGCATCCTCGTGGGTGACCAACCTGCCGAGCATGTCGTCGGTGGGATCGGCCTCCTTCTCGGTGACCAGCCGATCGAAGTAGGTCAGCAGCGCCTCGGCGGCCTGATGCGACTGTTCCTGGGTGCTGCTGCGGTCGAGGATCGTATCGGCCGCCGGAACGAATATCTCGGTGTCCGCGTAGGGAACGTTGAGCAGTTCGCACATGACAGTCGCCGCCATCGGCAGCGCCAGCTGCCGGACCAGATCGGCGGGGCCGCCCCGCTCGACCATGTCGTCGATCAGACGGTCCAGAATCGCCCGCATCCGCGGACGATGCGCCTCCATCCGGCTGATCATGAAATCGCGAGTCACCAACCGGCGCAGGCGGGTGTGATCCGGCGGATCCTGAAACAGGAAGAAGCCCATGGGTAGGGGAGTGTCGCTGTGGATGTAGGACGGAAATCCCGATGTCGTGTTGTCGGAGCTGAACCGCAGATCGGTCAGCACGGCGCGCACGGCGTCATAGCTGGTCACCATCCAGACGAGCTCACCGTCGGGCATGCGCACCCGGAACACCGGGTGGTCGTCGGTGAACTCCCGGTACGCCGGCGGCGGATCCAGCGGGTAGCGGCGGGGCATCGGGAAATCCGGTATCACAGTTGTCATTTCGGGCTCCATCAACGAGGCGCACGGGTCGTGGCGGCAGGGGCGGGCAGGTAGCCGATCGAGACGAAGTAGTCGAGGTAGATGTCGAACAGGCGCCCATCGACGGGATGGCATTCGATACCGGAATCACCCAGTGCGGCACGCAGGTTCGCGGTGTCGAAGGTCGGCTTGCTGCCTTCGTAACCGACCTCGTCCGCGGGTTTGTCCGCACCGAACAGCGGCAGATAGGGCGCGAGCTCGTTGTCGTCGCCGCGTTCTACGGCGGCGACCAGCTCGCGATACCACTCGACGTAGTCGAGACGCCGGATCGGATATCCGTAGTCGATGACCAGATCGAAAAGGTCGTTCATGTTCATCGCATTGGCGGCCGGAATGTTGAACACGGCCTCGTCGTGGGGACCGCCGAGCGCGCTGTGCACCACCGCGGCGGCGCAGAAATCGACGGGCACCAGATCCAGCAGGAGGTCGTAATCGAGGCACGCCCCGAGTTGGATACATCCCTTGATCAAATGGTTGATGAAGGTGTCGGTGGTGCAGGCCCCGGTGATCTGCGAGCCGGTGATCGCCCCCGGCCGATAGACGTGCGCCGGAATCCCGCGGCGGCGGGCCGCGATCATCAGGCTGTCGGCGACCCATTTCGACTGCCGGTATCCGCCGGTCACGTCCTCCGGCGTGACGAGTTCGGTTTCCTCCCACAGCTGTTCGCCACGCAGGTGCACCGGATATACGCCGATGGTGGACACGAAATGCACGGGTTTGACGCGCTGATCAGCGGCCAGGCGCAGTACCTCCAGGGAGCCCAGCACATTGACCGCGCGGATCTGCCGATAAGGAACGATCCAGCTGGAGATCGCCGCGTTGTGCACGATCATCTCCACCGTCGCGGCCAATTCCGAATACGTGGCGCGGTCCAAGGCGAGATACGGGCGGCCGGTGTCGCCGGGTATCCCGATGATCCGGTCCTCGTCCCCCTCTTTCGACAATCCGTATTCGGCCAGGCTCTCGAGCACGCGCTGGGCCGCCTGTGCGCGATCGGCGGCGCGGGCGAGCACGTACACCGTCGCGGTGGATCGGTCGAGCAGCTCGCGCAACAGGAAGGCGCCGGTGTATCCGGTCCCGCCGGTCAGCAGGACTGTGCGGTACGGCCCGGGTGCCGGCGGCGCCGCGCCCTCCTCCGGGCGGACGTCGTCGGGGAGTACCGCATCGGCCAGCAGCTCGGCGTCGCCGATCCCGCGCGGATTGTCCGCGCCGGTGACCTCGACGGCGGCCTCGGCGCTGACCATCCGGGCGAGCCGTGCGATGGTCGGTTCCTCGAACATCCGGCGCAGATCGATCGAGACGTCGTACGCCTCGCGCACCTGCGCGACCATCTGCAGGACCGTCAGCGAGTCGCCGCCCAGATCGAAGAAGCTGGTCTGCACGCCGACTCGCGACAGTCCCAGCACGTCCTGCCAGATGCGCGCCAGCCGGGCTTCCACCGCGGAACGTGGTGCCACATAGGCGATGTCGTCGCCTCGCTC
The DNA here is from genome assembly GCF_044454005.1 of Nocardia sp. NPDC051570. Classification (NCBI taxonomy): domain Bacteria; kingdom Bacillati; phylum Actinomycetota; class Actinomycetes; order Mycobacteriales; family Nocardiaceae; genus Nocardia; species Nocardia sp. NPDC051570. Next base: position 78,200 of record NZ_JBITDI010000006.1, on the reverse strand, counting down.
GCCCGCGCTCAGGGTCGACAGCGCGCGGCGGTCGACCTTGCCGTTGGGCAGCTTGGGCAGTTCGGCCATCACCACGAAGTGGGCGGGCACCATCGCATCGGGGAGCCGACCGCGGGTGTACGCGCGCAGCGTGGAGCGTAGCCCGGAGGCCCAGGAGGAGGTCAGCGGGTCGTTGGCCAGGTGTCGGGTCGTGCTCATGCGATGTCCTCCGAATCAGTGGCGTCACCGGGCCGGGACCCGAACGCCGCGTCGAAACGATCCAGGCGGCCGTCCTGCGCGACCAGCAGCCGTACCGGCCGGCCCAGCTCGGCGGCCAGGTCGTGCACGTCTTCCGGGTGGATGCCGTCGGCGTCGGCGTCCCACAGTTCGCGCTCCACGTCCCACGCGGTGGCGCGCCCGTCGATCCGGTCCAGAATCCCTACGACCGCACCGGCCCGGGTGAGCCGCCGATTGGGAATCCCGGACACCCGCAGCCCTTTCGGGTCCTCGTCGAGCCGGCGGCGCAGCGCCGCGAGGTCGCCGCCGAGGCTCTGCCAGGCCAGCACCCGCGGTGTCGGTTCGGCCGGCGCCGGCCCGACCGACAGGGTGACGTCGAAGCGGAAGGTGGTCATCTCGTTATCGGACCGGCCCCGCTTGATCTCGCACCGGGCCTCGCCGATCCCGTCGAGCGAGGTGGCTAGTTCGGCGAAGAACACCGGCGACAGGCACAGCTCCGACTCGTCCTCGCGCCGGCGGGCGATCGCGGACCGGACCTCGTCGACGGTCTGATGCGCTGCGGCGCGGTGCAGTTGGACCGCGGCGTGGAACTCGGGCAACATCTCCACCGATCGGATGTCGCCGACGAAGACCGCGCCACCGGGCCGCACCGCGCGCACGGCATCGGTGAGCACCGTGCGCAGATAGTCGGCCCCGGGGAAGTACTGCGCCACCGAATTGATCACGACCGTGTCCAGGCTGTCCGGCTCCAGCCCGGCCAGATACTCGGGACCGGATTCGACCAGCACCACGTGTTCGGGCAGCGCACGCCCCGCACCGAGGCAGACGGCCGCGGATTCCACTGCGGCGGCGGAGATGTCCACGCCGTGGTACTGCTCGACGTCCGCGACGAGGGACCGCAGGATCAGCCCCACGCCGACGCCGATGTCGGCCACCCGCGACGGCCGCAGTGCGCGGATGCGAGCCACGGTGTGCGCCAACCACTCCCGCATCTGCTCGTCGGGAATCGGATCGCCGGTGAAGCTGCTGAGCCAGCCCGCGAACTCCGACGTCGACCGCTCGGCCTCGTCGCCGCTGTAGACGCTCTGCCAGACCTCGCCCCAGCGCCGCACGTGGGCATCCCACGCGGAGCTGTCCGCGACCGTCTCGGCGGGCGACACGTACGCGACGAGCTCCGCGCCGTGCGCACCGTCGGCCACCGCGACCGCGACCTCGTTGAGCATCGGATGCCGTGACAGCACGCTCTCGATCTCGTCGGGCTCGACCCGGTGACCGCGAATCTTCACCTGCCGGTCGACCCGGCCGAGGAAATGCAGGCGACCGTCGGCCCGCCAGCGCACCCGGTCGCCGGTCCGGTAGAAGGGTCTGCCGGATCCGTCGGCGACGAATCGATCGGCGGTCAGCTCGGGCCGTCCGATGTAGCCGGCGGCGACGCCGTCCCCACCGATCCACAGCTCGCCCGGCGTTCCGATCGGCACTGGCCGTCCGGACCGGTCCATCACCCGAATCTCGGTATTGGCAATGGGTTCGCCGATGGAGATGTTGTCCGCCTCGGCATCGCGGACCCGGTCCAGGGCGTACACCGTGGACCAGACCGTGGTCTCGGTCGGCCCGTACATGTTGAGGATCCGCACCTGTGGCAGCGCCTCGACCAACCGCCGGGCCAGGCCGGACGGGAACGCCTCGCCGCCGATGAGCAACGCACGCAGGTCCCGCATCGACTCCAGGGCCAGCGGTTCCGCGGCCACCACACTGAACAGCGACGGGGTCCCCTGCACGAGGGTGACCCGGTGGCGCTCGCACAGCTCGGCGAACGGGTACCGGCTCTCGGCGATCTCGATCTCGTGGGCGTCGCGCAGGCGGTCCACCCAGGTGAGGCTGTCCATCACCTCGGCCGGGTCGATCCCGAAGTCGATCAGGCACGCCACCTCGTCGACCCCCGCCTCGGCCACCGTCCGGATGAGTTCGGCGCAGGTGTCCGGCGACCCGAACAGCCCCGAACTCTCGAAGTACCGATCGATGGCCAGATCAACGATCGCCTCGAGCTGCTCCTCGACGTTCAGCTCGGGGAAATCGCGGCCCGTCGTCGCGAACATGGTTCGCCACAGCTCGGTGGAGCTGAGCAGATAGTCGCGGAAAGGGCCCCGCGCCTTGCGTTTCGCCTCCTCCGTATCGTCGGACATGAAGGTGTGCACCATCAGCGTGACCTGTCCGGGGCCGTCGTATCCGGCCTCCTGCCGCGCCAGGCGGTAGGCCTTGATCTTCTCCGCCAGCTCTGCCGGGGCCTGCCCGAGCAGATGCGTGAGCAGATTGGCCCCGGCCGCGCCCGCCTTCTGAAAGGTCTCGACCGTGCCGACCGAGGTGAGCCACACCGGCGGCTCCGCCTGAACGGGCGCGGGAAAGATTCGCACGTCCACGGTTTCGCCGCTGCCGCCGGTGCGTCGTAGCGTGCCACCGCGCCACAGGGTGCGAAACTCCTCGAGCTGCTCGGCCATGCGCACCTTGCGGACCGGGAAGTTGTCCGGCCGCAGGATGAAGTCGTTGGAATTCCAGCCCGCCGCGAACGCCAGCCCCACGCGGCCGTTCGACAGATTGTCGACCAGTGCCCACTCCTCGGCGATACGCACCGAATCATGCAGGGGGGCAACCACACTCCCGCAGCGCAGTCCGATCCGTTCGGTCACCGTCGCCAGCGCTGCCGACATGACCGACGGGTTCGGATAGAGCCCACCGAATGCGTTGAAATGCCGCTCCGGCGTCCACACCGCCTCGAAGCCGTGGGTGTCGGCGAACTTCGCCGCGTCCAGCACCAGCTGATATCCCTCCCGCAGCGACGCACCGGCCGCGGCGGCGAAGAAGAACAGGCTGAATCCGAGCGCGCGATCGGGCGATTCCGATTGCCGCACAAGGTTGTCGACGATGCGTTCACCGGCGACGACGACCTTGGCGCCGTGGGTGAGCGGCCACAGGATCTCCAGCACCGAGATGTCGAACGAGACGCTGGTGAGGGCCAGCACCACATCGTCGCTCGTGCAGCCGACGCGATCGTCCATACCGGTGAAGAAGTTCACGACATTGCGGTGGCGGATCGCCGTGCCCTTCGGCTTTCCGGTCGATCCCGAGGTGTAGATGACGTAGGCCAGATCGTCGCCGCCACTGTCGATTCGCGGGCGGTCGTCGGTCCGGGCGGCGATGGCCGCGGCGTCGGCCCGCAGATCCACGACCTGCCGCGCCGTCAGACCGTCCGGGGCGCCGGGACCCCTGACGAGTACGCCTATGCCCGCATCGGCGGCGATATCGGTGAGTCGCACCTGTGGGAACGACGGATCCATCGGCACGTAGGCCGCGCCCGCCTTGAGCACGGCGAGCAGGGCCATCACCAGATCCCCGCCGCGGCGCACGCTGACACCGACGAGGTCCCCGCGCCGCACACCGAGGCCGAGCAGATGGTTGGCCAGCCGGTTGGCACGGGAATCCAGTTCCCCGTAGGTGATCTCGTCGTCCCGGTGCACCACGGCCCGGGCGGACGGGTCGTCGTCGACGCGGATCTCGATCAGTCCGTGCACGGTGGCCGTGCCGTCGTAGGGCACGGTGGTCGCGGTCCACTCGTCCAGCAGGTCGAGTTCGGCCGGACCCAGCAGCGCGAGCTCGGCGACCGGTGTGCGCGGCCGGTACGCCGCGGCCGCCAGCGCCCGCTCGTAGTAGCCGGTCAGTCGATCGCAGAACTCCTCGGGCAGGACGGCGATATCGCAGTCGAGCCAGAGCTGGAGCCCGCCGTGTTCCGGGTCGACGAGGAAGTTGACCGCCAGCGGGTAGTTGGTTTCCGCGACACCCAGGGTCACCGTCATCGGCGCGTCGTCGGGGAAGTGGAAGTCCATGAAGTTGACGTAGCTGTCCAGCCGCAGGCTCTCGCCGAGATCCTGCTGGATCTGCGCGATGGGATAGCGCCTGTGCGGCAACGACTCCCGCTCGTGGGCGAACACCTGCCGCGCCGCGTCGACCAGCGTCGTCGCGGAGATGTCGAGCCGCAGCGGCAGGGTGTTGAGAAATACGCCGACCGTGGTGTCCGCGTCGGGGGCCTCCAGTCGGCCGTTGACGACCACGCCGGTGACCACCTCGTCCCCGCCGCTCACCCGCCGCAGCACGGCCAGATGCGCGGCGGTGAGCAGCGACTTCAGTGGCAGGCCGGCCTCTTTGGCCACCGCGCGCAGCCCGCCGGACAGCTCCGAGGGGACGGCGACGTCGTAGCGCCGATGCCGCGACACCGGCGACTGGGCCGGGGTGGTGTGGACGAGCGGCGTGGGTTCCACGTCGCGCAACAGCTCGGCCCAGTACGACCGCGAGGCCACGTCGGCCGTCGCCGCGCGCTCGGCCACCACGAAATCGCGGTAGGTCGAGCCGATTTCGGGGAGATCGAGCTCCCGCCCGGCCAGGTGCGCGCAGTAGCGCCGCACGATCTCCTCGAGCATCCGCATATCGCTCCACCCGTCGAGCACGACGTGATGCTCGACGGCCGTGAGCTGGAACCGATCCCGGTCGCAGGGGTGCACGACGAACCGCAGCAGCGGTGCGACGGACGTATCGAACCGCGTGAACTTGGCCTGTTCCACCCAGTCGGCGATCGCCCGGTTCCGGGCAGGCTCGGTCAGGTCGCCGAGGTCGTCGCCGAGCAGCACCGGTATCTCCACGTCGGTGTGCACGAGTTGCAGGGGCTGGGAGTACCGGGTCAGGTCGAACGAGCAGCGCAGCGACGGGTGCCGACGGGCGGTGTCCCGCACGGCGTCGCGCAGTGCCGCCAAGTCGAGAGCGGCATTCACACGGACCGACGTGACCACCCGGTACACCGACGAGTCCTCGGAGAACGCGGCATGGAACAGCATGCCGGCCTGCATCGCGCTGAGCGGGTAGGCATCCTCGATGCCGTCGGGGACGAGCGCCCGGTCCGCCGGGCCGAGCAGGGCGAACGGCTCCTGGACCGCGGCCGGTGCGGCGTCGCGGTCCAGCGGCCGGAGCCGGCCGGCGAGCTCTCTGATCGTCGGCTCCTGGAACAGGTCGGTGATGTCGAAGGACCAGCCGCGGCGCTCCAGCGCGGTGCGGACTCGGATGGCCTGCATGGAGTCGCCGCCGACGGCGAAGAACGACTCCTCGACACCGAGTTCGCCGGCCCCCAGCACGCTGCGCCAGATCTCGTGCAGCACATGCTCTTCCGGGGTGTCCGGCTCCGTGTGGGTCGCCGTCGCGGCGGTACCGTCCGGGGCCGGAAGCGTCCGCCGGTCCAGCTTGCCGTTGGACAGCAGTGGCAGCGCGTCGAGGACCATGACGACCGCGGGCACCATGTACACGGGCAGCTGCTCCCGCAGCCAGGACCGCAACTCCCGCGTATCGATACCCGAATCCACCTCGGCGGCAACGGTGTACGCCACCAGCTGACGGTCGCCGCCGGCGACCTCGGGGGCGGTCACCACCGCCTGCGCGACCGACGGGTGGCTCAGCAGAGCCGACTCGATCTCGCCGGGCTCGACGCGGAAGCCGTGCACCTTCACCTGCTGATCCAGCCGGCCGCGGTACAGAATGACGCCATCGGGGCGCAGTACGGCCGAATCGCCTGTGCGATACATCTTTCCGTCGCCGAACGGGTTGTCGACGAACTTCTCGCGGGTGAGCTCGGGCCGGTTCACATAGCCCGAGGCCACCTGGACACCGCCGATGCACAGCTCGCCGGGAATACCGGGCGGCATCGACCGGCCCGCGTGGTCGACGATGTACAGCTCGGTGTTGGCCACCGCGCGGCCGATCGGCACCGGGCCCTCGGCGTCGCGGGGACCGCACCGCCAGTGCGTGACATCGATCGACGCTTCGGTCGGCCCGTACAGGTTGTGCAGTTCCGGGCCGTCGCCGTACACCTCGAAGAACCGGCGCACGGTCTCCGGGCGCAGCGCCTCGCCGCTGCAGATGACCCGCCGCAACGTGGGCAGCTCCCGCGCGGCGGATTCGGCGAGGAACAGGTCCAGCATGGACGGGACGAAGTGCACCGTCGTGATGTCGTGGCCGCGGATGGCCTCGGCCAGCGCGCGGGGATCGCGATGAACGCCGGGCGCCCCCAGGTGCAGGACCGCGCCGTTCAGCAAGGGCCAGAACAGTTCCCACACCGACACGTCGAAGGTGAAGGCGGTCTTCTGCAGCACCTTGTCCTCGGCGCCGAGCCGGTATTCCTCCTGCATCCAGAGCAGGCGGTTCACCACCCCGCGATGCGGAACCGCGACGCCCTTGGGGCGTCCGGTGGAGCCGGAGGTATAGATGATGTAGGCGATGTCGTCGGGCGTCGCCAGGTTCTGCGGCACCTCGGCCGGGGGCAGCCCATCGAGTGTATCGTCCACCGCGACAACCGGAATCGCCAGTTCGGGCAGCCCACCGGTGAGGTCGGAGCGGCTCAGCACCATCGCCGCGCCGCTGTCCTCGATCTGGAAGGCCAGTCGTGCCGGCGGATGATCCAGGTCCAGTGGAAGATACGCGGCGCCCGAGCGCAGCACGGCGAGCAGTGCGACGACCAGGTCCACCGACCGCTCCTGGTGGATGCCCACCACCTGCCCCGGCGCGATTCCACGCGTGCGCAGGTGGGCGGCGAGGCTGCCGGAGTGCTCCCACAGCTCTCGGTAGGTCAGCGTGGCCCGCGCCGTCTCGACCGCGACGGAATCGGGCGTGCGCCGCGCCTGGCGTTCGATCAGGTCGGGCAGGGGTGCGCTCAGGTCGTAGTCGCGACGGCGCAGCAGGGTCCCGCCGAACAGCAGGGTGCGCTCTTCGGGCGTGAGTAGTTCGATACTCCCGACGGAGCTATCGGCGGGCGCCCGTGATATCTCGGTCAGGAATGCGGCCAATCGGCCTGCGTGGCAGGCCAATTCGTCGCGGCTGTGCAGTGCGGGGTTGCCGTCGATCGCGAATCGCGCCTCCGATCCGTCCGTCCCGCCGAAGAATTCGATCAGCAGGTCGCGTACGGGGCCCGACGGCAGCTGATGCACGGCGCCCGCGAGTCCGGCGAATCCGATCGTGCCGTCGAAGGTGACGAGGTTGACCAGCACGCCGGGCTGCTCGGCGAAATCGCCGGTGCTCCTGAGCTCGGCGGCCAGATCCTCACCGCGGAACCGCTGATGCTCGAGCAGCTGCCCCAGGCGTTCGGACACCTGGACGACCAGCTCGTCGAATCCCATCGATGCCGATATCGACAACCGCAGCGGCAGCACGTTCGCGAACATGCCGGGGGTCGTGAGAGCGGCCCGATTCGCCCGTCCCCGAACGGGAACGCCGACGACGATGTCCTCGTGCTGAGTCACCCGGTGCAGATACGCGGCCACGACCGCCAACGCGGCGGCCGACCAGTGGACCCGGTGCCGAACGGCCAATTCGCCGACCCCTGCCAGCGGGCGGAGCGGCTCGGTCCGCAATCCCGCCGCGACCGCGGCCCTCGAGCGGTCGTCGGTCAGCGTGAACGGACCGTCCTGCCCGGCGGCGATATCGAGCCAGTGCGCACGGTCCTGCGCGAATTGCTCCGACGATTGATACAGCCGCTCGTCGGAGAGCAATTCGCCCAGTGTGCTCGCAATTCGCGGCCGGGCGGCACGGCCCGCACGCCTCGCCGAATAGAATTCCGCGAGTCTGCGCCAATAGACGACTTGCCCGTAACCGTCCATGACAATATGGTGATAGCGTAAATATAGCAGGGAATGGTCAGGGGCTATGCGCAGCAAAGCCTGAGCGAACAATGGGCCCGCAATGAGATCGACGGGTGTGGCGAGATCCGCGCGCATCCATTCGAGAGCGGATTCCATGGGTTTTCTGCGGTCGCCGAGGTCGATAATTCGCAACGCACCGTATTCGGTGTCGCCGTCGAGTTGCTGCCAGGGAATTCCGTCCTCGTCGAGAACGAAGCGGACCCGCAGGGCGTCCGTTTCCGAAACCGCTGACCGGGCGGCCGCGGTGAGAGCCGTCGCTTCCAGGCCCCCGCGGACCTCGACATATCCGGCAAAATTGTGCAGAATACCACTGCCGTCCGACTCGTGAGCGAGCCAAATTCCTCTTTGCGCGGCAGAGAGTGGTATCCGAGACCCCCCGGTATTGAACATGTAAAGCTCCTTGGATGCCGCCGAGAGGTCTCCGACTGCCGCTCGGCGACAAGACGAACAACAGCATCTTGGCAGGCAACGACAGGAATCCACCCGTGGAAAAGACATGTGCGAGATACGAATCGACGGCCGACCCCTGGCAGGCGATCGATGACGCAGCGTGCCTCCGCCCCCTCGGCAAAAAGTATCAACGCTTAACGACCTGAACTGTAACCAGGCCGCGGTGTGCGGGTCAATAGAGTCGCCGACATCGACGACAATTTCTCGGCCTCGGGCTACCGCTTGCCCATAAGTTTCAGGGGTAGACCGTCCTGCCGCACTATGGTCTTTGTGAACCCGGCCGCCAATTCGCTCAATCGCTTCGTCCCCTCTGTTCCGAGATGCGCATAGGGCGCCACATCGAGCCGATCGGTCTCGGCCTCGATGTCCCGTCGCATCTGCATTCCCCGCTCGGTCAGCTCGCCCACGCCATCCATGAGCCCGCGCTCGCGCAGGCGCTCCTGTGCCGACGCCCACTGGCGAGCCGACCAGCCGCGCGCCGCCTGAAGATAGGAGGGCGTGAAGCCTGTTCCCGTGGCACTGTGCGTGACCAGGGCCTCCAGGCCGTCGAGCCCGGCACCTGCCAGAGCCATCAAATGTCCGTCGCCGCGATGCTCCCGTAACTGGGTGATCGCGTGCCAATAGGCGAGATGGGGGGCGTCGGGCGGCGTCAGATCGGCGTTGGCGGCGTACAGCGCGCGGCCCGGTGTGGAACATCCCTCGCACGCCGCCGTCGCGAGCTTCGCGGCCTCGGCCATCATCGGCGATTCGATGATCTCCGGGCCCAGCAACCGCTTCAGATAGGCATCGACAATGCGAAACCGCGTTCGCAGGAGCATCGAGGGCGACGCCACGGCCCAGATTCGCGGTAGATGTACATCCACGAGTTCGGGATTGAAGTTGTAGAACGTGGCGACAACCGTTCCCGGAGATACGACACCGAGTGGGGCCGCGCGGCCCGCGAGATATGCCATGGGCCCCCGCTGCAGTCCCAATTCCCCATAGTAATCGTCGTGTTCTTGCGCGAAGTAATACGCGATGTGCAGCGGATGATGGGAATTATGGCAGCGCCGCGAGAGCATCGTCGGAAAGTCGATCGACACGTAATTCACGCGCTCAGCCTTTCCATCGCACGGGTAGTGCCTCCGGACCGCGCATAACGCCGGGTCGCCACGCGATATCCGACGAGGGGATATCCAGCCGCAGCTCAGGACAGCGCTGTAGCAGCGAGCGGATTGCCACCGACGCCTCCAATCGGGCCAGCGGTGCGCCGATGCAATAGTGCATGCCGTGCCCGAACGCCAGATGTCCGCGTGCACCGCCCTCGGCGCCGCGACGGATATCGAAACGATGGGGATCGGGGAATCTGGCCGCATCGCGATTGGCATCGGCCAGCGACGCGAGGACCAATTGCCCGCCGCCGGGAATCAGCGTGCCGCCGATTTCGATCGGATCTACGGTCAGCCGGAACGTTGAATACTCCACCGGCCCGTCGTATCGGAGACTCTCCTCGATGGTGCCATCGAGCAGACCGAAATCATCGCGCAGCGCCTCGAGTTGTTCCGGATTCTCCAGCAGCGCCAAGACCGTATTGGAAATGAGATTGACCGTGGTCTCGTGCCCGACAACCAGCAAAATCCACGCCATCCCCAGCAATTCATCGCGCGAGAGCCGATCGCCGTCTTCGTCTGTGGTCCGGATCAGCGCGCTCATGAGGTCGTCGCCGGGCTCGGTCCGCTTGCGATCGAGCAGATCGAGCAGATACCGGGACAGTTCCGGCGCCACCGCTGCCTTCTCCTCGGCGGTTCCCGTGCCGACCATGACGTTTGACCAGTTCCGGAAGGCCTCCCGCTCCAGGAAGGGCACGCCGAGCAGATCGCACAGAATGGTCATCGGAAGCGGAAACGACAGGCCGTTCACCAGGTCGCCGGCGCCCTCCGGCGCCGCGAGCATATCGTCCAGGAGCAGATCTGTCTGGCGCTGCACGGCCGGAGCCATGGCGGTCACGCGGCGCGGTGTGAACTCCTGCGACACCAGCTTCCGCAGTCGCGTGTGGTTCGGCGGATCCGCGATGAGCATGTTCGGCCCGGACCCTATGCCGAGCGACTCCGCCGCCGGGCCGAGATCCTTCGACAGCCGGGTGTCGGCCAGCACGGCCCGCGCCTGCTCGAAGCCGACGACGAGCCATGCCTCGAGGCCGCCGGGCATCAGCACCCGATGCACCGGGCCGCGCTCGCGCAGCCTGGCATAGAACGGGTACGGATCGCGTACGTACCCCGCCCCCAAACCGGACAGATCGATAATCTCATCTGACATCCGAATCGCTCCTAAGCCCGCAATCACCGAGTTCGGTGAAGTTCGTTCAGAAAACCGCGCTGGTGCGCGCGTCCAGCATCGCGGCGAACATCCGCAGCTCCTCGGCATGCTGCCGGGCCAGATCGGCGATGGCTGCCGCCCAGTGCGAGGGCACGGTATCGGCCAGCCCGGCCCATTCCCCCGGATGGGAGGCGGGAATTTCGAGGCAGCGCAACAACTTACGCCCAGACTCCGAGAATCGCAGTGCCGGATCGCGCTGCAACGTGCGCAGCGTGCGCTCGCGTACGGCCCACTGATCCCGCGGATCGCTCGGGGGCGCCGACGACCGCCGCTGCCGGTTCGGGACCGGATCCTCGCCGCGTCGGATCCGCTTCTTGACATCCTTCGCCGTGGTCAGCGAGATCCCCGCGGCCTGGGCCACCTCGCGCGCCGAGGCCGCGCTGTTCGCCGAGAACAGGGCCGCGGCCCGCTCCCGGCCCCCCGCACCCACCTTCGCGTGCGCGACCCCATTGCGGGCGATCCGACTGGTCGGCTGCAGAAGTTCCGCACCCAGCCGCCTGCGGACCACCGCGACGGTCTTGTCCGATATCCCGGACAGCGCCGCGATCGCCCGATCCGACCACTCGGGATGCGACGAGACGATGCGCTGGGCGGCCGACTTCCGATCGGTCAGCGACAATGGCAGGCCGTGCACCGCGTTCAGCCGGACGGCCAGCACGAACGCCTCTTCCACACTGCCGTCGAAGAAGACCGCATCGATCGTCGCGTCGCCGCGAAGCAGGCACGCGCGCACCCGATGTCGCCCGTCGATCACCTCCATCGCGGCGCGCCGGATCACGATCGGTGGGAAGTCTACGACGGACTTCGCCAGCAGCTCTACGTGTTTCGGGTCCTCCCCGGCCACCCGCGGCGAGGAATCCCGCATGCGGAGATCAGCGACGGCGACCCTGGTGACCTGTGCCGAGTTCAGATGATCCTCGACGGCGTCGGTCATCGGCCAGACCTCGGCCACATCCTGTCTCATCGACCCCCCCCTTGTTTCGCGGTGTCAGATCACCGCATCGATCTCCTGCTGAAGTCGGCTCTTCGAGCGGACGCCGACCAGCGTCTGCACCACCTTGCCCGCGCGGAAGATCAGCAGCGTCGGCATCGCCATCACCCCGTAGGCGGCCTGCGTACGCGGGTTCAGGTCGACATCGAGCTGCACAAACTTCAGCCGACCGGCCTTGTCCTTGGCCAACTCCGCGAGAACCGGTGCGATCATCCGGCACGGCGCGCACCAGTCGGCGGTGAAGTCGACGAGCACCGGCAGCTCGGAATCGAGGACCTCTGCGGCGAACGTGTCGTCGGTTACCGAGACGACCTCATCCGTGTGGATCATTCCGTTCTCCTTCTGACGGGACCACTGAATATCTCGACGTTAAACCTTGACGTCGACGTCAACGCCAGCTCTTGGTTTCGAGGTCGGCCAGCGGCTTGCCGGTCGCGTCGCGCGGCACCGTGGAGCGGGCGAGGCCGCGTCGCCGCCGGAATCGGGGTCACGAAGCGGCGGCCGGCAGGGACCAGCAGGCCGACGGCCTTGGCCGGAATCCCTTCTTGTTTGAGCGTTGCGCGGTAGGGGTATTGGTGCAAGTGCCAGCGTTGTCGCTGGTCACTGGTTGTTGCGCCCCCGGCAGGAATCGAACCTGCGACCTAGGGATTAGAAGGCCCTTGCTCTATCCAACTGAGCTACGGAGGCAAAGCAGGCACACACACCATGCCGCGTTCCGGGCACGGTGTCCAGCTAGTTGATTATAGCGACCGTCCAGCTCAATCCTGGCTCCCGCCGAGCAACCGACACGCCTGTCGGCTGGGTCACAGGGGTGTAGGGGACGGTCAGGGCGGGGCCGCCGGGACCATCGGGCCGAACTAGGCTGAATCCCATGTCGTCACCGCAGGACCCGTCCGTCGAACCTGACAGCCAGGCCATCCGGTCGGAGTCGGCGGCGATGTTCCCGGTGTTGACCGCGGTCACGATCGCGGTGGCCGCGATGGTCGCGCCGCTGGTGGTGGGACTGTCGGCCGCGCAGGCGCTTACGCTGCTCGGCATTCCGGATCCGGGGCCGCTGACCACCTACGGCCTGCCCGCGGTGCGTGCGGTCGCCGATCTGTCGGGGGCGCTCGCGGTCGGGTCCCTGCTGTTCGCCGCCTTCCTGACCCCGCCGCAGCGCGACGGCCTGCTGGACGTGGGCGGCTATCGGGCCCTGCGGCGCGCGGGGATCGCGGCATTCGCCTGGGCGGTCTCGGCGGCACTGCTGGTGCCGCTCACCCTGTCGGATACCACCGGGCAACCGGTGAGCAGCGTCCTTCGGCCGGAACAGATTTGGCAGGCGATTCCGAAGGTGGAGGTCGCGGGATCTTGGCGGGCAACGGCTTTCATGGCCCTGGCGCTGGCCATCGGCTGCCGGGTGGCGCTGCGCTGGGGCTGGACCCCGGTGTTGTTCGGCTGGTCGGTGCTGTGCCTGCTGCCGGTGGCCCTGACCGGGCACTCCTCCGCGGGCGGCGCCCACGATGTCGCCACCAACAGCCTGATCCTGCATCTGGTCGCGGTCTCGGTCTGGGTCGGCGGCTTGTTCGCGGTGCTGGCTTATGCGGTGCGCGGAGGTGTACACACGGGGCTGGCGGCGCGTCGCTTCTCGGCGCTGGCGGCCTGCGCGTTCACGGTGGTCGCGGTGAGCGGCGTGCTCAACGCCTGGGTGCGGGTGCCGTGGAGCGATCTGTTCACCACCACCTACGGCCGGCTGATCATCGCCAAGACGGTCGCGCTGTGCGCGCTCGGGGTCATCGGATTCGTGCAGCGCCGCAAAGCGATTCCCGCGCTCGCGGCCGATCCGCGTGATCGGGCCGCGCTGATCCGCTACGCCGGGGTGGAGGCATTGATCTTCGCCGCGACCGTGGGCCTGGCGGTCGGCCTGGGCCGCACCCCGCCGCCGGAGCTGCGCCGCATCCCCTCGCCCGCCGAGGTGGAACTGGGTTACGACCTCGCGGGCCCGCCGACCGTGGGGCGGATCCTGTTCGACTGGCGCTTCGATCTGATATTCGGAACGCTGTCGGTCATGCTCGCGGTGTTGTATCTGGCCGGAGTGCGCCGACTGCGGGCCCGCGGAGACGCCTGGCCGATCGGGCGCACGGTGTCCTGGCTGTGTGGATGTGCGGTCGTGTTGATCGCGACCAGTTCCGGTGTCGGCCGCTATGCGCCGGCCATGTTCAGCGTGCATATGGCCCAGCACATGATGCTGTCGATGCTCGCGCCGATCCTGTTCGCCCTCGGCGGGCCCGTTCTGCTGGCGTTGCGGGCACTGCCCGCGGCCGGTCGTGACGCGCCACCCGGGCCGCGCGAGTGGATCCTGGCCGCGGTGCACAATCCGGTGTCGCGCTTCATGACCCAGCCGGTGATCGCCTCGGTGTTCTTCATCGCCGGGTTCTACGCGCTGTATCTGGGCGGCATCTTCGACAAGGTCGTCGACGAGCACGGCGCGCATCTGGCGATGAATCTGCACTTCCTGGTGTCGGGCTACCTGTTCTACTGGGTGGTCCTGGGCATCGACCCCAAACCTCGTCAGGTGCAACCGCTGACGCGGGTCGGCATGGTGTTCGGCTCGCTGCCGTTCCACGCGTTCTTCGGTGTCGCGCTGATGAGTATGACCACCGTGATGGGCGGCTGGTTCTACCGCTCGCTGGGCCTGTCCTGGAATTCGGATCTGCTCGACGATCAGCACACCGGCGGCAGCCTGGCCTGGGCCAGCGGTGAGATCCCGCTCGTGGTGGTGATGCTGGCGCTGCTCATCCAGTGGTCGCGCAGCGATTCCCGGCTGGCGCAGCGGCTGGATCGCGCGGCCGATCGCGATCACGATGCCGCGCTGGCCGCGCACAACGCGATGTATGCCCAATTGGCGGAACGAGATCGGGGGACCGGGCAGTGACCGATGCTCGGGCAATGCGAAAGGTGAAGCGGCTGTACCGATCCGATGTACGGGAGGCCCGCGCGCGCCTGGGGCGCCGGGTCCGGGTGACGCCGGTGTTCCATACCGAGGTGAGCGGTCCGCACGGTCCGGTCAAGGTGACCTTCAAACTCGAATACCTCCAGCACGGCGGCACATTCAAGGTGCGTGGCAGTCTCAACGCGCTGCTCGAGTCCCAGGGCGACGCCCGCCCGGTGGTCATCGCCTCCGGCGGTAACGCCGGGATCGCGGCCGCGCTGGCCTGTGCACTGGAGAATCGTTCGTGCACGGTCGTGGTGCCGGAATCCGCGCCGCATACCAAGGTGGCGGCCATGTGGGCCTACGGTGCCGAGGTGCTGTGGCACGGAACGACTTACGCCGAGGCGTATCGCTTCGCCGATGAGCTGACCCGCGATCGCGGCGCGATCCAATTGCACGCCTACGACCTGCCCGCCGTGGTGGCCGGCGCCGGCGTGGTGGGCCTCGAGATCGAACAGCAGGTGCGCGGGCGGCCGCCGGTGCTGGTCGCCGTCGGCGGTGGCGGCCTGGCCGCGGGCATCGCGGCCGCGCTGGGCGCCCGCGGTCAGGTCATCGGCGTGGAACCGAAGGGCGCGCCGACCCTGCATTCGGCCCTGGCCGCCGGTCGCGCCGTCGACGTCCATATCAACAGCATCGCCGCGGACGCCCTGGGCGCCACCAGGATCGGCCGCATCCCCTTCGAACTGGCCCGGCGCTATCGCATGGGTTCGGTGCTGGTGACCGACGACGCCATCGCCATGGCCCGGGAATACCTGTGGCGCGAATTCCGGATCGTCGTCGAACCGGCGGGCGCGGCCGCGCTGGCGGCCATCCAGAGCGGCGCGTATGTGCCCGAGCCGGGGGAGCGACCGGTCGTGGTGCTGTGCGGAGCGAATACGGATCCGACCACTTTGTAGGGTGGCCGGCGCGAGCCACTGCCGGTGCGGAACCCGGCGCACGCGGCGACCGGCCGGGTAGGCGAGGCAGGATGGCATGGTGACACAGAACCCGGTTTCCCGGCCGAAGCGTCGTACCCAGCAGGAACGTCGTGCGGCGACGGTCGCCAAACTCATCGACGCGACGATCGAGGCGATCGGCGAACTCGGCTATCACCGCACGACGATCCAGGAGATCTGCGAGCGAGCCGGGCTGTCGGTCGGTGCGATGTTCCGGCAGTTCGACGGCCGGCTGGATCTGATCGTGGCGACCGCGCAGGAGATCGTCGCGCGGCAGCTCGCGAACTTCCGGCTGTTGCTGGCCGAGATCGACGAGGATGTCGACGCGCTGGGCGTGGCGCTCGCGTTCATGCGCGAGGCACAGTCGTCCGCGCCCACTACCGCGCTGCGCGAGGTCTTCGTCGCGGCGCGCTCCGATCGGGAACTGCATGCCCGGATCGCGCCCGCGGTGTCGGGATACTACGACGCGATCATGGCCGAGGCCGAGCGCTCCGGGGTGATGCGGCGCTTCCCCGAACGCATCCGCGAACCGCTGTTCTTCACTGTGCTGCACGTGTTTTCGGGTCAGTCGATCATCCGGCCCGTCTACGATCGCCCGGACCTCGACGAATCGGTGCTCACCTTCGTATACGAGCTGCTGACCACCTACGCCGAGTCGCAGTCGGGTCCCTAGCGGTCCGGCGGGAGACGCCACTGGAACGGCCCTCCCGCATGCGCTCCGATGGTGTCGCGCACGTGGTTCGCCGATTCCACGACGATGCCGCCGCCCTCCTTGGCGCCGATGAGGATGCCGAGGAAGTCGGCGGTGCCGCCGCTGGTGCGGCGGTAGACGATGCCGCCGGAATCGCCCTTCTCGGAAGGGAAGTCGGCGACGAAGTACTCGTCCTGTACGGCGGTCACGGTGCCGCAGGTGTCGCCCGTCGTGGAGCCGATATGGCAGACCTCCTCGCCGGTGGCGGGAGTCGCGTCGGCGGAGGTGATCGTCAGATGATTGGTGAGCGTGCCCACCGAGGCGATATTCGGTGCGTAGCGGACCAGCGCGAAACCGAGATCGCCGACGGTGTCGTCGCTACCGAAACCCTGTTCGTAGGCGCCCATTCGGAATCCGTCGTGCGCGTAGACGTCCTTACCGTCCTCGAAACAGTGGCCCGCCGTGACGCCGTATTCGGCGCCGCCGATATAGCCGCTCAGGCCCAGGCTGCACCGCTTCTCGTCGGTGCTCAACGCCATGCCCGGCACCGCGAAACCCGGTGCGGCGTGGGCCTGGACCGGAATCGAGGTGACCATGGCCAGGGCCGCGGCCACGGTCGACAGCAGGCTCGGCAATCGGAATCGGTGCTGCATGCTCGTGGTGCTCTCTTGCTCCGTGCGCGGGTTCTCAGCGGTGAACCGGATATGAAGTCAACGGCCGCAAGGCATTACGAAGCCGCCCGCGCGCGATGGTCCCCTCCCGGTCGGCGGCTCGACCGCCGCCTCGCCCGTACGGTATCACCGCCGAGCGGGGTGTGCGACGCCGAGAACGTTGGGGCGGAACGGGTTCGAAACGAGCTCCATCCACAACCGGCGAATTCATCCACAAACGCGGATTCGCGCTTCCGCGGGGGTGGCCGGGCGAGGAGGCTGGGACATGTTCCCCCGCCGAGGGATTGGGGCCCGGGGGTGTCGGATATCGAGAGTCGAGGGGTGGAATCATGTACGAGGCGAATACGGTCGTGGTCGGCAATGTCGTCACCCATCCGGTGCGGCGCAGTCTGCCCGGCGGTGACCAGGTGGTGACCTTCCGGATGGCCAGCAATTCCCGCCGGTTCGATCGGGACAGCGGTGGCTGGGTCGACAACGGCACGTTGTATCTCACGGTCAACTGTTGGCGGCGTCTCGTCGAGGGCGTGGACGCCTCGATCCGCCGCGGCGATCCGATCATCGCCTACGGGCAGCTGCGGTCGACCGAGTACTGCACCAAGGACGGCGTGCAGCGCCGCGATCTCGAGATGCGGGCGAGCGCGGTGGGGCCGGATCTGGCGCGCTGTAGCGCCTCGGTCGTCCGCCGCGGCGCCGGGAACTCCCCGATCGCCCCGGCCGTTGTCGACCAGGTGGGTGACGAGCCGCGGGAGCGGCCGCAGGTGGAATCCGAGGCTTTCGATAGTGTCGAGGTAACCCGCGACGATATCCCGGTGGCCTGATCGCTTCGAGGCCGCAGGACTCCCGACGACCCGTGACCGGAGGTACCGGTCAGTGCGGGCCGGTGGGGCGGAATCAGACAACCACTTACCGATAGGCTTTCGCATATGGCTGAGTTCATCTATCAGATGAGGAAAGTTCGGAAGGCGCACGGCGACAAGGTCGTGCTCGACGACGTGTTCCTGAACTTCCTTCCCGGCGCCAAGATCGGCGTCGTCGGTCCGAACGGTGCGGGTAAGTCCAGCGTGCTGAAGATCATGGCCGGACTGGACCAGCCGAACAACGGTGAGGCGTGGCTCGCGCCCGGCGCGACGGTCGGCATCCTGCAGCAGGAGCCGCCGTTGAACGAGGAGAAGACCGTCCGCGGCAACGTCGAGGAGGGTATGGGCGAGATCATGGTCAAGCTCCAGCGATACAACGAGATCGCCGAGCTCATGGCCACCGACTACTCCGACGAGCTCATGGAGGAGATGGGCAAGCTCCAGGAGGATCTCGACCACGCCGACGCGTGGGACCTGGACTCCCAGCTCGAGCAGGCGATGGACGCGCTGCGCTGCCCGCCGCCGGAGGAGCCGGTCACCAAGCTCTCCGGTGGTGAGCGCCGCCGCGTCGCGTTGTGCAAGCTGCTGCTGAGCAAGCCCGATCTGCTGCTGCTCGACGAGCCCACCAACCACCTCGACGCCGAGAGCGTGCTGTGGCTCGAGCAGCACCTGGCCCAGTATCAGGGCGCCGTGCTGGCCGTCACCCACGACCGGTACTTCCTGGACAATGTGGCCGAGTGGATCCTCGAGCTCGACCGCGGCCGCGCCTACCCGTACGAGGGCAACTACTCCACCTATCTGGAGAAGAAGGCCGAGCGGCTCGAGGTCCAGGGCAAGAAGGATCAGAAGCTGCAGAAGCGGCTCAAGGAGGAGCTGGCCTGGGTCCGCTCGGGCGCCAAGGCCCGGCAGGCCAAGAACAAGGCCCGCCTCGACCGGTACGAGGAGATGGCCGCCGAGGCCGAGCAGATGCGGAAGTTGGATTTCGAGGAGATCCAGATCCCGGCCGGTCCGCGCCTGGGCAATGTGGTGGTCGAGGTCGACCATCTGGACAAGGGCTTCGGCGACCGGCAGCTGATCAAGGATCTGTCGTTCACCTTGCCGCGCAACGGCATCGTCGGCGTCATCGGCCCCAACGGTGTCGGTAAGACCACGCTGTTCAAGACCATCGTCGGCCTCGAGCAGGCCGGCAGCGGCAGCGTGCGCGTCGGGGATACGGTCAAGCTCAGCTACGTCGACCAGAACCGCGCCGGCATCGATTCCGCCAAGACGGTATGGCAGGTGGTGTCGGAAGGCCTGGACTTCATCCAGGTCGGCAATCAGGAAGTGCCCTCGCGCGCATACGTTTCCGCGTTCGGCTTCAAGGGTCCGGATCAGCAGAAGTCGGCGGGCGTGCTCTCCGGCGGTGAGCGCAACCGGTTGAACCTGGCGATGACGCTCAAGCAGGGCGGCAACCTGATCCTGCTCGACGAGCCGACCAACGACCTCGACGTGGAGACCCTGGGTTCGCTGGAGAACGCGCTGGAGAAGTTCCCCGGCTGCGCCGTGGTCATCTCCCACGATCGCTGGTTCCTCGACCGCACCTGTACCCACATCCTGGCCTGGGAGGGTGATGACACCAACCCGGCCAAGTGGTTCTGGTTCGAGGGCAACTTCGAGGCCTACGAGGCCAACAAGATCGAGCGGCTCGGTGCGGACGCGGCGCGACCGCACCGGGTCACCCACCGCAAGCTCACCCGCGACTGATTTCGCCGATGCCGGGTACGCGTCCCGTAACGGCGCGTACCACGGTTCGGAACAGCAAGGAGCTGGCTACTGCTCGGTTACTCATAGGCGAATAGCGTGATCCGGCCACGTCGGCCGGGCGCCAATCAGCGGTTGGCGCAACGTACTACGCGTACCACCAGCGGATTCTGCTGGTACGTGGGTGAATTCGTACCTGAGCAACCTGGCGTGCGTTCGGACTTTGCCGTGGCTTTGGAAAGAATCCTTCCCGGCTGCTCCGGTACCCAGCTACTCTCGACCCCGGCGTCACTTTGTTACGGAACCGAATCCGAGGGAGTTGGCGAAGAAAATGACGGTCTCGTCCGAATTGTCCAGCGCGGCGTGGGTCGCGGGCTTGCCGGAGCAGTTGCGCGGTGAGCTCGCCACCCTCGAAGAGGCATACTTCCGCCACGTGGACGCCGGCGACGTCGACTGTGGGATCACCGGAAGTTCGCTTCAGGTGGTGCGCAGACACATCGAACTGGGTATGCAGCGTCCGCCGGGTGCGGCCCGGGTGCGGGTGTATCACCCCGACGACGGCTCCGGCCTGGGTGCCGCGGTGCAGATGGTCACCGACGATATGCCGCTGCTGGTGGAGTCGGTGACCTCCTCGCTGAGCCGCATGGGCGTCAGCGTCAGTGAGATCATCCACCCGATCTTCGAGGTGGTCCGCGACAGCGCGGGCCGGCTGGAATCCGCCGCACCCCATGAGGTCGACGGCAACGGCATCATCGGCCTGCGCGAATCGTGGATGCACGTGCAGCTGCATCCGTCCACCAGCCCGGAGGTGCTGGCGCGGATCGAGGCCGGTATCCCCGATGTGCTCACCGACGTGCGACAGGTCATCGGTGACACCGAGGATATGCGTGCGGTGCAGGATCGCCTGGCCGACGAGCTCGAGGCGGCGGCGAAGGAGGATACGACGCCGTTCAGCGGTACCGATCTCGTCGACTGCGCGAACCTGCTGCGCTGGATGGCCGATGGTCACTTCACCGTGCTCGGCTATGCGCGCTATCAGCGCTCCGCCGTCGCGGGGGAGACGAAATCGGTTGTCGTACCGGACAGTTGCCTCGGCGTGCTGCGTCCCGATGTGGGCACCGACTTCCTGGTCCCGGGCAACGGTGGTAAGCGGCCGCTGCTGATGCTCACCCAGGGCCTGGTGCCCGCCACCGTGCATCGCTCGGTGTACCCGTACTTCATCGGCGTCGCCGAATTCGACGACGCCGGCGCGATCACCGGGGAGCACCTGTTCATCGGGGTGTTCACCGTGGCGGCCATGCACGAGAACGTGCTCGACATCCCGGTCATCGAGCGCCGGGTGCGATCGGTGATCGAGCAGAGCGGCTTCGATCTGGATTCGTTCTCCGGGCAGGCCATGCTCGAGGTGATCCAGTCGTTCCCGCGGACCGAGCTGTTCTCCTCCGATATCGAGACCATGCGGCGCACGGCCAGCGCGGTACTCCATGTCGGTATGCGGCGGCAGGTCCGGCTGTTCCTGCGCTCGGACTCCTACGGCCGCTTCGTGGCGTGCATGGTCTACCTGCCGCGTGACCGCTACACCACCCGCGTGCGGCTCGAGATGCAGGACATCCTGGTGCGCGAACTGGGTGGGGTCTCGATCGACTATTCGGCCCGGGTGTCCGAAAGCGAGCTCGCCAGCGTGTATTTCACCGTCCGCCTGCCCGAACCGGGCACGCGGGTGGACACCTCCGAGGGCAACCGGCTGCGCGTCCAGGCCTTGCTCGCCGAGGCGAGCCGCACCTGGGACGATCACCTGCGCGACGAGACGGCGACCTCGGCGATCCTGGATCCCACCGTGGTGCAACGGTATTCGGCCGCGCTCCCGGATGCCTACAAGGAGGATTTCGAGCCCAGCCGGGCGCTGGCCGATATCATCCGCCTGGAACGGCTCCCCGACGGGCGGATCGACCAGCACCTGTATCGGCGGGCCGCCTCCGAGCCCGGGTCGTGGCGGTTCACGCTCTACATCGGCGCCGGGATCTCGCTGAGTCAGGTGCTGCCGCTGCTGCAGAGCCTCGGCGTGGAGGTCGTCGACGAGCGGCCCTATCAGCTGGAGTTCGAGGACGGCCGGGAGGCCTGGATCTACGACTTCGGCCTGCAGGCGCGACCGGATCTGTTGCGGAAGTCGCTGGACCGCAATATGGATGCCGAGTTGGTGGAGAGCGCCGCCCGGCTGGACGTGCTCGACGCCCAGGAGCGCGGCCTGCGAGACCGCTTCACCGCGGCGTTCGACGCGCTGTGGTACGGGCGCGCCGAGGCCGACCGGCTCAACGAACTGGTGCTGCGGGCGGGGCTGCACTGGCGCTCGGTATCGATCCTGCGCGCCTACTCGAAGTATCTGCAGCAGGCCGATTTCCCCTACAGCCAGGCGAATATCGCCCGGGTCCTGCTGGCCTCGCCGGATATCGCGCGACTGTTCGTGGAGCTGTTCGCGGCCCTGTTCGATCCCGATGCGGCCTCGCCGGAGCGGGCGGGCGAGCTCGAGATCGCGGTGCGCGAGCGGATCAACGAGGTGGTCAGCCTCGACGCGGATCGGATCCTGCGGGCGATTCTCGGCCTGGTACGGGCGACGCTGCGCACGAACTACTACCGGGTCGACGACCGCGGGCTGCCGCGGCCGTATCTGTCGATCAAGGTGGAGCCGCGCGAGATCACCGAATTGCCCAAACCGCGACCGCAGTTCGAGATCTTCGTGTACTCGCCGCGGGTGGAGGGCGTGCATCTGCGGTTCGGTCCGGTGGCGCGCGGCGGGTTGCGCTGGTCGGACCGGTTGGAGGATTTCCGTACCGAGATCCTGGGCCTGGTGAAGGCGCAGGCGGTGAAGAATGCCGTGATCGTGCCGGTGGGCGCGAAGGGCGGATTCGTGGTGAAGCATCCGCCGGCCGGGACCGGTGATCCGGTCACGGATCGGCAGGCGCTGCAGGCCGAGGGGGTGGCGTGCTATCGGACGTTCATCTCGGGCCTGCTGGATGTGACCGATAACGTCGATCATGGGACGGGGAAGGTGATTCCGCCCGCGCGGGTGATGCGCCGCGACGGTGACGACACCTATCTGGTGGTGGCCGCCGACAAGGGGACCGCGACGTTCTCCGATATCGCCAACGAGGTCGCGCAGTCCTATGGCTTCTGGCTCGGTGACGCGTTCGCCTCCGGCGGTTCGGCCGGTTACGACCACAAGGCGATGGGCATCACGGCCAAGGGTGCGTGGGAGAGCGTGAAGCGGCATTTCGCCGAGATGGACATCGATACCCAGACCCAGGATTTCACGGTGGTCGGCGTCGGTGACATGTCCGGCGACGTGTTCGGCAACGGGATGCTGCTCTCCGAGCACATCCGGTTGGTGGCCGCATTCGACCACCGGCATATCTTCCTGGACCCGAATCCCGATGCGGCGCGGTCGTTCGCGGAGCGGGAGCGGATGTTCGCGCTGCCGCGGTCGTCGTGGGCCGATTACGACACCTCGCTGATCAGCGAGGGCGGCGGGGTGTGGGACCGCACGGTGAAGGCGATTCCGATCAGCGCGCGGGCACGCACGGCGCTGGGTCTGGCCGGGGACGTGACGGTGCTGTCGCCGCCGGAGCTGATCCGGGCGATCCTGTTGGCGCCGGTGCAGTTGCTGTGGAACGGCGGCATCGGCACCTATATCAAGGCGTCGAGCGAATCGCATGCCGAGGTCGGGGACAAGTCCAACGACGTCGTGCGGGTGAACGCGAACGATTTGCGGGTCAAGGTGATCGGCGAGGGCGGCAATCTGGGCGTGACCGCGCTGGGCCGGATCGAGTTCTGCCGCTTCGGCGGTAAGTGCAACACCGACGCGCTGGACAACTCGGCGGGCGTGGACTGCTCCGATCACGAGGTCAACATCAAGGTCCTGCTGGACGGCGTGGTCTCGAGCGGGGACCTGTCCGCACCGGACCGCAATCCGCTGCTGGCGTCGATGACCGATGAGGTCGCCGATATGGTGTTGCGCGACAACGTGTCCCAGAACTTCCTCATGGGCGTGTCGCGGACCGAGGCGCCGCGGATGCTGAACGTGCACATGCGCGTGATCGAGGATCTGGAACAGCGGCGCGGCCTCGATCGCGCCCTGGAGGCGCTGCCGTCGGATGTCGATATGAAGCAGCGGCTCGACGGCGAGGGCGGACTCACCTCACCGGAGCTGGCGAATCTGCTCGCGCATGTGAAGCTGTCGCTGAAGGCCGATCTGCTCGAGGGCGATCTGCCCGATAGCGCGTACTTCTCGACCCGGTTGTCCGAGTACTTCCCGACCCCGCTGCGGGAGCGCTTCGGCGCGGCCATCAAGAAGCACCGGCTGCGCCGCGAGATCGTCACCACCATGATGGTCAACGAGATGGTCGACCTCGGTGGCATCACCTACGCGTTCCGCCTGTCGGAGGAGATCGGCGCCACCGCCGGAGATTCCATGCGCGCCTTCGCCGCGGCCAGTCAGATCTTCGACCTGCATTCGATCTGGGACCGCATCCGGGCCGCGGCCACCACGACCGCGGTGAAGGACGAGCTGGAGCTGGAGACCAAGCGCACCCTCGATCGCGCCTCGCGATGGTTGTTGAGCAACCGGCCGCAGCCGATCGCGGTCGGCGCGGAGATCCATCGCTATGCCGTGGGGGTTCGCGAACTCGCGCCGAAGGTGCCGGGCTGGCTGCGCGGCCACCATATCGACACCCTCGAGGTGCAGTCGACGAAGTTGATCGGCCAGGGCGCGCCGCAGGATCTGGCGTCCGAGGTGTTCGGGCTGCTCAACCTGTTCCCGCTGCTGGATGTGATCGATATCGCCGATATCACCGAACGCGGCGGTGACGAGGTGGGCGCGCTGTACTACGCGCTCAACGAGCACCTCAAGATCGACTGGCTGCTGCAGGCGGTCAGTCATCTCGAACGCGGTGATCGGTGGCACGCCCTGGCCAGGTTGGCGCTGCGCGACGATATGTACAGTTCGCTGCGCTCGCTCACCCTGGACGTGCTCTCGGCCGGTGATCCGGAGGAGACCGCGGAGGAGAAGATCGCCTACTGGGAGTCGAAGAACCAGTCCCGCTTGGGCCGCGCCCGCGCCGCCCTGTCGGAACTGTTCGAATCCGGCACCCACGATCTGGCGACCCTCTCGGTGGCGGCCCGGCAGGTCCGCAGCATGGTCAGCGGCGTCGGAGCCCAGTCGGAGGTCCCGAGGTAATCAGCGCGACGGCGGCCGCCGAATCTGGCGACAGGTTCGGCGGCCGGTCCGAAATGCCGTGATTGCGATGGCCCTGAGCGGGCCGGCGCGGCGGTGAGGCTGCATACTGGGAGCGGCCCGACCGATCGGAGGAATGCGTTGACGAGTGGTGATTCGCTGGCCGGAAACGGATCGGCGCACGGTGCCGTCGTGCTGCCCAAGCGTTTTCATACCAAGGTCGAGGTGCGCTGGTCCGATATGGACGCGTTCCAGCACATCAACCATGCGCGCATGGTCACACTGCTGGAAGAGGCCCGGATTCCGTGGCTGTTCGACGATCGCCCGACCTCGGGCCTGCGCGCGGGGTGTGTGATGGTCGATCTGCATGTGCGCTATCGCGGTCAGCTGCGGCACGAGGACACACCGCTGGATGTCGCGATGTGGATCGAGCAGCTGCGCGCGGTCGACTTCACCATCGGATACGAGGTGCGCGCCAACGGCGTCTCTCCCGATACCGCCCCCGCCATCATCGCCAGCACACAGCTGGCCGCCTTCGATATCGAGACCCAGCGGCTGCGCCGCCTGACCGCGACCGAACGCGAATACCTCGGTCAGTGGAAGGCCGCCTGATCCCGCCTTCGACGAGATGACCATCGAGTACAGCGATCAGCGGGTGCTGCGGGTTCGTGACCCCGCTGAGCGGGAGAACCTCGCGACCTTCCTCGCGCGCGCGATCCGCCTGGATCCGGCCGCGGTGATCCGGCTGCGGCGGCGCGGTGTCAACTATGTGTCCGCCTGGGCGGCAACCGGTTTCGAGGCGTTGGCCGTCCGGACGGTGGTCGCGGAGCTGGCCGTCGACGATGTCACCGTCGGCGGCGAGACGATCCTGGCGGGCCTGACCGGATCCGGTGCGGCCGGGCCGATCGATCTCGGCTACTCGATGGATTCGGCGTGGCGCGGCGCACTCCCGCCTCTCACCGGATTCGCGCATGTGGACGATGTGCCCGCCCGCGCGCTGGTCGAATTGGCCGAGCGGGGTGTGGAATTGGCGGCCGAGCACGGCAGCAGCCACGGCCCGCCCGCGTCGCTGCTGGACCAGACCGTCCTCACCGTGACCGGCGGCAACGAACAGGTCGAGGTGCCGATGCGCGTCGTATTCGCCCTGACCGCCATGGATTTCATACCCCATTCCGGCGATAAGGCCGATTCCCGCCGCATCGCCCCCACCGAGATCGTCCGAGTGCGGGCCACCCGCACCTGGTTACGCCTCGATGCCCGCTACGGTTCGGTGGCCCGCCGCAGGGGGCCGGGCCTTCCGCTCCTGCCCGTCTGATCGGCTCGGCGGCAGACGCGAGCCGCGAAAGCCGGGCTTGCCGTCGTGGGTCAGGCGATGCCGATCAGGCGGAGCAGGGCGGTGGTCGCGGCCGCGGTCAGGGCCACGACGATCAGCGGTACCCGACGCCAGGCCAGCACCAGGGCCACCAGAACGCCTGCGGGGAGCGCGAATCCGGCCTTATGGCCCGACGGGATCAGCTCGGTCACGGCCAGGGCCGTCAACAGCACCACTGATCCGGTCTCCAGGAGTTCGGTGATATGCGGCGGGACATTGATCCGCCGCCGCAGCAGCGGCCCCGCGAACCGAATCGCATAGGTCCCCACCGCGAGCGCGATCGCCCCGACAATCAGACCGGTACTCACGCTCGCCCGCCTCGCATCACTCGAAATCCGTTACTCGCCACCATTATTCGTGCCCATCATCAAACCGCCGTGCCTTCGCACCGGCCGACCGAACGAGTTCCCGGCCCTCCGCATCGGCCGAGCCCACGTTCTGTTCGGCCGGAGCGTTTCGGTCCGATCGGTCCGTCGCGTCCCCGTTCCCCTGTCCCGCTTCGCCTTCCCGGCTCGGCGCTCGCCCGCGATCCGGCGCGTCGGCGCTGGGGGATGCCGTGGCCTCGTCCTGATCGGTGGCGTCGGCCTTCCTGCGGTCGAAGGCCAGTAGCGCCGCCGGGAGGGCCAGCAGGACCGGGAGGCCCCCGGCCAGGAATGGGGTCGTGATGGCGGCGATCGCGGAACCCAGCAGCACGGCTCGCCGAGTTCTCTTGTCGCGCAGGGCGGGTACTGCCAGGGCCAGCAGTAGCGCCGGGAAGACGGCGTCCAGGCCGAAGCGGGACGGGTCGGGCACCGCGGAGCCGATCGCCACGCCGAGCAGCGCGCCGAGGGGCCATGCCAGCAGCACCCCGAGTCCGCAGACCCAGAATCGGGCGTGGCGGCGGTCGCGGTCGGGTTCGGCGAGGGCGAGTGCGACCGCCTCGTCGTTCATCACATGCGTGCCGATCAGGCGCCGCCAGCCGGTGCCGACCACCTCGGGCAGCGCCAGGCCGTAGGGCAGATGGCGGAGATTGACCAGCAGGCCGACCAGTACGGCGGCCACCAGGCTGCCACCGGCCGCTACGATGCCGACGAACAGGAACTCCGCGCCGCCCGCGAGCACCGATACGCTGAGCAGAATCGGAAGCCAGGCCGGAAGTCCCGCGGTCACCGTGGTCGCACCGTACGAGACGCCGGTGACCCCGACCGCCAGGCAGGCGGCCGCGATTGCCATCAGGTCACTGCGATGCAGTGTTCGCCATATCGAACGCACGGCTACTATATTGAACACTGGGGCGGGGTTCGTCAACGAGGGGTCCGCCGCACCGAGGTACTGTCTGAACCCACTATGACCGAGCACGACGGCGCGCGATCCGCGCCACCGCAGGAGGCCATCGCCGCCGCGCTGCGTCGCGAGCGCGCGCGTTCGGGGATGTCGCTGACCGAGGTCGCCCGCCGCGCGGGTGTGGCGAAATCCACACTCTCGCAACTGGAATCGGGTACCGGAAATCCGAGCATCGAAACCCTGTGGGCGCTGTGCGTGGCGCTGGGGATTCCCTTCTCCCGGCTGCTGGATCCGCCGCGTCCGCAAGTGCAGGTGATCCGCGCGGGGGAGGGGCCGGTACTGGCCTCGGCGCATGCCAACTATCACGCGACGCTACTGGCGGCCTGCCCGCCCAGCGCGCGCCGCGACATCTACCTGGTATCGGCCGAACCCGGGCACCCCCGCCAATCCGAACCGCATCTGCACGGCGAGATCGAGCACGTGATCCTCGCCGCGGGCCGCGCCCTCGTGGGCCCGGACGAAGCCCCGGTCGAACTCCATCCCGGCGACTACATCCGCTATCCGGGCGACCAGCCGCACATCTTCTCCGCGCTCGAATCGGGTACGTGGGGTATTCAGGCCAGCGAATACGGCTGAGCGCCCGGTTCGACTGGGCGACAACGGTTTCCGCGGGCAGTGGAACTCACTGGATCGCGAGCCATCAGGTCGGCAACAGGTGGACTGCCGTGAGTGCGACGCGCGCGATCGACGAGGAACTCACGGCGCGATCGAGCGGCGAGGATCGCGCAGTCCCGCACCGGGTACTCGGTGCGTCGGCAGCCGGGCTACGCGGCGCCCTCGCCGAGATACTGCAACCACACCGGATCCAGATCGGCGGTGGTCGACAGCAGTCGCCAATGCGGTCCCTTGGGCGAGACCAGCGGTTGGCGCAGGGTCCAGCCGAGCTCGCTGAGCAACTTATCGGCCTTGCGATGGTTACACGGCGCACAGGAGGCCACGCAGTTCTCCCACGCGTGGTCGCCGCCGCGGCTGCGCGGAATAACGTGATCGATGGTCTCGGCCTTGCCGCCGCAGTAGCCGCAGCGATATCGGTCGCGATGCATGAGTGCCGCGCGGGTCATCGGCACCCGCGCGCGATAGGGCACGCGGACGAAGTTGCGCAGGCGGATCACCGAGGGCAGGGCGACGGACTCACCGGCGGAGTGCACCACCGGACCCTCGGGATTGTGATGTACGGCATCTGCTTTATCGCAGATGAGCAGGACGACGGCGCGGCGCGCGGACAGGGCGGTCAGCGGCTCGAAGGTGGCATTCAGAAGCAACACCCGGCGCTTGACCCACGGCGCGACGGTCGGGGGGGATTCGTTGGATCGGTGCTGGTGAGCACCGGGATAACCATGTTTCTCGGATACGACATGCAGCGGAGTAGCCCCCGACCCACGATTGTGGACGTCGGCGGGCTGGAGTTGTCGGTGAGTTCTCGCCTCGTGTGACCGGGCGCCGTGCCGCTGATTCATGGGAACCCCGAATTCGTATTGTCCGGTTCGTGTGGTATCTGGGCAGACACTGCCACCCAGTTGACCATGGAACCGCCACCTTTGCCAGCTGATTTGACACATTCCGTCTGTGCTGTTCGTGAACGGGGGGTGAAACCCGGGACCGGTATGTACTCGGTGCCTGATTCCACGTCGCCAACTGGTGATCTCAGGATGCGGGCGAACCGGCCCCTACGCCGAGCACGATCCGATCCCGATTGCGTGCCAACTTGTTGCCGAGAGATCCCCGCCCGCCCGCTGGGCGGACAGGCGGGGAACAAACGCGGCCCCGTGGGTGCGGACGGGCGTGAACAAACGTGGCCCGTGGGCACAGACGGGAAGTAGGGTCTGGAGTCCTCCGTCCCCTGGCCGGGCCCTCTCGTTCCCCGAGCGGGTCCACTCTTGTTCCCCGGCGGAGCCTCTCCTCTTGTTTCCGGGCCCCCTTCTTGTTCCCGGCCGAAGGCCGGGATCGGGAGGACAGGCAGAATGAGGGGGCGGGGGATCGGGCGACGGATAAGAGGGTTGATGAGTTCGGGCGAGCAGACTGCTACATCCTTCTATGAGGCGGTTGGTGGGGCCGAGACGTTTCGGCGGCTGGTGGCGGCCTTCTATCGGGAGGTGGCCGGTGATGATGTGTTGCGGCCGCTGTATCCCGAGGAGGATCTCGGGCCGGCCGAGCGGCGGCTGCGGATGTTTCTCGAGCAGTACTGGGGTGGGCCGCGGACGTACTCCGACGAGCGTGGGCATCCGCGACTGCGGATGCGGCACATGCCCTTCCGCATCGGTCCGATCGAGCGCGACGCCTGGCTGCGCTGTATGCGGATCGCGGTCGCCGAGCTCGAACCGGAGGTGCTCGACGACGAGCATCGCCGCGCACTGGTCGACTACCTGGAGATGGCGGCGAATTCGCTCGTGAACGCGCCCTTCTGACGGGATTGTGCAAATCTGGGTGCGGTCCACAGATTTCCTGTGAAGTGCCGAGACTGCTGAGCATTTGCTCCATATCGCTCGAGTCACCCGCCCGGGGGGCTTTTAGCGGAAATCTTTGGCACTATTAGCTTTTGTGACACCTTCAACAGCCGGGGACTCTCCCGTCGACCCGTGGTGGCGGTCGGCGGTGTTCTATCAGGTCTATCCCCGCTCCTTCGCCGACTCCACCGGCGACGGTGTGGGTGACCTGGGGGGCCTGCGCGACCGGCTCGGATATCTCGAGCTGCTCGGTATCGACGCCCTGTGGATCTGTCCGGTGATGCGCTCGCCGATGGCCGACGGCGGCTACGACGTCAGCGATCCCCGCGATATCGATCCGCTCTTCGGCGATCTCGCCGTGCTCGACGACCTGATCGCCGAGGCACACGACCGGCGCATCCGGGTCACCATGGACCTGGTGCCCAATCACACCAGCGAACGCCATCCCTGGTTCGTGGCGGCGCTCGCGGCCGGGCCGGGCAGTCCCGAGCGGTCGCGCTACCTGTTCCGCGACGGCACCGGACCCGACGGTGAACTGCCGCCCAACAACTGGCCCAGCATCTTCGGCGGCCCGGCCTGGACGCGCGTCACCGAATCCGACGGCCGCCCCGGCCAGTGGTACATGCATATCTTCGCCCCCGAACAACCGGATCTGAACTGGGAAAACCCGGAGGTGATCGCGGATTTCGAGAAGACCCTGCGGTTCTGGCTCGACCGGGGCATCGACGGTTTCCGCATCGACGTCGCCCACGGTATGGCCAAACCGCCCGGCCTGCCGGATATGGATCCCGTCCCCACCGGCATGTTCCATCTCGAGGACGACGACTACCGATTCAACAATCCGGGCGTGCACGATATCCATCGCCGCATCCGCGCGGTGATCGATGAGTATCCGGAGGTGGTGTCGATCGGGGAGGTCTGGGTCAACGACAACGTCCGCTTCGGTGAGTACCTACGCCCGGACGAACTGCATCTGGCCTTCAACTTCAAACTCGCCGAGACGCCCTTCGAGGCCGCGAAAATCCGTGCGGCCATTGATAATTCGATGCAGGCCGTGACCTGGGTCGGCGCCAGCGCGACCTGGACGCTGTCCAATCACGATATCGAACGCGAGGTCACCCGCTACGGCGGCGGCGCGGCCGGGGTGGATCGGGCCCGCGCGATGATCCTGCTGGAGTTGGCGCTGCCGGGCGCGGTGTTCATCTACAACGGATCCGAACTGGGCCTGCCCAATGTCGACGATCTGCCGGAAGAGGTGCTGCGGGATCCGGTGTGGGAACGATCCGGGCATACCGAACGCGGCCGCGACGGCTGCCGGGTGCCGATTCCCTGGGAGGGCTTCCGGCCGCCGTTCGGATTCACCACCGCCCCACAGTCCTGGCTCCCGATTCCGCCGCAATGGGCCGAACTGACCGTCGAGACCCAGTTGGAACGGCTGAACTCGACGCTGTCGCTGTACCGGATGGCGATCGAATTGCGTTCGGTGCGACCGGAATTCGACGGAACCAGCCTGGACTGGTACGGCAGCCCGCCGGGCTGTCTGGCCTTCCGGCGCGGCGGCGGGCTGATCTGCGCGCTCAACGGGAGCGATGCGCCGATCCCGCTGCCCCCGGGCGAGGTGCTGCTCGCGAGTGCGCCGATCGACGGGCGTCAGTTGCCGGCGAACGCCGCGGCCTGGTTGGTGTGAAAAGAAACCGACACGCGATCGCGGTGGGCTCACCGGTCGATTGCGCCATCGGGCCCATCGTCTACCGTTGGATCGTGAGCATTCTCGAGACAGTGCTGATCTTCGTCGGCATCCCGCTGGTGATCTACGCGGTGATCGCCGGATTGTCGTTTCTCGGCAAGCCACTGCCCGGCGAGAAGCCGGTCCACTACAACCTCGGCGACAAGTGGACCGCGGATCCGGTGCTGTGGAGTGCGACCGACGAGGTGACCGGTTCGGGTCACCACGCAGAGTCCTCGCATGGCGACCATGCCGCAATCGAATCCGCACAGGCGGACCTGATCGGAGGCCGGGCAAGTGGCAAGTTCTAAGTGGCCCGCGGTGGTCGAGGCCGACCTTCCGCACGGCTGGGCCGTGACCACGAGTGGTCGCGTATCCGGCGTGCACGAGGCCGGTGACGTATTCAAGGAGGCGCCGTTCAACGATCGCGAACGGCTGTTGATGGACAACACGCTCACCGACGCCACCCGCGGCACCAAGGTCCGATTCAACGTCTACATCGGCGATCTGGGCGCGGATGCGGCGGCCGGTGTCGACGCGCTGTTCCCGTCGACCCCCGAGGCCGCGCGGTCGGTGCTCATCGCCGTCTCCCCGAACGAACACGTCGTGGAGGTCCGCTCCGGACGTGACGTCGCCGATCGGGTCAACGATCGGGTCTGCCAGCTCGGCGTCACCGCCGCCCTCGCGTCGCTGCGCCAGGGCGAACTCGTCGACGGACTGGTGTCCGCGGTGCGGGTGATGGCCGCGGCCATCGGGCGGCCCAGCTAGTTCCGAACGTCCGCACCCCTTCCGTTCCCACGCACCCGCTTCGAGGATTCGCAGCGAGTGTGGCGCAACGGAAGGGGTGCGGCGTTTCCTACGCTCTGAGCGTAATCAGGGGGCGCATCGGTGGGTGCGGACCTTAGGCTCGGATCATGGCCGAGCATCCGAGACTGCATTCCATCCCGGGCGGACGCGAGGACGAGCCGGACTACGAACCGCTCTGGCGCGAGGTGCTCGGTAGCCGCCTGCGCACGCTGCGTCGGGAGCAGTGCGAGACCCTGGCGGAAACCGCTGGGCGCGCGGGGGTTTCGCCCCAATACCTGTCCGAGGTCGAGCGCGGCCGCAAGGAGCCGTCGAGCGAGATGATCGCCGCGCTGGCCGGGGCGCTGGGCACGACGCTCGGCGGCCTGACCGAACAGGTCGCCGACGATCTGCGCCGCCGGCGTCGCGCCGCGATGCCGCACCCCGCGGTGCCGCGACGGACCGCGGCACCGACGCTCATGGCCCTGGCCGCCTGAGTCAGCGCGGTCCCAGGACCCTGTCGACCAGTCCGTAGTCGATCGCGGACCGGGCGGTGAAGACGCGGTCGCGATCGGTGTCGTGACGCAGGGTCTCCACGGTCTGGCCGGTGTGTTTCGACAGAATGGTCTCGATCTCGGCGCGCATGCGGACCAATTCGTCGGCCTGCAGGATGAGATCGGGGATGGTTCCCTGACCGCGCGCGGCAGGTTGATGCAGGACCACGCGGGCGTGCGGCAGGACGCCGCGGTGGCCCGGGGCTCCGGCGGCGAGCAGTACGCCGCCGACGCCGATGGCCTGGCCCACGCAGGTGGTCGCGACCGGTGAACGCAGATGTCCGATGGTGTCGTAGATCGCGAGCATCGCCGACAGGTCGTTACCGCCCTCGCAGTTGATGTACAGGTCGATCTCCTGCCCCTGACTGTCGGCGTCCAGATGCAGCAGCTGGGCGATGAGGGCGTTGGCCACGCCGGAGTCGATCGGTGTGCCGAGGTAGACGATCCGTCCCGCGAGCAGATGCGAGTAGACGTCCATGATCCGCTCACCGCGCGGATGCTGGGCGATCACATTGGGAATGGTGTAGCTGGTCATGAGATACCCACCTTCTGCTTCTGTGGAATGACCTGATCGAACGAGTCGACGATGTGATCGACGAATCCGTAGTCGAGCGCCTGCCGCGCGGTGAAGTAGCGGTCGTGCAACGAATCCTCGTAGACCCGCTCGGGCGACTGGCCGGTGTCCTCGGCGATGCAGGCGAGCACCGTCTCGACGGTGTGGCGCAGATCGTGGGCCTGGATCTCGACCTCACCCGCGCTGCCGCCGATTCCGGCCGAACCCTGGTGCATGAGCACCCGCGCGTGCGGCAGCGCGAACCGCCGCCCCCTCGTGCCCGATGAGAGCAGGAATTGCCCCGCGCTGTAAGCGATTCCGAGCACCAGCGTGGAGACCTCACACGGCACCAGCCGCATCGTGTCCCGAATCGCCAGCATCGCCGGAACCGACCCGCCCGGCGAGTGAATCCACAGCGAGATCGCCGCCCGCGGATCCTCGGCGGCGAGTGTGAGGATCTGCGTCATCAGCAGAGTCCCGTTGTCGTCGTCGAGCGCCCCATCGAGCACCACAATGCGCCGAGCCAGCAACTGCTCCCGCGCCCGCCATCCGAACATCGGATTGTTGTTGTCCTGAGCCATGACTCGAGCGTGCCCGACGGCCGCCGCGAAATCCGCCCACGCTGCCCACAGCAGATCTGCTCACAGCAGCGACGCTGCCGCGCCCGGAGGGCCGGACGCACCCCGGGCGAAAGCCGCGGGGTGCGTTCGGAATCGGGTTACTTCGCGTCGAAAGCCCTTGCGCGCAAGGAGCGTTCGACTCCCGCCTTGCCCTCGATCACCAAACGGTGCAGGGCCGGGGGATGGTCCTGGGACAGGAACTTATCGGCCTTCGCGACGGCCTCCTCGGTGATGGACCAGTGCGGGTAGAGACCGACGACCACGGTCTGGGCGACCTCGCTCGAGCGCCGCTCCCACACCGAGCCGACCTCGGCGAAGTAGCGGTCCACATACGGTGCCAGCAACTGCGCCTGACCGACCGGTGCGAATGCGCCGACGATCGCCCGGGTGGTGATGTTGGGGATCGAATCGTCGTTCATGACCGCGTTCCAGGCCTGGGCCTTCACCTCGGCGAGCGGGCGGGCCGCACCGGCCGCGGCGGCCTGGCGATGGCCCGCGGCGGTGGGGTCGCGCTCCAATTCGGCGTCGATGAAGGGGGTTTCGATGCCCGCGGCGTCGATCGCTCCCGCGACGGCCAGCGCCGCGACGATGCGCCAGCGCAGATCGGTGTCGACGACCAGCCCGGGCAGGCCGACCGTCGCCGGATCGGCGTCGAGCAGTGCGCGCAGCGCGTCGACGTGGCCGGGCGACAGCTTCGCGCCGGTGAGCGAGTTGACGAACGCGAGCTGCTGATCGGAGCCGGGCTCGGCCGCGCGGGCCAGTTCCAGCAGCCGGTCGGCGAACCGCGGCCAGCCGGTCGCGGCCGCCCACGCGGGGTCGGCGTAACTGGCCAGCGCCGTCTGCGCCTGCAGCAGAAGTCGTTGCACCACACCGATTTCCGATTCGGCGCCCACGCCCCGCTGTACCAGCGCGACGAAATCGCGGGCCCGCATCTCGGCCTGGCGGGTCATCTCCCACGCCGCCGACCAGCACAGCGTGCGCGGCAGCGATTCGGCGATATCGGCGACGCGCGACACCACGGTGTCCAGCGATTCGGGATCCAGCCGGACCGAGCAGTAGGTGAGATCGTCGTCGTTGATCAGCACCAGCCTGCCGCGTTCGACACCGACCAGCTCGGCCACCTCGGTACGCTCGGCGGCGTCGAGATCGAGCTCGACGCGCTTGGTGCGCACCAGCTTTCCGTCCCGCTCGTCGTAGACGCCGATCGCGAGCCGGTGCACGCGGCGCTCACCCGCGCCGGGCACGGCGCCCTCCTGCACCACCGCGAAGCGGGTGAACTTCCCGTCGGCCACCTCGAAATCCGGGCGCAGGGTGTTCAGGCCGGTCGTCTTCAGCCATTGCGCGCCCCAGGTGGAAAGGTCACGGCCGGAAGCCTTTTCGAGCGCGCCCACCAGATCGTCGAAGGTGGCGTTGCCGTAGGCGTGTTCGGCGAAGTAGGCGCGCAGGCCCGCCAGGAACGGCTCCAGCCCGACATAGGCGACCAGCTGCTTGAGCACCGAAGCGCCCTTGGCATAGGTGATTCCGTCGAAGTTCACCTCCACCGCCGCCATATCCGGGATATCGGCCGCGATCGGATGGGTGGAGGGCAGCTGATCCTGCCGGTAGGCCCACGACTTCTCGAGATTGGCGAAAGTCGTCCAGGCGCTGGTGTATTCGGTGGCCTGCGATTGACACAGCACCGAGGCGAAGGTCGCGAACGACTCGTTCAGCCACAGATCGTCCCACCACGTCATGGTCACCAGATCGCCGAACCACATATGCGCCATCTCGTGCAGGACGGTCTCGCACCGACGCTCGTAGGAGGCACGAGTCACCTTGGAGCGGAACACGTAATCCTCGAGGAAGGTGACCGCGCCGGCGTTCTCCATGGCGCCCGCGTTGAACTCGGGCACGAACAGCTGGTCGTACTTGCCGAAGGCATAGGGCACGCCGAAGTTGCGGTGATAGAACCCGAAGCCCTGCTTGGTCTCGGTGAACAACCGCTCGGCATCCATATGCTCGCCCAGTGAGGCGCGGCAGTAGATGCCCAGCGGAATCTCGCCGTGCTCATCGGAATAGGTGTCGGTCCACTTCGCATAGGGTCCGGCGATCAGCGCCACCAGATAGGTGCTCATGCGCGGCGTGGTCGCGAAGGTGTGCTCGACGACCTCGCCCAGCGGCCGGGTCTGGATGCAGGCCCCGTTGGAGATGACCGCCCAGTCCTGCGGCGCGGTGACGATCACATCGTAGGTGGCCTTGAGGTCGGGCTGATCGAAGCAGGCGAACATCCGCTTGGCATCGGCCGTCTCGAACTGCGAGTACAGGTAGACCTTGTCGTCGGTCGGATCGACGAACCGGTGCAGGCCCTCGCCGGTGTGCGAGTAGACGCAGTCGGCCTCGACCACGAGCTCGTTGCGCTCGCCCAGACCGCTCAGGCGCAGCCCGCGGGATTCGTCGTAGCCGCTCACATCCAGCGCCACACCGTTGAGTACCGCCGAACGCACCCCGGCCGCGACGATATCGACGAAGGTCTCCGAACCCGAGGTCGCGGTGAAGGTGGCGATCGACCGCGAGAAGAAGGTCTCCGTGCTCGCGGTGAGATCGAGTTCGACGCGGTAGTTCTCCACACGGATGCTCGCGGCCCGGGCGACGGCCTGCTCTCGGGTGAGATTCGGTGCGGACAAGGAAGCTCCTTCGCTGGTCGGTTACGGGCGCAACGAATCCACAATGCCATGTAGCGGACCGTTCGGGCGCGGGCATATCCGCGCAATGCCCGCGACCGGCCCGTCGGTAGGCTGAGGCGTCGACGCCGGATCGAGGAGGACAGTTGAAGCACATCCATGCGGGCAAGGTTCGTGACCTGTACGAGGATGGTGATTCGCTGATCCTGGTGGCATCGGATCGGGTCTCGGTCTACGACGTGGTGCTGCCGACGCCGATCCCCGATAAGGGTGCGCTGCTCACCCAGCTGTCGAACTGGTGGTTCGACTACTTCGCCGATGTGCCCAACCACGTGCTGTCCACCACCGATGTGCCCGCCGAATTCGCCGGGCGTGCGCTGCGGGTGAAGCCGCTGAAGATGATTCAGGTCGAATGCATCGCTCGCGGCTACCTGTCCGGCTCGGGTCTGAAGGAGTATCAGCGGACCGGTTCGGTATCGGGCATCGCGCTGCCGCCGGGCCTGCGCGAGGGCGATAAGCTGCCCGAGCCGATCTTCACCCCGACCACCAAGGCGTCGGTGGGGCACGACGAGCCGATCACCTTCGACGATGTGGTCCGGCAGGAGGGCCGCGAGGTCGCCGAGCGGCTGCGCGAATCGACCCTCGACATCTACGCGCGCGGCGCGGCCTACGCGGCCGAGCG
Source organism: Nocardia sp. NPDC051570 (assembly GCF_044454005.1). NCBI lineage: Bacteria > Bacillati > Actinomycetota > Actinomycetes > Mycobacteriales > Nocardiaceae > Nocardia > Nocardia sp. NPDC051570. The sequence goes on along the minus strand of NZ_JBITDI010000006.1, from coordinate 40,655 downwards.
CGGCGTGATCATCGCCGACACCAAGCTCGAATTCGGTTGGGACGCAGGCGAGATCATCCTCGGCGACGAGGTGCTCACCAGCGACTCCTCGCGCTACTGGCCCGCGGACGACTGGGAGCCCGGCCGCGCGCAGCACTCGTTCGACAAGCAGTTCGTGCGCGACTGGTCCACCTCCACCGGCTGGGACAAGGAGCCGCCGGGCCCGGAGATTCCCGCCGATGTGGTCGCCGCGACCCGGCAGAAGTACAGGGAGGCCTACGAACTCGTCACCGGACGGAGCTGGAACCAGCCGGCGTCACAACGTGTGTGAGGTGTCCGCCAATCGCCCCGGATCAACCGGCTCCCCGGCGGAGATCAGCTCCTTGATCCGATCGGTCACATCCCAGACGTTGACATTCATGCCCGCCAGCACCCGGTTGTCCGAATCCAGCCAGAACGCCACGAATTCGCGCGCGTCCAGATCGCCGCGCACGACGACCGAGGCGTCCTGATCGGGTGCGACGTATCCGGTGTATTCCATGCCCAGGTCGTACTGATCGGTGAAGAAGTAGGGCAGCCGGTCGTAGGTGGCGGGCTTGCCGAGCATGGTCTGCGCGGCCACCGCGGGCTGGTTGAGCGCATTCGCCCAGTGCTCCACCCGGATTCGCCGGCCCAGCACCGGATGCTGCTGTTCGGCGATATCGCCGACGGCCACGATATCCGGGTCGCCGGTCGCGAGGCTCTCGTCCACCAGCACGCCGCCCTCGACCGCGAGTCCGGCGTCGGCGGCCGGTTCCACATTCGGGCGGGCGCCGATCGCCAGTAGCACCGCGTCGGCCGCGATCTCGGTGTCGTCCTCGAGCCGCACGCCGGTGGCCCGGCCGTCGGCGGTGAGGATCTCGGAGACCTTGACCCCGCAGCGCAGATCCACACCGTGCGAGCGATGCAGGTCGGCGAACACCTCGCCCATCCGCGTGCCGAGCGCGGCCCGCAGCGGCACCTGTTCGCTCTCCAGCACCGTCACCTCGACACCGGCGGCGCGGGCGGCGGCGGTCACCTCGAGTCCGATCCAACCGGCCCCGACCACCGCCAGTCGCCGGATCGAGCCGAACAGTGCGATCAGCGCGTCGGACTGCTCGATGGTGCGCAGCACGTGCACGCCCTCGGCGTCGGCGCCGGGCAGGGGGATCCGCCGCGGCCGGGAACCGGTCGCCAGCGCCAGCTTGTCGTAGCGCATCGTCGAACCATCGGGCAGCTCAACGGTTTTCGCGGCACGGTTGATCACCGATACGGTGGTGCCGAGCAGGACCTCCACATGATGGTCGCGATACCACTGCGCGGCGTGCACGGTGAAATCGGGCAGCGCCTTCTTACCGAGCAGATGTTCCTTCGACAGCGGCGGTCGTTCGTAGGGGAGGTGCTCCTCCTCGGTGATCAGGATGATCGACCCGTCGAAGTCGTTGTCGCGCAACGCCTGCGTCAGCTTGGCCGCGGCGAGCCCGCCGCCGACGACGATGAATCGGGTATCCGTGGTCATGATGTGAACCTCCGTGCGACGGCAACCGGGTCCCTTCCGACCCTACGTCGGGTGCCCGGCGCGCTCGGGAACATCCGCAAGATTTCGTCGTTGACCACAGATGACGGTGGCGAGTGCTACCACACCCCTATCTGCCCGAGAGGACGTCGACGTGAGCGACAACAACACCGGCACCAAGGATCGCGTGGACTTCTGGTTCGACCCGCTGTGTCCGTGGTGCTGGATCACCTCCCGCTGGATCCTGGAGGTCGAGAAGGTGCGCGATATCGAGACCAGATTCCACGTGATGAGCCTGTCGGTGCTCAACGAGGATCGCGAGGATCTGTCGGAGCAGTATCGGGAAATGCTGGCGACGGGCTTCGCGCCGGTGCGGGTGGCGATCGCCGCCGCGCAGGAGCACGGCGATAAGGTGCTGCCCGCGCTGTACACCGCGATGGGCACCCGCCTGCACAACCGCCGCGCCGACTACGACCGCGAGGACCGTGCCGAATCGCTGCGCGTGATCATCGCCGAATCACTGGCCGAGGTCGGCCTGCCCGCCGAACTGGCGAAGGCGGCCGAGAGCACCGACTTCGACGATGCGCTGCGCGCGAGCCATCATGCCGGGATGGACAAGGTGGGCAAGGATGTCGGCACCCCGACCATCCACATCAACGATGTCGCCTTCTTCGGTCCGGTGCTCTCGCGCATTCCGCGCGGGGAGGAGGCGGGCAAGCTGTGGGACGGCGCCGTCGCCCTCGCCTCCTATCCGCACTTCTTCGAACTCAAGCGGACCCGCACCGAGGATCCGCAGTTCGACTGAGCTGTCGAACTCCGGAGACCCGCACCGAGGATGCCGGTTATACCGACGGTTTACTGCGGCGGGTTCGGGGGCAGTCCGGGGATCTCCCCGTACTGTCCCGGCGGCGGATAGCCCGGATACTGTTGCGGCGCGGGCGGATTCGGGCGCAGGAACAGCCGGCCGTGGCGGCTGCGGTCGCGCAGCGCCCACATCCGCCAGGTCAGCACCGGATGGCTGGAGATGGCGTTGATCACCCAGACGAAGAAGCCGCGCTCCCGGGCCGCGCGGTCGGCCATCTCGTCGAAGCCGACCAGCGAGTTGAGGTACTTGCCCGCCGCGAGTGTCCGCATCGCGCCGGATGCGCCGACGGGTCGATTGCAGAAGCCGTGATTGTCGGCGGTGTACTCCTGCGCGCGGATCAGCGCATCGCCGAGTACCGGCAGGAACGGCACCAGGAACATGCCCAGCTGCCGCCAATAGGAGACGTGTCCGGCGGCGATGTGGCCGACCTCGTGACCGATGATGAAGGCCAGCGCGTCCGGATCGCGGGCGGCGCCGCCGATTTCGAACAGATCGCTGTAGATGACGACGTAGCGCCGGAAGCCGTGGCCGGAGGCGAAGGCGTTGATCTGGCCGTTGCCGGTCACCACATAGGCGTCGGGCACCGTGGCCATGCCGAATCGGCCCGCCGCCTCCACCACCATCCGATAGCCCTCGGGGAATTGGGTGGGTGACATCCGCACGCCGTTGACCCGCTGCGTGGAGTAGTTCACGCCGCGGCCGAACCACAGCAGCAACGGCGCGGTGATCAACAGGATCACGTACTGGTCGAAGTAGCCCATCAGCAGCAGGCCGATGCCGAACGCATAGGCCAGCACGGTCGCGATGACCACGACCACCAGCAGCGGGATCTCCCAGCTGTGCCGCGCGGGCATGCCCCACGGCGACAGGCCGCGGGTGAGCTGATGCGGCGGAATCTGCGGCGGCGCATAGGAACCCTGCGGGGCCCAGCCGGGCGGCCCGACCCGCGGATCCCAGCCGGACATTCCGGTCACGGGATTCCAGCCGGGCGGCCCCGGTTGTGCGGCGGTTCGGGCCCACGGATCGTCGGACTGCATGAGGTGAACTCTAATGATGTCGCGGCCCGTTATCCCGAAGCGAACCGCCTCCCGGACGCCTGACAGAATCTGGAGCCATGCGCGTATACCTGGGTGCCGATCATGCCGGTTTCGAACTGAAGAACCACGTCAAAGACCATCTGAAGCAGGCCGGTCACGAGGTGATCGACTGTGGCGCCCACGAATACGACGCCGTCGACGACTACCCGGCGTTCTGTATCGATGCCGCCCGCCGCGTCGTCGCCGACCCGGGCAGCCTGGGCATCGTCTTCGGCGGCAGCGGCAACGGCGAGCAGATCGCGGCCAACAAGGTGCCCGGCGCCCGCTGCGCGCTGGCCTGGAGCGTGGAGACCGCCCAGCTGGCCCGCCAGCACAACAACGCGCAGTTGATGGGCATCGGCGGCCGCATGCACCCGCTGGAGCAGGCCCTGGCCATCATCGACGCCTTCATCGCCACCCCGTGGTCGGAGGAGCCCCGCCACCAGCGCCGCATCGATATCATCGCCGCCTACGAAACGACCGGCGAACCCCCCGCGCTCCCCGCCAACTGACGAATCCCGAACCCCCGCACCCTCTCCGACCCTCCGCACCCCTTGTGGCCGCCCGCAAGGGGTGCGACGTGCGGGAAGGGGTGCGGCGTTCGGGGGAGAGGGGTGCTGGTGCCTGAGGGGCATACGTTGCATCGGCTGGCGAAGGCGCACGGGGAGCGCTTCGGCGGGGGAGTCGTGCGGGTGACCAGTCCGCAGGGGCGGTTTGCCGAGGGGGCGGCGCTGGTGGATGGGCGGGTGCTGGTGCGGGCCGAGGCCTGGGGGAAGCATCTGCTGCATCATTACGATTCCGGGCTGGTCGTGCATGTGCATCTGGGGCTGTATGGGACCTTCACCGAATCGCCCGCGCCGCTGGGTGATCCGGTGGGGCAGGTGCGGATGCGGATGATCGGGGCGGGGCGCGCGGACGGGGCGCTGTACGGGACCGATCTGCGCGGGCCGACCGCCTGTGAGGTACTGCACGAACCCGAGGTCGCGGCGCTCACCGCGCGGCTGGGGCCGGATCCGTTGCGCCGCGACGCCGAACCCGATCGGGCGTGGCAGCGCATCAGCCGGTCCGCCCGTCCGATCGGCGCGCTGCTGATGGATCAGTCGGTGATCGCCGGGGTGGGCAACGTCTATCGCGCGGAACTGCTGTTCCGGCACGGCATCTCACCGCAGCGGTCGGGGCGCGCGCTGAGCACCGCCGAATGGGACGAACTGTGGGCCGATCTGGTCGAGCTGCTGCGCCTGGGGGTCCGGCGCGGCAAGATCGTGGTGATGCGCCCCGAACATGATCGAGGCGCACCGTCCTATGCCGAGGGCAAACCGCGTACCTACGTGTACCGGCGAGCCGGTGAGGACTGCCGCATCTGCGGCGGCACCGTCGTGCGTTCGGTGCTCGAGGGGCGAAACCTGTTCTGGTGCCCGGCCTGTCAGCCGAGCTGACGGCTCAGAAGTCGCCGTCGAAACCGCCGCCCCCATCGAAGCCGCCGTCGAACCCACCACCATCGAAACCGCCGCCGTCGTATCCGCCGCCGAAATCGCCGCTGTCGTAGGCGCCCTGCTGGTCGAACCCGCCGCCGTCGTAACCGCCCTGTCCGGCGTCGTAGCCCTCGCCGTATCCGCCCTCGAATCCGGTCGCGCCGTAGGCGACTCCCGACATGCCGCTGAACAGTGCGTCGAACAGCAGCACCGAACCGACACCCCACGCGCCCGCGACGAGCGCCGTCTTCCACCACGGCTCGGAGTACCACCCGGCCGGGACCGGACGGCCCGCCACGCGGCCGCCGGGATAGTAGTTGGGGGTTTGCGACGAGGGCGAGGGGGAGGCCTCGATGGACCGCCCGTCGTAATCGATGGTCCGCGCCTCGGTCACCGAACCGGCCGTGCGCTGGCCGTCGAGCTCCGGCACCGCCGGACCCGGATCCAGACCCATCGCCGCGCGGGCCGCGCGAATGTAGTAGAGCCCCTCGAGCGCGGTCTCCTTGGCCAGGCGAGCCTGAGCGACCGTAGTGGCCTGCTCGATCTGCGAACCGGCCGCGTTCAACCGCTCACCGGCATCGGCCAGGGCCTGTTTGGAGGCGGCCTCGGTACCGGTCAGGTTGTAGACCTGACCGCCGAGCCGTTCGATGAGCCGGCGCGCGTCGGCCTTGGCATCGGCGAGCTGCGCGGCCTCACGATTACGCGTGGATCGGCCGGAGACGATCACCCCCGCGAAGACGATCAGCACGACAACCAGAAGAATCAGCAAGAGCGACACATTGATCAGCGTACCGGTCATCGGATAACCGGACGATTGCGACTTATCCGGCGACGGCCGCGGGATAGATCGGCCGGGTGGGTGCGAAGCCGTCCGCCTCGGCCTCACCGTCGACCTCCGACAGCGCGAATCTCCGCTTCCCGGCCGTCTTCGCCGAATACATCGCGCGGTCGGCGTTGCGCAGCAGATCGGAGAAGTCGCACGTGCGCTCGGCCGGGCAGAACGCCGTGCCCACACTCGCCGACACCGGCACCGGACCGGCCGCGGTGGGCACCGGATCCTGCAGGGCCGCAAGCACCCGCACGGCCACCTCGCCGAGCGTACTGCGCCGGGCGGGCAGGGCGAGCACGAATTCGTCACCGCCGTAACGGCATACGACCGTTTCGTCCGGACAGGTCGAGCGCAGCCGCCGCGAGATCTCGACCAGCACCTCGTCGCCCACGGCATGTCCGAAGCCGTCGTTGATCTGCTTGAAGTCGTCCACGTCGATCAGCAACAGCCCGACCCCCCGCGATCGGTCGGTGGCCATGAGCCGCACCCGCTCCTGCAGCAGCGAGCGGTTCGCGAGATCGGTCAGCGCGTCGTGGGTGGCCTCGTGGCGCAGCTGATGCTGCAGGGCCGCGATCTCCTGCACGCGCACCGAAACCGCCTCGGACAGACTGCGTTCCTGCTGGGCCAGCGCCCGCTGTTGCAGCGCCTCGGCATAGCTGTCGATGGCCTGGCTGGCCACGAACGGCCACCGGGTCGCCACCAGCGAACCCGGTTCGCCCGGTGCGAATCCCAGCAGCGCCCGGGTGGCCGGGGCGAGCATGCGGGTCCGGTCGAACGGCGTCTCCGCGAGGCGCCGGCCGATCGCGCGGGCCGCGGGGACCGGGAACGGTTCGGACCCGGCCAGATCCAGCAGCTCATCGATGATGGCGGCGAACACCTGCTCCAGATGTTCGGGCGGGACCGTCAGGCCGCTGCCTGTGTAGACGGCGCGCACCCAGTCCCGGGTGGTCGCGGCGATCGCCGCGACGGTCTGTGTATCCGGTTCGGCGGGCATCGGCGCTCACCCCGCGCAGACGTCGTCTGAGCCGGCGCCTTTGCCGGTCACACCCTCCGGGTCGTGCCCACTGCTATGCGGTCCTGTACACCATCGGCGCACGCTCACCGCCCCCTTTCCAGATACCCCCGTCCGGCGAAAAGGATCCTAGCAAGCCACCCGACACGGAAACGCGATGTTTTGCAACGCGTTCCGATGTCTCGCGAATGGCGATCGGCAATGAGATCGATTGCCTACCTGAGGTGTTACACCACATGCGGTGTGTCGACCATTGGCGTGTTCGCGTGTCGCCACCGACGCGCCGATAACAGGGCCGTGTCCAGCCCGATTAGCGTTCGGGAAGCGAGGTTCGGTACAGTCTCAGACGCAGACGGCATCGGGGCGATCCCATCGGTGGCGGATGCTTGCGGGCGTAGTTCAATGGTAGAACCTCAGCCTTCCAAGCTGATGGTGCGGGTTCGATTCCCGTCGCCCGCTCTGGTGGTTTTTTGAGCACCTTCGGGGTGTAGCGCAGCTTGGTAGCGCTTCCGCTTTGGGAGCGGAAGGTCGCAGGTTCAAATCCTGTCACCCCGACCAGTTTTCACTCTCTACCAGCCACGACAGCCCCAAGGGGCTGGGCGTCGGCTCTCGCTTCTCGTCTCCGTATTCCACTGCACCACCGAGTGTATGGGTGGTCCTTCTGCCCTTCGCGCGTCAGTCCGCCAACGTGGTTGCGCGGGGGCGGTGGTGTGGGCTGTGGTGCGGGTTGAACTCCTTCCGGATTCTGTGGTGTTGGAGCGCCTTTCGCCCCGCCCCCAACGTACCGAGAACGGCATAGGGGCGGAGCGGGCACTCCCGAGGATCAGAGGTCGAGGTCGAGGTCTCCGATCGCCTCCGCGAACGGCACGGTGTCACCGTCGCGGTCGACGATCGAGAGGCGGTCCTCCAGATCCTCGATCCGGTCGAGTAGGGCTTCGTAACGCTCGAACGACATGAGCACTCCTTCGGGCTTGGAGTTGGTGAGGATGATGACGTCTTGCCCGGCCTGCGCGACGCCCAGGTGAGTCGACAACGACTTGCGCGCCTCGCTGACCGAGACCATGTGCGATTTCACGCGCACGCGGCGGGGGCGGGCGACGGAGCCAGGCCGGCGAGGTACCTCAGCTGCCGAGGCGGTCTCGTCTTCGTTCTTCATGGTCACTGTGTTCCCTTTCCCCCCGCCGTTCGTGCGACGGGGGCTCTGTGGGCGGCCTGGGCCGCTACTTTTTGTAGACGCTGCCTCGGGTGCCGACCTTGGTCACGGTCACGACGCGAATTCCGTCGTCGATCAGGTAGACCACTCGGTAGCCGCCGACTCGGAGGCGGTAGCCGGGGGTGTCGGTGAGTTTGGTGCAGCCGCTCGGCCGTGGGTCGAATCCGAGCATCATGATCGCGGCGGCGACGGCTGCGCGCTGGTTGCGCGGCTGGATTTCGGCCAGCTCCTTCAGTGCCTTCTTTTCGATCGTGACGTCGTACTCGTCCGGGTGGGCGGACTGGGTCATGGATGGTCCCTTTCGTTTTCGGGGTGGCGGCCCCGTGTGATCCGTACGCCCATGACCGTACCCTGTTGTGTACCGAATTTGGTATTAAATTTTGTACGTCAATACGTGATGATGGACACATGTGGATACTATCCTCCCTGGTTGCACCGTACATACCTGATATGTAATGATTGTGTTGTCGCCGAAAACGGCGACATTCACACCGGGGGCCGCCACCCCCGAACCATCCACCAGGAGGGCCAAATGGCCGATCGTTTCACCATCACCCGCACCACCAACGGCGTCGCGGACATCCGCCACACCGTGCACGGGTACGGCGCGGCGGCAGACATGGTCGCCGGATTGCGCGGCGCGGATATGGCGATGTTCAACCGCCGCCCCGAGCACATCGGGTACGCCATCCGCCCCGTCAAGTAACGACCCCCGCCCCGTTGCGCTGTACATACCCAGTATGTGCGGCGCGCGGGGCCGACCCCGGCCCGTACCGGCCGGGGGTCACCCGAGCGACCCGACAGGAGCCCGAAGTGGCCACCGTGAACATCGACCCGACCCTGCGCGTGTGGACGGCCTACGCGGCCGACAGCGGCGAAATCCAGCTCGGAACAGCGTCGGACTACACCGTCGAGGCGGTCCCATTCGACAAACTCCGCATCGGAGACATGGTCGCAGTCATGTGGGGGGAGATGGGCGTGTACCTGGCCCTGGTCACGTCCCACCACGGCGATTACGCCATCGCCGACGACCGCAACTGGGACGACCTTGACCTGATGCCCGCGACAGATGGCAGCCCCGAGTGGCGCTTCATCCGACGGACGGCCGTGACCAGCATCACCGACTGACGGCACAGTCCCCGGTTGCATCGTGCATACGCGGTATGTACATTGATCATGTACGACGCACCGGGGCCGCCACCCCAGCCAAGTACCAACCATCCACCCGAGCGCGACCGCCGCCACGGCCGCGCCCCGCGAAAGGAACCACCATGACGCAGGCCCATGCCACCAAGCAGGACATGCTCGACAAGGTCCGCAAGCTCCTGACCAAGGCCGAGAATGTCGCAGGAACCCCCGAGGCAGATGTCCTCAACGCCAAGGCATTCCAGCTGATCGCCAAATACGGCATCGACGAGACCGCCGCCCGCGAGCGCAGTGGCGAAGGCCCCGCTCCTATCGGGATCGCACGGTTCACGATCAGCGGCCAGTACCAACGCGAACAGTCGTTCCTCCTCCACATCCTGTCCCGCGCGTTGCACTGCAAACCGCTGATGCTGGACGGTAACGACAGCCATGTCGTGTACGGCACCGCCGGGCACATCGAGCGGCTACGCGTCCTGTTCGCCACACTGATGCCGCAGATGCTCGCCGGAGCCTCCCGCGTCCGCCCCCACTACGGAGCACGGACCGGCGTCAAGGCATACCGCATGTCCTGGATGCGCGGCTTCTACGCCGAAGTCGGTTCCCGCATGACAGACGCCGAGGGCACCGCAGCAGCGGAATCCGAGCCCGGTACCGCCCTGGTGTTGATGGACGATGCCAAGCGTGCCGAGGCCGCGATGCAAGCCGACCACGGCGGCCAGATTCGCGACGTCAAGTCACGCTCACGCCACGACAGCAGCGCCGCCGCCGCTGGCGCCGCTGCCGGACAGCGCGTGAACCTCGGACAGACCGGCGTCGGTGGACGCCGCGCGATCGGCCGATAACCCACCACCAGCACCACCCAGGCCGGGCCTGCACGTCAGGCCCGGCCACCCATCACGGGGCCGCCACCCCGAATCCGAGAGGAACCACACCATGAACGCGTTCGCGCCCACCCCCGAGCAACTGCACATCCACCACCTGTTCCAGACCGGCCAGCCGATCCGCGTCCGCGCCGGAGCAGGCACCGGCAAGACCACCACGCTCACCCAGCTCGCCGAGATCGTCCGGACGCAAGGGCGTGCCGGCCTGTACGTCGCGTTCAACAAGTCCATCGCCGAGGAGGCGAAAGCCAAGTTCCCCGACTGCATCTCCGCGTCGACCGCTCACTCCCTCGCCTACCGGAACATCGCGAACACCCGTCACGCTCCTCTGCTGGGCCGGATGCGGCGGGGCGCGCGGATTCCGATCGGTGAGACCGGCAAGCGGCTCAAGGTCGACCGGTTCCTCGCGTACGTCGGCGGCGAGACCATCACGCTGACCGCGTACGAGGTCACCCGGCACGCGCTGGCGGCCGTCGACCGGTTCTGCAAGAGCGCGGACCCAGAGCTGACCAAGCGGCACATCGCCCGTATCCCCGGCCTGGACGACCGGGACGCACACGGCCAGCTCGTCGAGTTCGTCTACCCAGTCGCGCAAGCCATCTGGGCCGATCTCCAGAATCCATACGGCAAAGCCGTCGCGTTCGGGCACTCCCATTACCTGAAGCTGTTCGCCCTGGAACGGCCGAAGGTCGGGTCGGACGGCGGTGTGATCTTCCTCGACGAGGCACAGGACACGAGCCCGGTGCTCGCGGGCATCATCGACGATCAGACGCACCTGCAGTTGGTTGCGGTCGGCGACCAGGCCCAGAGTATTTATGGATTCAGTGGGGCAACCGACTACATGACGCAGGTCAGCGAAGCTGTTGAAGGACGCCTCACGCAGTCGTGGCGGTTCGGCCAGGCCGTCGCCGACGCAGCCAATAGCCTGCTCGCCCGCCTCGGCGACGATCTCCGGCTGACCGGCAATCCCGGCCGCGCGAGCGTCGTCGACCATGGCGCGACCGGCCTGCGCGTCACCTTGGCCCGCACCAATGCCACCGCCATCGAGCACGTCATGGCCGCGCAGACAGCAGGCAAGCGTGTGCACCTGATGAGCGAGAACCGGTACTCGGTGCAGTTCTGCGAGGACGCCGACCTTCTGATGGACGAGCGCCGTCCCACGTGGAAGAAGCCGCGGCTGGCAGACCTCGCCGCGTTCCGCAGCTGGGAGCAGGTCGTAGCGCACGCCCAGGACTCGGCCGACTCGGCGGACTGGAAAGTGCTCGTTGCGCTGATCGAGAAGCACGGGACACTGAAGGTCCGAACGGCGCTCGGCGGCGTGGTCTCGGAGAGCGAAGCCGACCTGGTCGTTGCGACCGCTCACAAGTCCAAGGGCCGCGAGTGGCCCAGCGTCCATCTGGCCGACGACCTCGCGGCGGGCGTCGACCAGGCCGCCGAAGCGGTCCGCCAGTCCGAAGCGTGGATCGCCGACAACGGGCGACTGCGGCTCGACCTCGAAGGTAACGAGGTCGCCAAGCATGTGCACGAGTGGCGGGTGCGCCGCTCCAATGACGGCCAGACCCCAGAGGAGGCGTTGCGGCGTAGTCAGAAGCGGCTCAAGGACGAGTTGATGCTGTCGTACGTCGCTGCGACCCGCGCTCAGAACCTCCTCAACCCCGGCGGCCTGATCGTTGCCACCGGCGCGATGAATGGAGCCGCAGCGTGATCATCTACAGTCCGAGTCGGCCGCGTACAGTCGCGGTATGTACCGACGAGAGGGCTTCATGGATGAGCGCGACCGATCCTGATACCTGGTGGACTGCGCAGCAGTGCGCCGACTACATCGGCGTGAAGCTGCGCACCTGGCATGGGTACACGAAGCGGCCGACCAAGAGTCACCCAGCGCCGCAACCGATCAGGAAGGTTGGCAGTACTCCGCTCTGGGACAGCGAAGAGGTCATCGCGTGGCACGCCACCCGGCCCGGAGATCCGATCAACACGTAGAGCTGGCCGCCACCAGCGTCCCGAAAGGAACCACCCTAGATGTTTTCCGCTGCCCGGACAGCTGTCGCAGGAACCATCGTCATCGTCGCCCTGTCGTCGGTGTTGTCGTTCTCCGCGCTCAGCGATGTCGCCCGCCGATCCGGCGTCTCGATCCCAGTCCTGTGGCCCCTCATCGTTGACGGATTGATCCTTGTCGCCACGTTCGCCGTCGTCGCCGTCCAGGGATCGCGGTACGCGTGGACGATGCTCGGGTCCGGCGCGGCCGTGTCGATCGCTGGGAACATCCTCGACGCGGTCATGCCAGAAGGGCAGATGCCGCACCAGATCGCCGCTGTCGTCGCAGCAGTGCCGCCCGTCGCCCTCGTCGCCGTGACGCACCTGACCGTCCATCTCGCACGTCATGCGTCAGCGACGCGTCATGCCGCGTCACCGACAGACGAAGCCGTCCAATGGGAGCCTGCCGAACCGCTGGCGCCGCTGGAGTACGAGCCCGCGGAGCAGTGGCCGGCTGGGTACGCCAGCGCGTCGAGCGTCGCTCCCTGGTACGGATACGACGCACCACGCGACGCGTGCACCTACAGCGATGACGCGGAGGCCGTAGCGCCTGCGCCGATGCCGGAGCCGCCCGCGCCGCCGGTCGAGCCGCGCAGCGCCGAGCCCGATACGGACGAGATCCCGGCTCTGGTCGACCCGACGCGCGAGCCGCGTGACGTCGCAGAGGATTTGATGCGCGACACGGACCTGTCGAACTACGCCATTGCCGAGCGCGTCGGAGTCTCGGAGGCGACCGTGCGTCGCTGGAGGAAAGCCCTGCTCATCGGTGGTGTCGCATCGCGTCAGTGAGGATGACCCGCCCCTGAAACGACGAAACACCCCCAGCCCGAGATGAATCAGGCTGGGGTGTCGCGTTTCAGGACTTCTTCTGTTGGATCTTCCCGGAGAACGAGTCCGGTAGCTTGGCTTCGAACCGGTCGAGCGCCGGGGAGTTGTACTGCTGCTGGAACAGCGGGTAGTTGCCAGTGAGCGCGATCTTGAACGCCCGGTGCGCGGTGTCCATCTTCGATTCGTTGGCCGAGTCCGGCCATGAGGTGAGCACAGCCTGAGTATCGAGGCGGACCACCGAGAATGTGCGGCCCACTGCCCGGAACTCAAGGTCGACGTCGATCGGGTAGGTCCCCTCCGGGCCGCGTGCGGCCTGCGTTCCGTCGATCATGGTCATGATCCGGACCTTGCCTCCCGTGAAGACCGCCCAGACACCGTCGTTGGTCGAGGCATCATCTGTGCAGCGCAGCGCGACGATCGTTTCGTTGTTGTTGGCCAATGCGTACGGAGTGGGCGCGGTGAGTCGGAACCGGACTGCAGCGTCGTCCTGCGGAGCGACGACGTCCGTAGGGCGGTACCAGTAAGCAACCTTGCTCGTCGTTCCCGTCGCGGCAAGTACCGCATGGCCGTTGACTACTCGGGCCTTCACACCAGATATGTACGTCCAGGCCGGACCGAGCGAATCCGGATACACGGTGTTGAACTCATCGACGAAGTTGAACGGTGGGACGCTGTTGAAGACCTTCTTCCAGGCCGAGCCGTTCCACACCCAAGCTTCCATCGCTTTCTGCCCGCTGGGGCTCAGCGCCTTGATCTTTTGCGAGCCGACATAGAGGGGCATGGGTTACTCCGGGATGCAGTACAGGACCCCGGCGATTGGGGAGCTTGGAAGCGATGCGACAACCTGTACGACTGCCTTGCCGTCGAGAGCGGCCTGAAGTCCGGTCACATCGGCGATGGCGTGCGTGTGTGCCTTCGGCGCGCGGATGTCGGAGAGCCGCGGATCGTTGCCTTGCGTCACCGTTCCAGCGGTCGATCCGAACAGTGACGCAACCGCTGTCGCGACGCGTGCGTCAGTGAGGTAGCGGTTCGTCGAGCCCTCGGGCACTGCGTCAGTGGATCCCGGCGACGGGGAGATCTCGGTGTAGGAGCTTCCGCCCCAGCGGTAGACCTTGTTCGAGTCGATGGCGATGTAGATCTTGCCGGGCTCGCCCGTGCTGGGGAACACAGCGGTGCTGGCGAATTCGAGTACGTCATCGACGTAGGACGGCAGCTGCGTCGCGGGTACCTTGCCGGATGCGTCGAGCGCGGCGTACCCGTTCGCGGCACCCTTCTTCGCTGCCAGCTCGCGGGCGTTGATCGCGTCGCTGATCGCACCCGATAACGCAAGCTTGGCCTGCGACAGTGCGCCATCGGCGATGTGGGAGTTGGTGACGCCGTTCGCTGCGATTGACAGCGTGCGGTCGGCGCTGAGGTCGCCGCCGCCCGTCAGACCGCCGACTGCGGTCACGGTACGGCTGGAGGATACGCCGCCAGCGCTCGCCGCGTCCTGTGCCGACTTCGCTGCGTCGGCCGCAGACTTGGCCGCGTCGATCGCCTTGCCTGACGCGACGTCGCGCGCCGCCACTGCGACGTCACGCGCGGCAACGGCATCGGTCTTCGCCGTCTCTACGGCTGCCCGATCGGCAGCGGCGCCAGCGGCATTTGTGGCCGCCGCGCCTGCTTTCTGCGATGCGGTGTCGCGTGACGCGTCAGCCGCGACGCGGGCTGCAACTGCGTCGTCGCGTGCTGCGGCGGTCACGTCGCGTGCTGCGACGGTGGTCGCCTTGTCGGCGGCAACTTGGGCTGCGTCCTTGGAGATGTCGCGGACGCCGTCGGCCGCGCGGACCGCTTCGTCGCGGGCAGTGCGGGCAGCGTTCGCGGCCTGCCAGGCTTCGGAGACGACTGCCGGGGGCTGCTCGTCGTACTGGCCGAACAGTGGCGAGAGCCGGACCGGAGTAGCCGATTGCGGGATGACGATGTCGCGCGGGCGCGTCCAGCCGCCGACCCGCAGCATCACCTTGGCCGGTCCGGCATCGAGGTCGGGGGTAGTGAGGTTTCCGGCGACGATGGCGACCACGACGCGGTTCGGCGTGGTCACGCCTTCGCCGTCGATGTCCTGGCTCAGCGTCGGCCGCCATATCTCGCAGATGCCTTCGACTGGCCCGTCTCCCAGGTCACTGAAATGGTCGAACAGGACGGTCACCGGGGACCTCCTTACTACGTCGTGATGGATCGTGGATTGCACTCGGGTGCTTATGGCGTCCAGGTCGGGTCGTCGGCTTTCACAGCGGCGATCAGATCCGACAGGTAGCAGTCGGTGCCGTTGAAGTTGCTGCCGAAGACGACGGCCTGATCGGAGGTCGGCCCGCCGCTGTGGGTGAACAGCAGACCGACGACTGCGAGCGCTTTCACCAGGCCGGTGACATGGGCCTTGGTGTTGGTGGCGGTCTGCGCCTCCGAGGCGGGGCCGCCGGGCTGGTAGCTGGGGTCGTCGGCTTTGATCGCGGCGTACAGCGCGGCGACGGCCTGATTGATGCAGCCGGATCCGCTGGTGCCGTACGCGTCCCACTTCGCCTTCGCAGTGGCGAACTGGTTTGCTCTGGTCAGGAACGCCTTGGTGTTGGCGAGTTGGTCGGTCATCGTTGACTCCTGTGAAGCGGGCGGGCGGCTAGCCGAGGACGAACCAGGGGATCCAGTCGCCGGACTTGATGTTCGCGGCGGTGATGAAGTCCGGGATGCTGTCGCAGTCCTTGACGTAGCCGTAGATGTTGCGTGGGTACACCCCGTTGGGCTGTGCAGGCTGGCTCTGCCGCACGCACGCCAGTGGCCGGTTCGATGTGCCTGGCCTCGGGGAGATTTGGAGAACGCCGACGGCGAAGATGTCGCCTTGCTTGGCGGTGATGGTCGGGAGTGTGAGCCGGAACTGTGTACCGGCGGTAGCGATTTGGCCCTTGACGTCGCCGCTGTCCCAGATCTTCGACAGGTTGCCGTTACCGGGGTCCATCTTGAATACCGCGACCGCGAATGCTTGCGGGTCGAAGCCCCAGCCGCCTCGGCCGGTGATCATGCCTACCGTGCTGTAGGTGCGGTCGCGTGTCGCTCGGATGAATCCGAGCTCGAGGACTCGGGTCGCGGGCAGGTAGTCCGGCGATCTGTCTTCGGAGCCGACAGCGGGTGCGTTGTATCCGCCGGATACCGAGGTCCACATCACTAGCTGCGACAGCGGGAACGTCGGGTCGTCGACTGGGTTGATGTTCTGCCACAGCGGGATATTGGTCGGAATGTCGCTGAAGTTGGGCTTACCGTTCGCGGTCGTCTGCGCGTAGGTCGCGACGCCCTGGGCGTTGCGGGCGGCTTCCTTCGCCTCGCTGGCGTCGGCCTGGGTAGTGGCGAGATTGCCCATGCCCGAGCGGGCTACGAAGCTGGCCAGGCCCCACGAGTAGTTGGGGATGATGCCCTGGAAACGGGTTTCGGAGGAGAATCCGACGGTGCGGTGCGCGGGGTCGACCGGGTAGCCGGAAGTGTCGGTGTGCTCAATCACGCTGGTGCGGTTGACGATCACTCGATACGTGGTGCCTTCGGCGACCAGTTCGACCGTGTCGGATTCCTGCACGCCCTTGGCGTAGGTCTTCCAGTCGGTGAATTTCCAAGTGTTGCCGCTGCGGGTGCCGCGCCCGAGTTGGATCGAACGCTTCCAGATGTTGGTGTAGACGAACTCGGTGAGGTCGGCGTTGGCGCGGATGAAAAGCGCTGTGGGGCAGCCGTCCATCACTCCGGCGGGATTGACGATCGAGGCGACCGAGTGATTGTCGTCGCTCATCAGCTGCGGGCAGATGGCGTAGCGGATGCCGGTCGAGAAGCCGTGATTGTCCAGGCGGGCGGCGAAGTCGATGATGCCGAGGCCCTGCCCGGTGCCGCCTTGAATCCAGCCGTTTCCCAGCATGTTCGACTCTTTGCGGTTGAAGTTGTCGACGTAGGACGCGCCGGTGGCGAGGCGAGATTCGAGCTGGGCGATGGCAGAGCCGTGCGCGGAGGTGATTCCGAACAGGCTCTTGAGGAATGTGTCGACGAAGCCGCCGAAGATCGGCATGACTTCCGGCGGCGGGATGAGACGCTTCACAGGGGGACCTCGTCGGCGATGAGTTGCGGTGGCGGGGGCGCGGATTCGCTGCCGGGCTGTGTGCGTACCCAGGCGAGCAGAGTGCGGATGTAGTCGACGGCGAGGCGGTAGCGGGCGCGGAGTGCGTCGATGACGCTGTGCAGTTCGCGGACCTCTTTGCGGAGGGTGTCGACGTCGTCGCGGAGCGGTTTGACGATGGACTCGAAGTCCGCGCGCTGCGCGTCGAGCAGGATCTTCAGCCGCTCGCCGTCGAGGCGCTGGCGCTCGATGTCGTCGTCGGCGCTGGCGTTGCGGGCATCCACCTTGGTTTTGAGCCGGGCGGCGTGCCAGACGCCGAATGCGCCTGCGAGAACGCCTACCAGCGTGAGGATGTCGTTGATGTAGGGGGCGATGGTACTCACCCGGCCTCCATGGGCGGGAACGGCGGAGGCCGACTCCCGAAAATCAGGGGCGGCCTCCGCGGCTGCGGTCGATGGAAGGTCAGGCCGGCGGTTCTGCGAGCAGCCACGGCGCGAAGCGGGCCAGCAGCTCGTTGACGGCAGGCAGGGCCATGACGCGGGTGATACCCGCGCACGCGGCCAGGACGACCGCTATCGCGCCTGTGGCGGGGATGCCGCCGGTGACCACGATGATGGGGATCAGGGTCACGAGGGCCAGTACAACTTGGAACACGGTGCGTACGGTCGCGCGCCACGGGTATGCGGTCTGCGACGGTGCGGGCGCAGGCAGGGAATGGTCACCCATACGGGGGCTCCTTCAGAGAGGGGGTCGTCAGGCGTCGAGCTTGGCGAGGATGGCGTCGAGCTTGGCGTCGAGGGCCTTATCTCGCTCGTCCTTTGCGCGCCGCCAGCGGTCGAAAGACTCGACCTTGCGATCGGTTTCGAGGACGTAGCCGACCAGCGAATCGCGGTAGTCGGACTGGCGGCCCAGCTCGTCCTTGTATCGGGACTGGAAGCGGTAGCCCAGTTCCTTGGTGACGAGGTTGTACAGCTCGTTCTGCTTCTCCTCGGACAATGCCATGAGGAAGCCTCCATTTCGGTTCTCGATTTGCGCCTGGACGTCGGCGCGGAAGCGGTTCATGTCGAGCAGGCCGGGGTCCCACTTGCCCTGCTTTCTCCCCGCCCATTCCTTGTGCGCGATAACGCGATCCGCGCCGTAGCCGAGCTTTCGGCAGATCGCGGCGCACACCTTCACGTAGGCCCAGTACTGGGCGTCGCTCCAGCCCTCTTCACCGTTGTTGGCGGCCTCGATGCCGATGGTGTGCTGATTCGCGCCGTCCTCGGGCAGGCCGGGATACGAGCCGTATCCGGCGTGCCAGGCGACGCCGACCGCGCACACTGTGGCCGTGCCGTTCTGCGACAGATGGACTTGCGACAGCGGCCCTTCCAGAGCCGCTGTGCCGTACATGATTTCGCTCGCTGGGGTGCGGGAGCCGCCGGTGTGATGGCAGACGATTCCCCAGATTTCCCGGAAGTCGCCGTGTCCCCTGTCTCGCCACCCCGGCGCTTCAACAACATTCAAACCTTCGGCGCGCAAAACATCTGCGAGCCATACAGGATCGCCGTTCCAACCCACTGTGGAACCTCCTTTGGTTGAGTAATGGGACGTGCAAATTCGGGACTCAAGTCCCTCGCGCGCCAGACCCTGGGCATGCTCTAATTGGCCAGCCATGAGGAGTCGGGGCCTTGCCTACGGCCTTCGAAGGGACTTACTGTGCTGCACGCACTGGGTGGGGTTTTCGCGATCGTTTCGATTGCGATGTTCTTCGTCGCCTTGATCGCCTTGATACGCGGACGAATCAGCCTGTTGCACATAGGCTCTCGCCTCGCAGGAGTTGTCGCACTCGTCGCATCGTTCGCAGTGTTCATTGCTGCCGGGTTGATGCTGGGGCCGAGCAAATCGAGCACGCCGACCGCCGCGGCTACGGCTACGGCAGCATCCTCGACGAGCCGGAACATCGTGCCGACCACGACGGCTCCGCCGACGCCGCTTACGCAAGCGACCACAGTCGGAGCAACAACCACGACGATCGCACCGTCGCCGACAACGAGCGACGCTCCTGAAGCGGCGCCCGCTGCCCTCTCATGCGGTGATATCGGAGGCGTGTTCGTAGCGCACGGAACGGACGGGCGAGGTGACTGCATGTCAGCCGACCCCCGCCTGAAGTGTCACGTGGCTACAGCCGAACAAGATCCGAACTATGTGGCCGAGATGACGATGACTCCGCCATTCCCAGGCGGCACTGTCGACTACCCGTTCCTGCTCAATTCCGCCAGCAACAAGGATTGTTGGCACATACCGTGAGCTCTACCCCTCCTGTTGGGATCAGCCGGTGCCGTTGGCGATGGCGCGAGAGAGACCGGCGAAGCCCTTCATGCGGTCGATGAGCTTTTCCCAGGCGTCTTTGACTTCGCCGTCGTCGCCGATGGTGATGAACTCGGTGCACTTCTCGTTTCGGGAGTCTTCGACCTCGACGGCGGAGATGTAGTCCTCGATGACCGTGCCCCGGTCGTAGAAGGTCATGATGTCGCCGACCTTGAACCGGCGGCCGGAGCTGTCGTCCTCTCCGAATGAGAAGCCGCGCCCGTCGATTCCGCCGGCCTGGACCTCCAACTTCAGCGATTCGCCGCCGCCTGCCGCTTTGAGTCCGGCCATACCGATAGCGAGCCCGTCGAGTGAGTAGGCGGAGGTGTTGTCCACGAAGATCTCGCCGAACGCGTGCGGGCCGAGATCGGCTTTCAGCTTGTGGTCGTCGAACTTCTGGTAGGCGAAGAAGATGTCGTCGAACAGGTCGCCGACGAGGATATCGCCGAGTGCCGCGCCGGGCAGCAGCCAGTTCAGCAGTGCCTTGATGGCAGCGTTCGCAGCCCATTCGACCACCTGGTTGACGAACTCAGGTGCCTTGCCGCCCACGATCGCGGAGTGCGCTTTCGGGTGGCTGACACCGCGTGTGTAGCTGGTGATGTGGCCGGAGTCGGTGCGCCACTGCATCCAGCGCCGGTCGCGCTTCTTGTGGGTGTCGAAGATGTATCCGGCCTTCTGCGCCTTGCCCCACTGGTCCGGGTCGGCCAGGCCGAGGATGTTGCCGGGGTTCAGGAACCAGAAGAAGTTATCGCCGGACAGGTCCAAGACGTTCTGCAGGCGTGCGAGTGTGTCGGTGTTGAACACCCACGGCGAGGGGCCATCCTTCGGGGTCCACAGGCTGCACGACAGGCCGAGGTCCGCGGAATCGACTGTGGTCTTGTACAGCTCGTCGAGCTGGGTGAACCGGGCCGAGATGATGACCAGTTCGGCGGTCATGTCGTCGATGGCCTTGAGGATGTCATCGAGCGATTTGAGGTCCTTCAGCTGCGGCAGCTCGGGAATCTCGTAGCGGATCGGCAACTTCATGTAGACCGGCTTCTGTAGCCGGATGACATTCTTCGCGAGGAAGTACTTGAACACGAAGTCGGCCGGGCCGAACATGATGTCCTGCTTGCCGGTCAGACCGATCTGGACCTCCGGCGGGAACAGCGGGTTTACCCACGCGAGGATCGTGAGCAGCCAGTACAGGTTGGAAACGCATGTGGCTGTGAGGATCTCTTCGCCGGGCTTGCCCGCGATGGTCGCGGACATGACGCGGCCGTCCCAAGCGATCCCGTTGTAGTAGGTGCGGATCGGCACGACGTCGCGCTTGCACTGCATAAGCCGGGCGGCGAGCGGGTGATCGGCACGTACCTGAATCGTGGCGGTGCCGGGCACATTCCAGAACCAGCCGAACCGGGCCTTGATATACGGGCCGAGCGGGCGGGACTGGGTGTAGTCCTGATTGAAGACGGTGATGTCGAACGCGGGCGGGGTCTTGGTATTCGGTCGCCATCGCGGATTGGGAGGGGCATACGTCGGGGTGCTCATGTGGCGGCCCGCTTGTACTTCTGCGGTAGCCACACTTCGACGCGGCTATCGGTCGTGGTGGCGATGCCCTCGATGTTCAGCGGCACAGTCGTTTTCGGGGGCACGCTCTGGTACCAGGCGACGTTGCCTGCCTTGCTCCACACGTCCTTGTCGGTCCAGTCCTTGATGTGCGGGAACTCTGGATTGGTCTCGACCGTCCAGACTTCGTTGGGCTGGAGCTTGGGCAGTAGCACCTTTTCGGTGCCGACGCCGATCGAGAACGCGCCTGGGCCGGTGAGTCGCCAAAACGGCCACGTAGCCACGTCGCCGTCATTGCGGATGGTCAGACCTGCGAACTGGTTGGGAGCGAAGGCCGGCGGATTGACCGGCCTTGCGTTCCACCAGGATTCGTCGGAGACCAGGACTGCGTCTTCGGTGCACCAGCCGACTGTGTCCAGCAGCTCGTACGGTGGGTCGGACATTGCCGTCTCCAGCCGCACGTATTGCCAGCGGTTGCCGCCGCCGGGGGAGATGACGTGCCATTCGGCGAGATTGGTTCCGTCGCCGAGGCTTTCGCGCCAGGCGTTCCACAGGTCGAACGCTTCTTCGCCTGGCTTCACGGGGCCGACGCGGACGGTGATGCTGATCGGGTTGATTTCTCGGTTGGTGCCTCGGTAGGTGGCACCGGCTTGGCGGGCGTTGGCCTGCCGGACATGAGCCATCGGCGCTCCGCCAACGCCCAGGGGAGCCTGGGCGAGGCGGAGCGGGCATTCGGGGTCGCCGAAACGCCAGATGGTTCGGGGCTGTCCGGGATACTCGACGCCGCGCAGCTCGTAGCGAACTGCCATTGCAGCTTCCCGTCTAACGAAGAAACCGGAGCCCTAGAGCCCCAGCTTGGTGATGTTGATGTTCGCGGTGCGTGCCCCGGAGTCGATGTCGACCGAAACCTCTACGGGGTTGGGCTTTTGGGCCGCTGCGACGATCTCGTCGAGCTTCGAGCCCAGCTCCTCCAGCTGGCCGTCCAGTCCCGGGATGGCGGTGTTGCTGGTGTCGAAGCCGACGAACTTGCCGTCTTCGTCCCAGCCGGACCGCAGCGCGAGCGCGCCGCCTACCAGGAGGCTGATCGCCCGGTAGGCGTCCTGGGCGCTGCCATTGAGCCCGCCGGACTTGCCGGGGGTCGACAACGGGATATCGCCCTGGCCGCCTTGAGTGATGACGCTCCACGAGCCGGTGTGCACACCGCCGTCTCCGGAGCTGCCCACACCACCGAAACCGCCGTTGGCGTACGGGCTGAGGGAGAATCCGAATCGGTCGGCGACCTTGCGCAGGATGTCAGTGGAGCGGGCGCGCTTAGCGGCAGAGAGAGGGATGTATGCCTCGCCACCGGTTTCGGGCTCGGCCCACACCCGCATGTCGCCGCCCTTGGCGATCTGCGCGACGTGATTCTCTGAACCGTCGGCGAAAAACCGTGCCGAGAAGCTGGCCAGAGGTGTCCGCTCGGTTGTCCTGCCGCCCAACGAATCCGGCCAGTTCGTGACGTAGACGCGGGTGCCGTCACTGCCGCCGATCACGCTGTCGCTTGAGCTGGCGGACGGATCGGACTTGCTGCCGTTCTTGCCTTCCAGCGTTGACGGGCGGCCCTTACTCATTCCCGCGTCGCCGCCCAGCACGAAGAATGCGTGGTCGGTGAACATCGGGTCGTCCGCGCCGGTCTTGCCGCCGATGACCACTCCGTCAGACCCGTTGGACTCGAAATTCGTTCCGTCGGGGAAGGTTCCGGCGGTATGTCCGCCACCGGGGCCACCGTTGACCCAGCCAATCCGCAGGGTGCCCAGCTCACCGCGCCCCAGCTGCGCGCCGAGGCCGGTCAGCCATGACCCTTCGGTCGCTGTGGCCATCCGCGAGCTGTATGCGTCCAGGCCTATGGCCTCATTGACCACCGCGGATACGAATCCCGAGCAGTCGAAACCGTCCGGGCCGAAACCGCCCATCTGGTAACGCACTCCGGCCATTCGCTTGGCGAACGCAGTGGCCTCATCCAGACCGGCCTTGCCGACCTGGCCGGTGATACCGCCGTCCGCGAACCGAAAGAGGTCGTAACCGAATCGATTGGCCACGTCGGACAGGATCGACACCGAGCGAGTGCGCTTCGACTGTGCGAGTGGAATGAACGCCTCGCCGCCGGTCTCCGGCTCTGCCCACTGCACCAAACGCCCTGTGGCTGGCTTGATTTCAGCGGTATCGGGCAGCTTGCCGTCCGCGTACCGGTCCAGGTCGACACTGCCGCCCGCGTGCGCCGTGCCGTCGGGCATGACCACAGGGCCTTGTACGAGACCCTGATTCGGGTCCAGACCAGCTGCCCGTGTCGCCTGCACTCGAACGTCCTGGATCTCGTTCGTCGTGTAGGTGGTGAT
The DNA here is from genome assembly GCF_044454005.1 of Nocardia sp. NPDC051570. Taxonomy (NCBI): domain Bacteria; kingdom Bacillati; phylum Actinomycetota; class Actinomycetes; order Mycobacteriales; family Nocardiaceae; genus Nocardia; species Nocardia sp. NPDC051570. Next base: position 17,394 of record NZ_JBITDI010000006.1, on the reverse strand, counting down.
CTTCTTGCCGTTGTTCTGGGCCACGAACGCGTCCAGAGTCTTTTGCGCCTCTTGGGTATTCGCGGTGATCTTCGATTCCCCGGTGGGCAGGTGCTCGACCTTGAAACCGAACTCTTCCAGCCGCGCCTTGGCCTCGTCGGTAAGCGCCTTGACGACCAGTTCCTTGTCATCTGGAATCGCTTCGACGGTGCCGCCGAACAGGCGCGTCATCTCAGCCGCTCCGGCGGCCTGTTCACCAGCGTTGCGAACCGAGTCCCGGATGCCGTCGATCTTCGGCTTGGCGCTGTCGAGCGTGTCAGCCAGTGCGCGGGCCTTGTCGGCTGCGCCGTCGACGAATTCGCCGTACAGCTGGGTCGCAGACCCAGCACTCTCGATCGCCTTTCCCGCATCCTTCATACCGGGGATGTGCTTGATGATGCCGCCCAGCTTCTCCGAGAAGCCGCCGAGGCCCTTCAGCGCGCCACCGAGGGCGTTGCCGATCCCCTCTTGCATCGACGCGAACGCGCGCAGTGCGCCCGACGCGAAGGTGATCAGTCCGTCGAGACAGGCGAGTCCGGCGTCAGCGAGGTTGGTGAAAAACGAGATGATCTCGGGCTTGTGGGTCGAGACCCAGTCGGCGACCTGCTGGAGCGTGGGGCCGAACGCTTCGCCGAGGGCGAGCTTGATGTCATCGGCAGACATGGTGATCGAGTTCTTGGCCGCCTGGAAACGGGAGGCCGCATTGTCGCCCATCGTCGTCATCGCGTTGTCAGCGGCGCCAGCGACATCGCCCAGCATGGCGACCGCCTTGGAGGGGTCCCACTGGCCGAACGAGTCGATGAAATCGCCTGCGGTGTCGCCGAGCAGGGCCATCGTGATCTGGTTGCGTTCCAGGGGGTCTTTCACCTGGCGGATCGCGTCGAAGATCTGGTCGAAGGCGGCCTCGCCGGTCTTGCCGCCCTCCTTGAGCTGGTCGAACAGGTCCTCAGCGGGCAGTTCGAGGCTGGTGATTGCCTCTTTGATCTTGTCCGGCTCCTCGGTCATTCGTCGGCCGAACTCGCGAATCGCGTCGCCCGCGCGGTCCGCGACGTCGACACCGTTCTCCATGGCCTGCGAGATCAGGCCCATAGCGAATTGGCCGGTGAATCCAGTGTTCTTCCAGCCGTTGGAGTACTCGCCGATAGTGTCGAGCATGTCGTGGCCCGCGTCAGCGCCGCGCTGGTAGCCCTTGATGATCAGGTCGAACGCTTCGCCGGTATCGGCGACCAGACCGTTGCGGATGAGGCCACGGACAGCCTTGACGCTGGCTTCCATGTCGCCGCCGATGAGTTCGTTGACGGCGGTCAGCTTCTCCACCAACGGTTGCATCTCGGTGGCGGATTCCTCGCCGTTGAGCAGCCCGCCTTGCATGGCCTCCTGGATGGTCTCCATGTTGGCCGTGACCGATTCGCCCCAGCCGTTCGAGAACGCCTCGCCCGCAGCGGTTCCGATGACACGCATCGTCTGCTCGTTGACGCCGAGGCGGGCTTGGATGAAGTCGCGATCCTTCTCCATCTGCATTCCGTCGCTAATCGCGCCAGCCAGCACGGCACCCGCCGCGAGGCCGATACCGGCGACGCCGACCAGCGCCATCGCGATAGGTCCGCCCTTGCCGCCGAGGCCCTGGAGTTTTCCTGCGAAGCCACCGACGAACGAGTCCCCGAAGGACGAGCCGGTCGAGGCCGCGCCTGTGGCGCGTTCTCCAAGTCGGCCGAGCGCTTCTGAGGCGCGCGTCGCCGATTGCGCCAGGCCGGCGGGCAGGTCGATTCGCCGAGTTGCGCTGGCGGCCTGCCCTGCTGACCGTTCGATGCGGTCGACGTCGCGCGCTGCGCCTTGTGCGGCGTCTCCGACTCGTCCGATATCGCGGGCGGCGTTGCGTGCGCCGAGTCCGCCTCGTTCGATGCTGGAGCCGGTGTTGCGGAAGCTGTTGTCGATCTGACCGGCGGCCCGTTCGGCAGCGCCGCGCAGGCCAGTGAAGCTCAGTTCAGCACTGGCCATTCGGCGTTGGAAGCGGGTGTCGTCAAGGGTGAGTTCGGCGTAGATTTCGCCGACACGTGTTGGCATGTTCGGCTCCGTTCAAAGTTAGTCGGCGTGACTGGCTTCCGCCTCGTCGTCGGCCTTGGAGTCGAGAAGTGCCTGGATGTCGACGAAGTCGGCGAGCTGGGCGAACTGCCAGTTGGCGCGGCCCATGCTGGGGCTTCCGCCGAAGTGCAGTAGCGCGGTGCGGCCCGCGTGCATCGCCATGGTGTCCGCGACGCCGTTGCGTGCCATCTGTTCGCGGGCGGGGCCGAGAATCTTGATGATTTCGTCGTATTCGTCTGCTGCGGAGAGGGTTTCGTCGATGATGAGCAGTCGGAGCCGGTCGGCTTCTGTGATGCCGGGGCTCTTGACCTTGTAGATGACGCCGCCGATGGGCAGCGAGAGGTCCGGATCGTAGAACTCGGATAGGTCGCGCAGCGCGGCCATAGGTGTAGTCCTCACACGGTTGGGGGAAGGATTGCGCGGTGTAGCCGCGTGCCGGGCGAGCTGGCGAGGTCGCGGATGCGCACCTCGAGCCAGCGCCACGGGCGGTCATGCAGCACACCAGAATTGACGTCCACTCCGTATGCGGAGTGCATGTCGAGTTCGATATCGCGCCAGCACGCAAGCACTTCTCGCCACGAAAGGGTGGGAGAGATGGCGTTGACCGGGGCCATCTCCGGCGGGTTGAACCAGGCGCGCAGTCCGCTCGCCGGGTCGACGGGGCCGCCGCCCGGGTCGTCCGGTCCGAGATAGCCGGGTGCTGAAGTGTCCACGGCGACACCAGGTTCACCGTCGCCGTCGGGGTCGATCTCGCCGTTCCAGAACGCCGCCGCCGCGTCGGGGCTCTTGCCGAAATGCAGCAGGGCCGTACGCCCGGCCAGGGCGATGATGGTTGAGTCCGCGCCTAGCCGGTCGAGCTGGTCCCATGCTGCGCCCAGCAGCCGCCGAACCTCGACGCGCTCCACCTCGGGGGTGAGCGCGTCGAGATCGGCGAGGAGCCTGCGCAGTCGCAGCCCGTCCCAGGCGGAAGGGGATGCAATGCGCACCTGATGGCCGCGCACCGGCAGATACAGGTCCGGGTCTAGGAACTCGTCGAATTCCTGCACGATGCGTGCCTTTCCGGGGGTCAGGCGACGGTGACGATGCCCGACGGGGTCAGGCTGGTGCCCGATGCGGTCACGGTCGAGACGGTGCCGGGCAGGTTCACGGTGTAGGGGCCGCCCGCACTGCCGGTCACTTCGGCCTTGCCAGCGCCGACGGTCGACAGAGCTTCCAGTGCGGTCTTCACCGCAGCCGCGGTCGCGTTGTAGGCGATGCCGGGAGTGCTCTGGCCGTCCACGGTGACGGTGAAGGTGCCGCCGGTCGAACCGCTCGGCAGGGTGATGGTCTTCGCGGTCGGGGCGGTCGGCTTCGCGATCTTCTTGTGCTGACCCTTGCCGGTCAGGGTGCACGTGAAGCCGTACAGGCCCTCCTTGTCGTCGGCAGCCGACACCCAGGACGCGGCGAAGTAGCCTTCCTTGGCCTCGTCGATGCCGTCGGTGCGCCAGTAGCGGACGTGTGCGGTGTTCGCGGCACCGATGTCCTCGCCGTGGCTGCGCAGCTTCTCCTGACCGGGGTCAGCGACGAAGCCCGCCGCGAGATTGCCCTTACGCAGGCCGGCGATTTCCAGGTTCTCGCCGATGGCGGTCGCGATCTGCGACTTGCGGCCGTTGGAGTGGATATCGCCGTCGTCCTGGAGGGTGATGTCGTTGGACGGCGAGACCTTGTTCAGGCCCATGACGAACACCCACTCGGGGGTGCCGGACTGGGCGGTGCCGTAGTTGATGTCTACCTGGACGGCGTAGTCGCGGGCGAGCGCGGTCGCCATACCGGCCGAGTTGGGGGCCTGGAGAGTGGTCACGGTGTCGTGCCTCCTGGGTTGAGGGTGAAAACGTAGGAGTCGGCGCGCTCATAGCGGCCGTTGGAATCCGGGGTGGTGATGCCGCGAACCTTCCTGAGGCACAGCAGCACTCGCACTCCGCCGGGAAAGGTCAGATGTGTTTGGTCGTGCAGGATGCGGCTGGCGGCGTCTGCGGCGGAGTCGACGGCGCGCGGGTCCTTGCCTGCGGTGCGCCAGCGCAGCTGTACGTACAGGTCCGGGTTGTGGTCGTCGCGGTCGAACAGCTCGTCATAGACGGTGACCGCCAGTGCCGCTTCTGGTTTCGCGGGCAGCAGGTTGAAGAACACTGCCGGGGTATCGCCGTCGGGATATGCGCCGACCGACTGGTAGCGGGCCATACCTGCGCTGTGGAGGTAGCGGGCCAGCGCGTCGACGAACTGGCCGGTGTCGGCACTCATGATCCGAGCCGTCTCGTAATAGCCGCTCCTGCAATGGCTTCCAGCTCCGTACCGAACTGGTTGAGCGGCTTCTCCAGGTACTTCGCGGTGCGGCCGTTCGCGTGATGAAGGGTCAGGTCCTCGTGCTGGCGCAGCGCGTACGGCGTGTTGAATCCGACGCGGGCCTTACCGTCGCGCACCTCGGCGGTGCCGGAGTTCTGGAGGGTGCCCTCTTCGATCGGCACGAGCGCATTCGCTTGCGCGAGCAGCACTTCCGCCGCCTCGAACAGTCCCTTTTCCAGACCCTCGCGGGCGGCGGCCGAGACCTGCTCGCCGTCCCATCGCATCGACAGCGCCATCGCGCGGCCTCCTTCTATTCGAGGTAGACGACTTGGGTGTCCGGGAATGGCGGGCCAGCGTGGGACACGGAGACGGACACGACATCCGCAGTGCCTCCGCCGAATTCAGCGGGCAGTGTCACCTCTGAGCCGGGCGGTATCGGGGCGGCCGTCGGAGGGAACACAACCGAGGTCGACGAGGTGACCTCGTCTCCGCTGCCATCGCGCACAACCTGCCGCTTGGAGGCGACGTTGCAGCGCTCGCCGGTCGGCGTTTCGTACTCCGGTCCGGCCGCGCCGTTGCCGACGTAGCGGCGCACCAGAACCCAGTGGCGCCAGAACATCGCGAGCGGGTCATTCATCGCCGGGCCACCTTTGAGGAAGCGAGCCCGGCATTGCGCAGCTCGGTGCGGGCGGCGTCGGCCAGCTCGGTGAGCAGCCGTGCGCGGGCGGCGGCCTGGTCGGCGTTGGTATAGCTGACCGACGATCCGTTTGTGGACGCGGAAGCGACCGTCGGGGCGAGTCCGGCCGCACCTGCGAGCGGGTTGATGGCGTTGCGGATCCACTCGCGCACCTGCACGCACGTCGCGACGGTGAGAGCGTCGGCCAGCACGGGATCTGTGGGGATACCGGCCGGGGTCGCGTCGTACATGTCGTTCTTCGTGGCAGCCCGCACAATCTGTGTGGCTTCCTGGATATAGCGGGCGGCGTCGCCGTCGGCGAGCTGGTCCAGCTGCGCCGCGCTGACATGCTCGGCGAGCTGGTTGAGCGTGGCGTATGTCAGCACGTCGAAACCCCTTCGTGGATAAGGTGAAAGCGCGCTCCCAGCCCGTTATCCGCAGGCTGGGGGCGCGCTACTCAATGACGGTGGATCAGGCCGGCGGAGCGACGAGAACCGACGCGGAGGCAAGGCCCTCGGGGCGGAAGACCTTGCCGCCGTAGATGTTCACGCCACGCACGATGTCGGCGAACCGGTTCGGGTCGCGGATCGTCTCGACGTTGGACAGCTGGTTGGCGAACGACAGGGCCTCGGAGACACCCGCGACGATCACGTAGTCGTCCTTGGCCGCGCCCGCGCCACCGACCTTGTTGATGTTGTTCGACTCCAGGATGTCGAAACCGGCCATACGGCCGACGGTGCCGTTGAGCAGCGGGCCGACGCTGCCCAGCTTGTCGGCACTGATGAAACGCTCATCGAGCAGCAGCGGAGACAGCAGCTCCGGCGGGATCGCCAGGTAGCGGCCATTCTTGGTGACCGAGGCGCGGTCGAGCTTCTCGCGCAGCTTCACCGCGACGCGGTACACGCTGAGCTGACCGGCGGTCGCCTTCTCCGGCTCGCCTTCGGTCACAGTGATGCGGCCCAGCTGGTTGCCCGCCAGCACACCAGCGGTGAGCTGCTTGTACAGGAACAGGTCGACCTGGTTCTGAAGCTTGTAACCGGCGCGGGCAGTGGCCGGATCTTCGAAGTTCACAGCCGACTGCAGCTCGTCGACGTCGTTGACGCGGAACGCGAAGTAGTCGCCCTGGTCGATGATCATCGCGGTCTCTGCGTCCGACAGATCCTCGACGTCGAGGTTGGTGTTCTTGTCGTACTTCTTGACCGTCGGGTCGCCGATGGACGAGACGTGGACGGTGTCGCCCTTCTGGCGAATAGTGCCCTCGTACTTGCGGTTCGCCACCTTGGGCTGACCGAAGACCAGGTCAGCCTCGAACGGGACGAGGACCTGATCGGACCAGAACTCGGGAATGAAGTTGATAGCCATGTGGCCACTCCTTGAAGAGGGTGCGGGTTACTTGCGGCCGAGAATCTGGTTGGCTCGGCCTTCCTTGACCGCCTTCACGCGGTCGGCCGGGGAAAGGGCCTGGTACTGCGCGTAGGTGAGCTGACCGGAGTTCTCGCCCTTGCCATTGCCGGTGTCGGAGCCGGACCGCTTGGGCGGCTTGGGCGGCTCGGCGACGGCGGCGAGACGGAACTTCGTCGGGTTCTTCTCGACGACCTTGGTGATCTCGGCGGCCACCTGGGCGGCGAAGTCATCGGCGGCGTGGTCGAGCTTGGACACGACCGAAGCGAATGTGCGGGAATCGAGCAGCGCTTCGGCGTCGAGGTCCTTACCGGCAGCGCGGTAGACGGCCAGCTCGACGCGAGCTTCGTTGGCGTCCTTGACCGTTGCCTCAAGCTGGGCAGTCAGCTTCTTCGGGTCGTTGGCGTCGTCGTCGGAGACGAAACCGAACAGCTTGCCGACCTGCTCTTTGAAGGCGTCGAGATCGGTTTCGGCCTTGCTGGCGCGAGTGCGGTACTTCGCGGCATCGTTCCGCGCGGATCGCAGCCGCGGATCGTCGGCCTTGCTGCCCGTCGGCTCATCGGCCGTGCCTTCATCGCCCTCCGGGGCATCGACCTTGCCTGCGCCCTGTTCGTCGCCCTGCGGCGCTTCTGGGGCGTCGGTGTCGGTGTCGACGTCGTCGCCCTCGGGTGCGGTGGTCACGTCGGTGGCTGGCTGGGCAGTGGACATGGCGAACCCTCCTGGGGTGCTGGGTGATTGGTGCGTCCGCTCCGGGCGGGTGCACGAAAGACGCCCCGCCAGCGAGGGCGGGGCGTCGGTATGAGGTGGTGGCTGTTAGTCGGCGGCAGGCACGTCGAGTGCGTGTTTCAGCCTGCCGCGCAGCCACATTCGGGCGAGTAGTTCTCGCGGGCTTCCGGCCGGGGCCGGGGTGTATGGGTTGACGGCGTCAGCCTGTCCGGCGGCGGCCTGGCCTTCCTGATAGGCGCGGTGGAGGTCGCGTCCGCTCATCGCAGGAAATCCCCTCTCGCGCTTCGTATCCGGTCGGCTTCTTGCGGGTCGAGCAGGTCGGCTTTGAACTCGTCGAGTGTCGGGCGGCTGTGCTGGTCCCAGTAGGCGCGCAGTTCCTCGGAAGCGTACTTCTCGGCGGTCGTGGCGTTTCCGAACCACAGCGAGCGTGGGTCGACCCCGGCGGCCTGTCCGGCCTTGGACAGCATGTAGCCGTTCGTGGCTTCCTCGGCCGAGAGCCAGTGCGTGTAGGCGTTGTCCTTGAACGCGTGGCGGGCCAGGTCGTTGAACGACTTCCCCTCGTACCCTTGCCCGCGCAGCATCGAGATAGCCGCTTGGGAGCGTTGGGCTTTCACCGAGATGCCGTAAGCCTTCTCGACGGCGGATTCGTGGTCCCAGCCGTCGGCCATGAGCTCGTCGTACTTGCGCTCATATCTGGCCCACCGTTCGGCCCGTTTGGCGGCGAGCTTGCTGCGGTGCTGGTCCTCGGCCTCGATGCGGTCGAGGAGATCCATGTCGAGGTCGTTGACGGCCTTCTCGGCGAGGTCGGCGAGTTCCTTGTCGTCCAGTTGCTCGAGCTCGCGTTTGCGGCGCGTCAGCTTCGCCTGCGCCTGGGTCACCGGCGGCTTGGCCGGGAGTCCGGGCGGGTTCGGGTTGCGGGTCAGCGTGGTCAGCGTGTTCGCGTTGCTGGCGTCGCCGTCGCGCAGCCGCTCGCGGTTCGGGCGGCGAGTGACGCCGGTCCGGTCGACGTGGTCGCGGATCGCGGCCTGGCGTGCACGGACTTTCGCCGTGGCGGCCTTCTTCGCGTCCGGGGTGATGGCGGCGGCTTGCTGCCGTTTCGCCTCGCGCACTTGCCGTTCCATGCGGCGAAGCTGCTGCTCGTCGGCGTATCCCTGCTCGTCGTACGGTTCGACCTTCGGGCGAGGTGCGCCCGGAACCCACAGGGTGTGAGTGTGTTTGCAGTTCGGGTGATGCAGGCCGGCGCTCTCCGCTTCCCGCATGGACGCAACCACTGTTTCTGTGACAGGGGTGCCAGTGAGCGGGGACGTGGCTTCGACCTTGCCATTCGGGGTGCGGCCGGTCAGCGAGACGATGCGGCCCTCGAACCGCTTGCACTGCGGGGCAGGGCGGGGATGCGAGGAGATGACGACCAGGTCGTATCCGCGCTCCAACAACCGGTCCGTATGGCCCTGTTTCAGAGCGCGCAGAGCTGCTGTGCGGACGGCCATTTCGGCGTAGGTGTCGATGCGCCAGTTCCGTCCGGCCTTGTCACGGAAGCTGCTGATCCCGCGCGCGGCGAACTGGTCGAGGGCGGCTTGGGTCGCTTCACGGCGTGTGCCGACGCCGGTCACGACGCGGCCCGCCACATCCGCGACGACCTGCCGGTAGCTGTCCACTGTCGATCGCAGGATCTGTGAATGCGTCGACACGACAGCCGCGGTGGCTTCCGCTGCGAGGGCGGCGACCGCTTCTTGGGAGATGACCGGGGCGGGGGCGCTGGACGGCGGCCCCGGAATGTCGCTGTCGGCGGCAGCGACTCCGGTTGCGTGCGCGGCGAGTAGCGTGGCCTCGATCTGCTGTGCGACAAGCGGATCGAGGGACAGCAGGAACCCGCGTGCCTCCTTCGACAGGCGGGCCATCTCGCCGAGCTGCACGCTCACCCACTGCGGGGTGTCGATGCCCTTCTCGATCGCCTTGGCGACGCGGGCGAGCAGCTGCACTTCGGCATCGGCGTAGATCTGGGCGACTCCGTCTTGCAGTCCTGCGACGGCGGCGGGCTCGAATGCCATGAGCACACCTGCCTTCCGTTATGCAGCGAACGGCAACCCGTCGCCGTCGTCTCCGGTGTCGTCTGCTGGTTCTGCCTCGTCGGCGGGCTCGTCGGCCTGGTCCTCGGTGTCGGGGTCAGGCTCAGGGAATGGCTGGTCCGCGCCCAGCATCAGCGGGTCAGCGACCGCGCCTTCGTCGAGGATGCGAGCCACCTCGTCGGCTACCTGGACATCGTCGTATTCCGGATTCAGGTAGCGGACCTTCCACTCGGTCGAGGCCGCCTTCGCGGATTCGATCGACTGGAGGGTTTGTCCCTTGGACTGGACCGATTCGCGGGCGGCGGGCGGCCAGTGCACTTCGAGTTCCTGGCTCAGGACCGCGTCGGTCTCGAACACAGCGGCGTCCACCTCGATCAGCGTGCGGGCGGCCCGCGCGAGGACGGACTTCCAGATTCCAGAGCGCGCCTTGAACGTCGCGGTGCTGGCGTCCTTCTTCGCGTCGACCTCGGTCGCTGTCATCGCCGCAGCGGAATCGTCAGCGAGACCGAACGTGTACGGGGAGAACCCGACTCGACGCAGGATCGCGCGCAGGAACCCTTCGCCGGTGCGGAGGTGGTCGTCGACTCGGATCGCGAACTGGTGCGCCTCGATCACGGGGTTGCCGTTGGGGACGCCGCCGACCTTCTCGTACACCTCCTGCTCGACGTTGAACGTCGAGCCCTTGCCCGGCCCCTTCACCTCTAGCAGGTGCTCGGAGACCATGAGCCGGGCCTTGGCCAGGCGCACGTCCCGCGCCAGCGACGAATAGGTTTCGTCGATCTGGTCCATGAGGCCGATGACGGCGGGGTCTCCGATATCGGAGCGGCCGAAGTGCTGAAGTGTGCCCTTCCCACGAAACATGGGGTTGGGCAGTGCATTCGGGAAATAGAAGGCGGTCAGGTTCGCGCTGCCGGTGTCGACGTAGCCCTCTTCGTTGACCGGAATGCCCTTGGTCTCAGGGTGTTCGGTCAAGTCGATCTGGCGGCCGAGTGTCACGGCCGTGCCTTCGTAGAGGCCGTGATAGATGCGGCCGTAGACCTGCGACTGTGTGCCGTCGGAGTAGTACTCGATGTAGCCGGGCTCGTGCCGTTCCAGGTGGCGCAGCACGCGGTCTTCGGCTTCGTTCTGGTCGACGACCTCCCAGAAGGTCACTGCGGATAGCTCGCCGTAAATGAACTCCGGCACAGCCTGATCGGCGTCGACGAAGTCGAGCCAGGCGTGATCCTTGACCGCCGCGTTCCAGACGATGCGCGCGTAGACGCCACCGAGTGCCGAGCCGGCCTCGGCTCCCTGGAGCATCGCCGAATGCATCTGCGGCGAGTTGAGGATCTTGTCGACCCGTTCGCGGGCCTCGTCGTTGGCGTCCTCGTCGTCGGCGGCGATACGGAACGCAACCGGGTCGGGCAGCAGCAGCGACGCGGCGGTCTGCACGATGTCGGCGGCGACAGGGATATGGATTTGCCGGATCTGGTTCGACACATCGGGTTTGGTGCCCCAGAACAGGCGCTTGATCCGATTGCGCAGCGTGCTGCTCAACCCTGTGCGGGCGGGCTCGCCGTGGCTGGCGGACAGCTTCTCGGCGTCGCCTTCCCACCACACCTGACAGGTGGCGAACATCTGGAATGCGGGTGCGAGGTGGCGGGGCGGCCACGGTGTGTTGGCGTTAGGCAACGGCATGTCTACGCTGCCTCCTTGGCTGCGGGGATCGGGGTCCGTAGTTGTGAGAACCAGGCGAATTGCGAGGACGCGACCGAGTAGCGCAGCGCGTCGCAGAAGTGGTCGTCGAGCTTGACCGGCTTGTCGAAGCCCTTCTCCGATTGCTTGGAATCCCAGACGTAGCCGTGGATTTCGGTCAGCAGCCGTTCGCAGCGATCGGAGATGAGCAGCTGTCCGGTGGAGAACAGGGCGGCGACGGTGCGGATGCCGTCGAGCACTTCGTTGGTGGCGTCGGCGACGCGGGCGGTGTCGTCGCGGTACAGCTGGAGTTTGAAGCTCGCGGCGGCCGGGTCGACGAACACCCATTCGGGGTCATGCTTGGTGTCGCGCAGCCATTCCGACAGTGCCGCAGACAGTTCCGCGTCGGTGCCGCGCGGCGGTACCCATTCGTCAATGGCATAGAGCCGACCGTCCACGCCGAGCCCGAGCAGGATTCCGGCGGTCGGGTTCGTCGTGCCGTAGTCGATGCCCATCGCCAGCACCCGCGACATCGGCGGAAGCTCCTTGTGCGGAACACGGTGCTTCGCCTCATCGAACGCGGAGTAGATCGCGCCGTCGGCAACAACCCACTTGCCCAACACGAATCGCAGGTACCAAACGCCGGTGTAGCTGGACTTCAGCGAGGCGACGAAGTCGGGGTCAAGGTTCGGGTTGTCGTCCAAGATGAACGTGAACCGATGCAAGTCCAAGGGCCGGTCCGGATCGCCGGCCTGGAGCCGCGCGTAGTCGGCGCGGCGGTCCAGGATGCTGCCGTTGTCCTGAATCCAGAACTTCGCCCGGTCGAGCCATTGCGTCTTGAACCAATGGCGGGGCGACTCCGGGTTGCCGGTCGCAAACATCTGCGCACCCGGTACGGAGAGCCGGGAGAACAACATGTTCCAGTAGCTCTCGGGCAAGGTCGGCGCTTCGTCGACGTACGCCCCGGCCAAGGTGAGGCCCTGGATCTTCGTGCGGGCGGCCTCGTTGTTCGCGCCGACGAGAATCACTGTACGACCGCAGATGTTGACGGTGCCGTTGCCTCGGTTGATCGAGACACGGCCCGGTCCGAGCATGTCCTGAATCGGCAGGACCAGGTTGTTGATGATCGTGCGCTCGGTGCGGCCGGTCATGAGCAGCGTGCCGGGCGGCCCCTTGCGGCAGTAGCGGATCCAGTCGATCAGCGAGCAGATCGTTTTCGATGAGCGGACGCTTCCCTCGTACACATTCAGGCGAGCGGTCGAGTTCGCCACGGCGAGACGCTGTTTGCCGACGAGCGGCCGGATCGCGGTCACGCCGCCTCACCTAGGTTGTCGAGGTCGCTGGCGCCGCTGCCGAGCATCGCGTCCAGCCACGCGTCCACGGCGGGCATGTCCTTGCCGTCCTGCGCCATCTTCAGTACGGCCAGCTGGTCGAGACCGGTGTACTTCGTGCGGCGCTCCATGATTTTCAGCGCACGGTCGATCGCCTGTAAGTCGCCGCGAGATGCCTGTCGCCAGATGCCGAGCAGCATCGCGTCCAGGCGAGATAGTTCGAGCTGGAGTAGCGACTCCGCGGGCTCGCGGGTCAGTTCCTTCATCGCCTCATCGACGTACGCGTGCGCGGTCGACGTCGAGATGTCGAGGGCCTTCGCGATCTGCCGATAGTTCGCTCCGGTCTCGCGCAACTGAAGCGCTTGCGCCATGCGTTTGCGTTTGTCGATGGATACGGGGCTGGTCTTGCTCTTGCCTGGCACCTTGGGTGCCTCCTTGCCGTACGCCGGGCGCACCCTGGCGGCCGGATCGGGGGCCGCGCCGAGTGAGCTGGCCGCCCTCGCCCGTCCCCGCGGCGGCCGGACCTCATCCGCCAATCAGCGTTGAGAATGTGTGCGGGGGCGGCCTGCCGGGGGAGGGGCGAGGAAGCGAGACGCCCACGCTGCGACCAGCGAGGGGCGCTGGGAGCGTGGGCGTCTGCTGAGGGCGCGCGGCGTTATCTCGCCTGCTGCTGCCCTCGGATCTATCCGGCGTGCGTGGTGTGGATGCACGACGCCGACGGCTTGAGTTTATCGGCGATGCTGCGATACTGCGGAATTGGAGTCACGGGCTGTCGGTTGTGTCGGTCCGGGGCAGGCGCATCGATGCGATGGTCTTGGCTTCTTCGAAGTAGGTGGTGGCCTCGTCGAAGAGAGATTGCGCGGCAGCGTAATCGCCGAGGCTGGCCAAGTGTTCCGCCATGGCGGCAGTGTTGTCGGCTACTTCCAGGGCCGCTGTGTACCGCTCGTCAAGCCGCTGGTGCCATTCGGCGATGCTGGTCGGTCGTGGAATGAACAGGCTGGGAAGGCTGGGTAGGCGGGGATTTAGGTTGGGCATCTGTGGTTCCTTTCGGTTGGACGGTGGCGGCCGTCGGAGCGATTACACATTAAGTGAATACACGGATTTCCGCTAAACCGAAAAAGCGATCGAGTCATACATCACCAACCTGTTCACCCTGCTTGGGTAGTGCATCAATCTAATGTACTATGGCAGATAGTTAAGCAGCAGGGGCCGCCACCCCGAAGAGAAAGGGACCAACAATGCGATCAAATATCAGACTGAATTACGTCGCAGACGAATTCGCTGAAATGTTTGCCAAGGGCGACGTTTCGCGTGCGGTCGCGACAACCTTGCAGTGCACCGAGGTCGAGGCCCTGGCCGAACTCCTGCGCGCGGCTGGCCGGTCCAACGCCGCCGACTACTGGATTGAGGACCACGCCCTCGACGACGACTGCGGCGACATGCACCACACGTGCAACGACTGCCTAACCGAGAATGAAGAAACGCTCGATCCGAAGCCAGCGGAACCGCACGCCGAGAACCACACGGTCGCAACCAAATCGCGGCAACGCTGGGCTCGCTGGATCGACGGGATACGCAATAGGTGACCGAAACCAGAATGCCCCGGACTGATTCAGGTCCAGGGCATTCTGTCATCAGGCCGAGAGCGGCACTGGCCGCGACCGCACGCCTCGAGCGCGATGTAGCGCCAAGACGTCACCGAGACGGAACACCGTGACACCCGCTTCGGTGTGGCCCGCCAACTTGCCGCTCTGGTGCCACTTCGAGATCGTCGACTCCTTGATCGGCGCACTGTCGAAATGCGGTAAAAGCCGCGCCACCTCGGCTGCTGTGCCCGAAACCTGTTGCGCTTCCTGCCACATCCAGGCGCGATACTCGGCCGCCTCATGCTCCCGCCCACACACCCGGCACGGCACCGTACGCAGGTGCTCAGGCGCGGAGACAGGAGCCCCGCAATCGAAGCAGTAACCCGAGAACCGAAGGCCGGCAGGAGCGTCCACGGCTCCCCATGCCTTCGTGATCTCGCGCATGACCGAGCGGACCCAGAACTCCGCTCCTGTTCCGCGGTTGATGTGTGGGAGCTGCTCGAGGATGGCCAGTGCAGCATTTCGCGGTGTTAGAGCGCGTGGCGCGTACGGCACCGGGGTAGCGGCGTAGCGGAGGGCACGTAACAGCGCACGGCGCTGTTCACTGGCGCGGTCGTTGAGGATCAGTGGGCGGTCATGCCCACTGCCTGCCGATCCCTCGCGGCGAGGGATCGTGACATCGGTTTTAGTGATCGTTACGTCCAGCTGGTCGAACAGCTCCGGAATGCGCCGCAGGTCTCGCGCGAAGGCGGACAACAAGGCATCGGATACGGCGGGCAGCGGGATCACCTCTCAAAGCAGTTGGTCGGCTGGCGCATTCGGGTGGACGAACCTCACGGGTGCGAGGGCATCCAGGTATGTTGCTCGGCGGACCGGATTCACCTTCCGGCCGGGCCAATGCTCGGATTGCCCGGCGAGGTATCGCTTCTTGATGGCGTAGAAGCCGCCGCGTTGCGTCTGGGGGTCGGGTCGGTGCCCGGCGCGAACCCAGGCGGTGTACTCATCCCACAGGTCCGGTTGACGAAACCGCATATGCAGAATGAGATGGCAGGTGATGCACAGCGGTACATATGTTTCCGGCCGCGAATAGTCCTCGAGGTGGCCGTGGACCGCACCGTCGCTCTGCGCGCATACGGCGCATTCCGACGGAGGTTCCCACAGGCCGGATGTCCACATCGCGTGGAGTTCGTCCTGGACCCGTTGCCGGTATTCGCCGTCGAAACCGTTGTACGTGGACATCCCCATGGCAGAGCTACTCCTTCAATGTCAGGTAAACGCGATGCTTTCCATCGAAAGTCGTTGCCTGCCAACGCTCATCGAATCCAGCAATCTCGTCGTTAACTGAGCTTAGCCTGTGTCTCGAACCCTGCCGAGGGGCACGTCCTTCCAGAAACGTATGTCGCACACCAGCTTTCGCCAGCGTCGCACCCAATAGTTCGGGCGTCACTCCTGCATTGTCCAACTCTGGCAACACTCGCCGCGCCACAACGACTGTCACGCCGTTCTCGCGCAAGAATTCGCCGAACTCCGGCATCTGACCGGGCGTAAGCATCCAATGCCGCACCGGCATGTTCGGCCCATAGGTGCCCGCGGTGCGTCCGGCGTCGATCGCGGTGGCGTCGGCTTCGACGGCGTGAACCACGAATTGGGCTCGGTGCAGGCGCCGCGCCAGCAGGCCGGTGGAGGAGCCGAGATCTAGCACCGGACCGTCCGCGGGGGACACCTCGGAGCGGATCAGGTTGTAGATGTCGTCATGAATGCGCGGGAATCGGCCAGACCGTTGCCAGTCGTACAGGTGCTCGGCACTGTCGAAGCGGCTCACGCGGCAGACTCCTTCGGGTACCAAGCCGGCGAGTACGCCCACTCATTGATCTTCCTTGCTGTGAACACGCCATCCTGGGCCAGCAGGTCGACTTCCGTTCGAGTGCCACCGATCTCGGCCGCGATCTGGTCGGGATCCATGTGATGGGTGTCGAGCAGCTCGCGCACGATGGCCGACATCTCGACAGCGGCATGCGAGCCCTTCGCACGGTTAATGCGGATCGTCATCAGCATGGCCGTCGGCTTATCGACATCGAGCACGGCGACCGGGACGCGGCCCCTCCACCGCTGCCGCACCAACTTGGAGTCCTGAGACAGCCGCCAACGGTGAAAGCCGTCGATGATGATGCGGTCCGGGTTCACCATGAGCGGCTGAATCCAGCCGGTCGACAGCAGCGACCGCTCCAGCAACCGCAGCTCAGCCTTGTGTACGCGATTCGGGTTGTAGGTGTTCGGGTCTAGGGTGTCAGCCGGGATCCACTGAATGTGGTCGATCGGGTTCGCGCCCGCCGGGGTCGGCGCCAGGCGCGGAAGACCTTCGGTGTTGCTCACTTGGAGGCCCTTCTCTTCTGGTCGGCCTTGGTCAGGGGGGTGATGGTGCGTTTGTAGGCACCGGCCATGAATTGCTTGAGGACGTGGTCGGGCGGGTAGGCGGCAGGGTTGCGAGCGGCCGTGATCCGGATCCGCCGGAGTACCTGGAGCGCTTTCTTCTGCTGTGCCTCGTCAGTGATGGTCTCCTTCACATACGCCTGCACACCGTCGAGCGATTGCCCATACCGCTGCGTGAGCGCGCCCCGGTCCAGCTCGGTGTAATAGCGTTCCTGCACAGCCATTTCCGGCACGAGCGAGATCACCTGCTCGTAGAAGGTGGGTGCGTAGGCGCGAAGGCGGCCGAACGTCTTCGCCGACTCGGCGTGCAGCGGAGTCGAAACCCGA
Source organism: Nocardia sp. NPDC051570 (assembly GCF_044454005.1). NCBI lineage: Bacteria > Bacillati > Actinomycetota > Actinomycetes > Mycobacteriales > Nocardiaceae > Nocardia > Nocardia sp. NPDC051570. Next base: position 758 of record NZ_JBITDI010000006.1, on the reverse strand, counting down.
AGCGGTGTACCGGAAAGCACCTGCGCGTCGTAGATCGGGCAGTACAGGATGGCTTTGTCGTAGAAGTACCGGAAGATGTCGTTCTCTTGCCAGTCGAATAGTGGCTTTATGGTCATGACGCGGGGGTCTTTGGTGGCGTTGATGTAGTTGTCGTGCAGCTTCGCCTTGAGCGCGTTGAATCGCATGATGGACTCCGCGGCTCGCACCCCGGTCACGATCGCGACTTTGCCCTTTTCGCCGCGCGAGACGACGGTGTCGGCGGTGTACTGGTCCAGCACCAAATCAGCGGGCAGGCTCAGCTTCTCGGGCGTGAGCGCCCACTCCGGCACGGGCCGCATGTGCTCGCGGGCCGGGTCCCACTGGATGTAGCGGGTGGACTGGCCGAGGATGTACTTCGTCGACTCCAGCGGCACGCAGTACCAGCGTAGGTCGATCCAGTCGAGCTGCCGGTACTTGTTGACGAACTCGATGACCTGATCGGGGATCAGCTCCTCGTCGCGGAACACGACCGTGATCGGCCGGGTGTCGCTACGCTCCAGCGCGACCTCGCGCACCAGGTGCAGAGCGGCAAGGGAGTCCTTGCCGCCAGAGAACGCGACCATGACCGTGTCGAACAGGTCGTAGACGCGGTGCATCCGCTTCTTCGCCTCCTCGTACACGTCAGTGTCTATGAAGCCTCGGACGCGCGCCATCAGGCGGCCCTCTCCTGGGCGGTGGCTTCGAGGTATTCGGTCAGCCGCTCGGCGACGGTGTCTCTG